>CAVVHY010000049.1:0-3349 GCA_963748135.1 uncultured Gammaproteobacteria bacterium | reverse complement strand
TCTTAAGTAAAGCCAGTTTCGTTAAAACCAAATAACTATAAAAATCTTCAGGAGAGAAAGAGCCGTGTGTGCTTTTCTCTCTTTTATTATAAATAAAGATAAAATGAAAAAAACTAACCATCTAGCAGATCGGCTGATAGCACAATAAATCCCTCTTGCGAACGTAAATTAAACCTTACGAAATGTGGCTCGTAAACTATAAGGGGAAGTATCAGATCAGGTATCCCTCTGGGTTATGTTGGATTCCACACTTTCGATAAGAGTATAGGTGATACAATTAAAAAGCCTCTTTGGACTTCATTTTTTAAGACTTCTAGGCGAATTTTGTTTTTTAGGTATCAACCGTAAAGTTATACGCCATCTCTTTTTCTACTATCTCTATATTTAGAAAAACTACTTAATCAAACTGAAGCTCCCGTCTAAAGTTTTTAGCCATCTATTTGTTCAAAGGGTATGTGTCCCTTAACTAATTTCAGATGCGCCAATCCTACTCTTTTTTAAACACTCACTATTACAACATAGTTGTTTACTACTTTCAGAGTTTTCCTGTTTATATTTACTTCGCTTCCCGATAAAAAATCAAAACCATTGCTACCTAATATAGCAATGGTTTTGATTTTGTTATTCAATATAATAATTTAATTTTCCAGACCTAAGGAAAGTTGAACTTCATTATCTATTATATTATCCATGGTCTCTCTTAATGCTAAAGCTAAATGATAAGCTAATAAAGGAGGGACTGCGTTTCCAATTTGTTTATACATATTAGTCTGAGAACCTTGAAAAATAAAATTATCGGGAAAGCTTTGAAGTCGAGCTGCTTCACGGATAGAGATTGACCGAGCTTGATTACCATCTGGGTGTATAAATGCTAGACCGTCTTTATAAAGATGAGCAATGATGGTCGGAGAGGGTTTTTCAAAATCAAGCTTACGATAAAAATCATCAAATCCATTTCTTAAGCGTATCGGCACTTGAGATGGATTTAACTCTTTTAATTTTTGAAATGGTTTCAACATCCGAAAAATCTCTCTATCTCTATCATTGTTAAAGCGAGACTTATGATTATAAACATGGTCTTCATCATATTCATTATCTCTCTCTATTTTTAAAGCTTGTCCATTTAATAATCTTAAGTAGTAATTGTTATCAGGTTTATGAGGAATTTTCTTTGAACCATCCTTAACACTTAAAGGCGGTAAATCACCTATGGCATCGCTTACTGTAAAATAACTACCCTTCTGGTAGTTTGCACTTGGAAATTCAAATGAGATATTTTCGATATCCTTCCTAACACCTACAAAAAATACCCTCTCTCTATTTTGGGGAACACCAAAATCTACCAGCTTTTAGTATTTTTGATTCCACTTTATATCCAATATAAGCATTTTCGGGATCATCATGGCTGAAATCCTTCTCAATATTCTCTTTTAATTGCCCCGTTTTGCATAGTGTATAAACCAGTCACATTTTCCATTAGGAACATTTTGGGCTGGTAATAGCGTACATACTTAACAAATTCCTTGTATAGACTATTTCTGGGGTCTTCACCAAATTCTCCAAAGTCTTTTGTACCTAAACGGGTGCCTATAGAAGAAAATCCTTGACAGGGTGGCCCCCCTATAATCATGTCGTATTTGTTTATCCCTGTTTCTTTTTGTAAATCAGTCGGTTGATACTCAGTAAGATCAGCTTGTATAATTTTTGTATGTGGATGATTTTTTTGTTGAGTTTCACAGGCTTTTCTATCAATCTCAATTGATACTGCTACATCAAATCCCGCTGTAAAAAACCTTCACTTAACCCTCCACAACCTGAAAATAAATCCAACACTTTATATTTCATAAGTTTTCACCTTTTTAAACAAATTTTTTAATTGAATTCGATACTTATTATAACATCTAACTGCCCTTAATACATTCACTAGAATTTTAAAAAACAACTATCTAGATAGGGTTAAAATCAAGAAATGATATTACGAAAAATGAAATATTAACAGTGAAATTTTAGTCTTTCTCCAATAATAAGCACATTCACTAAAGACAGTATTCACACCTGTTTTAACAGCATAAAATCTTTGAAGAAAATTCTTTTGAAGGGTAGGAGGTAGAATGGGTCGTTTGAACAAAGAATTTCTAGAAAAAGTAAAAGCTACGATTGGAGCTTTATCTCCTATTACCGAAAGAGAAGCAACAGGAGATAAAAGTGTAACAATTGATCCATTTGAAAAAGAAGTTTTATTTTCCGTCTACGTAAAGAAAGTTTCCCACGTAGAGGTGGAGGTGATACGAAGAGTTCTAACTCTCAAACCCCAGTTTATGTGCATCCGTACAATGACTTTAATAGCTCTAAATTGAAAGATGTATCGATTGTATATCCTAAACAATCTGGGAACGAATTAAGGCTTTATTTCAATAAAATGTCTGACTTCACCATCGAAAGTAATGAATACTATTCTAAATTAAAAGACGAGAAAGAAGTTTGGTGGTACATTTATTTAAAAAATAAAGAAGACATCCCGCATATCGGTATGTGTGATGATAAAACCTTTGAGTATTATATGGATAATTTAAATCAAAGGAGTATTTTTCTAGAAGAAGAAATGGAGGATACTTCTTTTCAGGATGCTATTCACAATGCTGTTGGTAAGAAAAGGAGTTTCTGTAAACTCATCCCAATATCAGAGAGATATTCAAAAATCCTCTGAAGCAATTAAGTTGGCCAATTTTTTATGCGAGATTGACAATGACCACCATACATTTATCTCTAACTCATCCTTGAAACCATTTGTAGAAGGTCATCACTTAATACCGTTGTCTATGCAAGAAGAGTTTCAACATAGCGTTGACATCACTGAAAATATTGTAGCCTTATGTCCTACATGCCACCGCCTACTTCATCATGGTGTGGATTCAGAGAAGGAACCTCTTCTCCTAAAGTTATGGTCAGAAAGAAAAGAACTATTGCACAAAAAAGGAATTTCTATTGATACAATAACTTTTCTATCCTACTACCTAAAAGGGGAAAATTAACTTTGAAGAAGAGGGTTTTGGCACCACAATCCTCTTTTTCTTATATTTTAATTCACCGTCATTTATGATTAGGACCACCCTTCACATTTTAAACGCTGGGTCTTCCTGCTCTAAATCAAATGCAATAGTGTTGCGAGACTTCAACATATAAAGTAACCGGCTAAATTCACACTGCTTTAGTACTTCATCACCCTCCCCCCACCCCGTTACTATCAATACCACTTAACCTCTCACATTAAGTGGGAAGCCTCTCTATATGAATAGCCAATTTTTCGAGAAGTTTATGTTTCACTTCAATTGTATGGGTCATTATGTAT
>CAVVHY010000048.1:0-37208 GCA_963748135.1 uncultured Gammaproteobacteria bacterium | reverse complement strand
GGCTAAGTAATATATACATAATTTGGACAACATGGGTTGTCCTCAAATGCTTCCTCTATGATTTCACTTAAACACCATCGTTTAACTTTTTCTTTGTAGGCTCCTATTATCGCTTCTAATGCAAGAAACACTAATGATAGCACTCGCTTATGTTTAATTGAATTTGTTTGAAATCACGATGTAAATTTTGTCTTTCAAGCCCCAAAACATATAACCATAATAAAAATAATGCCAGCATACCTATCATTAATTGGATATTTAATCGAATCGGATCTTTACTGCGGCTTTTTCTTGATCACGCCCCATCATGGATCTTTTTATCTCTAAATTCATGTTCTATCTTCATACGACCCTTATAAAACTTCATAATAACCTTCGCCGGTACTTTTAATGAAGATGCAATCAGCCACGGTTTATTTCCAGCATTCTTATGTTCCTTTTCGCTTTTCCCATCTTTACCTTTCTTTGGCGTTGTTCCTTCACTTTCTTTGTCTTATAAAGATATAAGTGAGAAGCAAATGGCTTTTGTTTCCTTAACTTGACCGCGCCTATATATTTTGGTTCATCCGTCGCCAATTCATATAAGTCACTACAAGCCTGCCAATTGCTCTCTCCTTCTAGTGTGTAATGCATGTTTGTTAATAAACGTCCCACATAATCCCAACCTAAATCTATAACTTGCTTGAAAAAATCAACATGAAATCCTGCATCTGTAATTACACAAACTTTAAGTCCCGATGGTAATCGCGCCTTCAAGTTTTGAAAAATTCTCCCTGTACCTGTTCATTGCCTAATCGCTTTCCGGGTGAAGTTCTTCCCAAAGCACCAAACTTCTCCCTTTAACCACCACACTCGCTCGCAACAAATGATACCCATGCACAACAATGCTTGACCAATCCACTAACATGTTTATTTTCTTTCGTCTTAATAGCCATTGATTCATTGCCGTATAAATTGCTGCTCGCTCGGAATACAACTGTCCATTCCCTAGCAAATAATTTATCGCTTGTATTTTGCTTTTCGGTTTTATCCCTTTCTGCAAACGCCGTCCTAATGATGTCAAGCTCAGTTTTCCACCATGAATCACACTGTCTACTGCATTTAATAAAGACTCTTGACGTTTTGCATGGCTTATTGCTTGTGATTTCTTTAGGATTTTATGTAATAATTTTGTCGGTTGCATAGCGGTTCCTTATATAGAATATGAAAACTTTATTTGATCACGAATCGCTATGTAACTCAACTTCTTGTTTTAATTAATGTATTTATTCCTTAAAAATTTATAACTGTGCAATGTTTGTGTATATCACTTAGGGGGAGGGGTGGGGTCTCTAAAATTATTTTTGACTTGCATTGCCTTGCTTACGAATGCAATTCGATCCGACCCCATTGTATTCACAACATCAATTTATAATTTATTCGATCACGCCATCGCTTTACCCGATCTTTTAGCCGGTTGCGCTGCCCTCAAATCTTTTTGCTTAGCAGCGATTGCATCTCTAATTTGACAAATTTCATCACTCTCACCACAAGCCTTTTCAGCCAAGCTGCAACATCTAAGTACGGATTCCAATGCACGATGTTTATCGGCATCTGTAATTGGTTTTGCACGGACTTTTGGTTCAACCGCTTCAGCAACGGGTTGCTCTTTAACTTTTGATTTAGGTATCGGTGAAATGCCAGTCATTTGTTGTAAATAAGGGCTGATAAATGGATCAGGGGTATCGCGGAGGTGAGCTTGCTTACGAATAAACCTTTGCCATGCGGCATAATCTTTTTTGAATTGCTTAAATGGCCCCTGCCCTATTACGTCACGGTAATCTTTGACATAATCTGGTGTGCGTTTACCAGGATGTAAGGTCGGGGTTATCCCTATTTCATTTACAAATAGATCATGTAAAAACTCATGAAATTCTTTCAATCCTGGGGCATCTGGATGCGATACAATATCTAATGCCAGGGTATAACGACCATCGCCAGATCCGCTCGCGGTCGCAGATAAGCCTCCGGCAAGCCCTTTAAAATAACGTAAAAAGGTTGATAAGGTAATTGGATATTGTCCTTTCTTTGGTGCCTTTAATAAATAGCTTTCGATGGATTCCATGACCTGTGCTGCAATCTCAGGCGCTTCGCTATGATCAACGGCTAACATATAACAAATATCATGGATATCTTTGTTAGGAAATGTGGTATAACCACCCGGATGCATAACACCTTTGGGACTACCAACAACCTTTTTAGTGCCACGTGCACCGATGGTACTTTTTGCTGCTAAACGTGTCATCACAGGAATCAATTCAGGATAGCAACAAGTTAAAACGTCAAATATGTCTTCAGAGATTTCGACAAAAAATTCTTCTTTAAATCGCACGGCAGCGCTATGAGATGTATTGCCAGTAGGCTTTTCATCAGTCTTTTGCCAAATCTTTGCTTGTAATGGTGGGGTTTCAGGGTTTTTTTGATAGGGTGGATGATATATCAAAGAACAATTATCTTTTTCTAATAAAGTTTTCCAGTGCTTGCGAATATCTTTGGCCCTGTTAAATTGCATGATTTCTTCACTCATGTTTGTTAAGGGTTCGCATTCAAATTCGGCTTCTACTACGGTACCAAATAGTCCCATATGTGCAGGTCTGATTAAATTAAAAAATCGTTTAGCCTCAGTTTCGGTCAGAAATAATGATGTAAACTCCTTTGGATATTTACCATCTTTGCCTAATTTCTTTTTATAAATCTCATCGTCAGTAATTTTATAAAGATTACCTTTTTGATCCATGATGGTGATTGAACATATCCCTTCTGCAACACAGCCCCCTTTACGACGTGAGCCATTACCGCCGGTTGCAGCTAAGCCAAGCTCTGTGGTCCACTGAATTAAACTTTCGACAAAATTCTTGTAACCTAACTTTTCAAGCTCACGATCCATTTCATAAAAGCGTGACCCAGCGCGTACGGTATAAACGTATCGTTTAGAACCATCATTAGGATCAGTCTCTTCGATTACTTTGGTTTTTTTGATTTGTTGAAATTTTGGTGTAAATTGAAAGATGATGCCAGGGGCAGTTTCACTGTCAGGTATTGCGCTGGGATTTAAAGTATATGATGCAGCATATTTTTGATATTTATTATGTGATGCAGTTACACAATTAAAAAATTTTGTCACAGGACAATTACTGTCTTCTTCTTTCCAGCCAGCGGCAGAACGTAAACCAACAGGCGCCTCTTCAGGTTCTTGTTTATTAAGTTTATGGACATATCGATGGATGATGGCTAATTGTTCCAGGCTATCGATCTGTACCACAAAGGCGTTGTCAGAGGTGATACTTGCATCGAAGTTATGCCAACCTTGAGTGTATTTAATTTTATTTTCAGTAAAGAATTGCCTAAGTAGCTGGGCACGATTTTCATAGAGTTGATTAGACATAGATATCATGGTAACTCTCCTCAGTAACAGTACGAATATTGTCAATTCAGAAAAATTAATGTATGGATAATATAGTACCACTTTTTTTCGAAATTAGGGAACTGATATTTTTTGAAGTGTTATATTTTTGAATAGTTAATTTTATTTTTAAATTGCTAAATTCACCGCGACAATTATAAATATTTCATAAAAACAATCAGCTAAAGAGTATGTGCCATGTCCACAAAATAACAGTGGACATGATTTGACAGGCTATGCCATAATTTATTTGGATTTGTGATGTATTACAGATCACAGATTTTTGTTATTCAATAATCATTAAAAGTAAATTTAACAAAGGAGTGTTAAAAATGGAAATTCATTTCTCTGATTCATACTTAAAGACAAAATTGCCTATGACTGGATTTAAAAAAAAGCTTTTTCATATATTATTGGCGACGCTTTTTGCGGGGCTTGCATGGTCACCGAGTTTTGCGACAAGCTTGACTACGCAAGCAAGTGGTCATGGGCGTTCGCATTTATTACGTAATCAGCTTCTCCAAGGCGTGGGTAAACGTAGTCCTGGTCACCCGCATCGACGCGCACAATCCAATAAGGCACCACAAATGGCAATGGTAAACATCAACCAAGCCAATGCTGCTAAATTGGCTAGTTTAAAAGGCATCGGCTTAAAGAAAGCCCAGGCAGTCGTGAAATATCGCAGACAGCATGGCAAATTCAACAATATTGATGAGCTATCTGCGGTAAAAGGCATCAGCATAAATACTATCGAGCGCAATCGTAGTCGGATGACGGTCTAACGCGTAAGAATGGGTCAAGTGCAATTGCATTTGGCCCATTTATGACACCGAAGTCGCAGCACAACTATTTAGAACAACTTATAATTTTTATTTAACACAAGGAATGTGATATGAATAAATTTGCAATTTTCTGTGGGTCTCTATTATTACTTTCTGCAAAGACATGGGCCAGCGCCGATATTGTAGCTTGCCCGAAACCGAGTCAAATTAAGTTTACCAAGGTATCCGGTCAATGGTATCACTATACAGCAAGCGCGAATGCCCGCATCCTTGCTGGTGTTGCACCACCCATCCCCATGGATGGCGAAGCCACTATCAATAAGGCAACGTATTTTATGTTCGCTGATTTTGTCCGCGGCGATGTCAAAGGCTTTAATGATTTTATATGTGCATATAGCGGTTATGCACCCGATGGCGCATCAGGTCAAGTCACCATGTCTGAAATACATTACACGCCAACACTAGCCAATTGCCATTTCAAAACCGGTGATAAATATTCTTGTGAAGGTAACGTTGATAACTGTCAATTGGAGTGTGATTGATGGGTTTATAATAGCGATTAAATGTAATCTCTGGTCAGATTGGGTAATAAGAAATATCACTTAAAGAGCAAAGTTGTTTCTGATATGATGGGTCAACATTAAGGCCAGTTTACAATTCAGTCTTGCTCGCGACATTGAATTGTAAACAGGTCTTAATAACGGCTATCGTCACCCAGGGCGTCGCTGCAATCCAAGGCGAATAAATAAGAGGTCATAACAATGCAATTCATCAATCTAAAGGCTCAATATAAGCGAATCCAGGAAGATATCGATCAACGTATCAAGGCTGTTTTAGAACATGGCCAATACATCATGGGCCCAGAGGTGCAAGCCTTGGAAGAACGCTTGGCCGCTTATACTGGTGTGCAACATTGTATTGGTGTCTCGAGTGGTACCGATGCCTTATTGATTGCCTTAATGGCCTTGGACGTTGGGCCAGGTGATGAAGTGGTGACAACCCCATTTACCTTTTTTGCAACGGCGGAGATGATAAGTCTTATAGGTGCTAAGCCTGTGTTCGTCGATATTGACCCACGGACTTATAATATTGACCCCGCTAAGATTGAGGCCGCAATCACTCCCAAAACCAAGGCCATCCTTGCAGTCAGTCTCTATGGCCAATGCGCAGATTTGGATGCCATTAATGCTATCGCCAATAAACACAAATTACCGGTCATTGAAGATGCTGCCCAAAGCTTTGGTGCGACTTACAAAGGTAAAAAATCCTGCGCCTTAACCACTATTGCGATAACCAGCTTTTTTCCATCCAAGCCACTAGGCGCCTATGGTGATGGCGGGGCATGCTTTACCAATGATGCAGAACTTGCCACGGCCATGAGACAAATCCGGATGCACGGCGAAGACCGCCGTTATCACCATTTGCGCATCGGCATCTGCGGCCGTTTGGACTCCATCCAAGCGGCCGTGTTATTGGCTAAGTTGGCAATCTTTGATGATGAATTGGCAATTCGCGCCAAGGTGGCAGCGCGCTATAATAGCCTGCTGCAAGACCATATCACCACACCTTATATTGAACCGCACAATACTAGCGTTTATGCCCAATACACAGTGCAAGTCAGCGACCGCGAAACCGTGGTCACCAAGCTGCGCGGAGCCGGTATCCCAACGGCCATTCACTACCCGGTGCCATTACATCTGCAACCGGCATTCAGCAATCTGCAACAAGGTGAGGGTTGTTTCCCCGTCGCCGAGGAAGTGGCCAGAGGTGTGATGAGCCTACCGATGGACGCCTATTTGGATGATGCGTCACAACAGAAAGTAGCCGAGGCGTTGCTTGGGGTTGTGAAGTAAGAGAGTTGTCATTCCGTCACCGTTGTCATTCCGTCACCGTTGTCATTCCGTCACCGTTGTCATTCCGTCACCGTTGTCATTCCGTCACCGTTGTCATTCCGTCACCGTTGTCATTCCGTCACCGTTGTCATTCCGTCACCGTTGTCATTCCGTCACCGTTGTCATTCCGTCACCGTTGTCATTCCGTCACCGTTGTCATTCCGTCACCGTTGTCATTCCGTCACCGTTGTCATTCCGTCACCGTTGTCATTCCGTCACCGTTGTCATTCTCTCACCGTTGTCATTCCGTCACCGTTGTCATTCCGTCACCGTTGTCATTCCGTCACCGTTGTCATTCCGTCACCGTTGTCATTCCGTCACCGTTGTCATTCCGTCACCGTTGTCATTCCGTCACCGTTGTCATTCCGTCACCGTTGTCATTCTCTCACCGTTGTCATTCTCTCACCGTTGTCATTCTCTCACCGTTGTCATTCTCTCACCGTTGTCATTCTCTCACCGTTGTCATTCTCTCACCGTTGTCATTCTCTCACCGTTGTCATTCTCTCACCGTTGTCATTCTCTCACCGTTGTCATTCTCTCACCGTTGTCATTCTCTCACCGTTGTCATCCCGGAAATTACTGCAAGTTGACGAGACGAAGTCGAGTTTACTTGCAGTTATTATCCGGGATCCAGGTCTCGCAAACATATCTTATAACGATAAGCCTGAATTACTGGATTCCGGGTTGTGACTGCAACTAAGTTTGGCTCTGCTCACCATGTTGCAGTAACACCCAGTAAGCGATGTTAGCTTTCTTGGTTAAAATAGAATTCCCAGACTGAACCTAGGTTTTTTTTGATCATTAGATAGTATGTATATAGTTACTCCATGCGTTAATTATGATATTCTGCAAGCTAATAAATTGAATGTTCTGTTTTGAAACAAAATGTTAACTATAACTATGTCTAATCTATATCTCAGTTTGATAATTTCTTTCGCGATAGTATGCTTGAGTATTTGGTTACTAAGGCCATTGGCCTTTCGGCTTGGTTTAGTTGATAGTCCTGGTGGCCGTAAGCATCATAGTGGCGAGATCCCACTCATAGGTGGTATTGCAATCTTTATTGGTTTTGTCTTCGCCCTTTTAACCTTAAACATATCTCTTTCAGATTATCGAAGTTTTATCGCCGCAGGTGGACTTCTTGTTTTCACAGGTTTATTAGATGATTTTCATGAATTAAATGCTCCAGTACGTTTTGTTTGCCAAATCTTCGCAGCTTTTTTAATAACAACCTGGGGTGGTGTATGTCTCCATAGTTTTGGAGATCTTGCCTTTGTTGGGCCAATATATTTAGGCTTATTAGCAATCCCAATTTCAATTTTCGCCACAGTTGGCGTTATCAACGCCGTCAATATGACAGATGGCATCGATGGCTTAGCAGGGACATTGGTTTTAGTGCAATTAAGCTTAATTGCCTTAGTAGCTTATCTAGGCCATAGATATATTGATTTACATATCTTAAGCATTCTCATTATTTCTTTATTGGCGTTTTTATTTTTTAACTTTCGATTCCCGGGGCGAAGACAAGCGCTTGTGTTTATGGGTGATGCCGGCAGTATGTTTCTTGGTTTAGCCTTAACATGGTTTTTGATTAGCCTGACGCAAGGAAAACATCCTGCTGCTGCGCCAGTCATTATGTTATGGGTGATGATTGTGCCACTATTTGATACCACACGTTTAATGATCACACGGGTGTTAGCAGGACGTTCACCTTTTTCACCCGATCGGCAACATATTCATCACATCTTGATGGATATGGGTTTCAGTGTTCGTGCAACCGTTATTATCTTGGCCATAGTTACAGCTCTTGCAGGTTTAATTGCGATTACAGCTTGGCATTGGTATATTCCTGAAGGTTACTTGTTTTTAAGCTTTTTGGGATTATTTATAATATTTTGTTTGAGTATAAATCAACTAAATGTACAAAAGCTGGATCGCAAAAATTTCCAACTACAATAACTCTTCATACAGTTTCACATAAGAATCCACCATAGCCTTTGCTGTAAATAAATCTTGATAGCGGACATTTGCATTTTGCCCCAGCTTGTGAGCTTCAGCTGGATTTTGCCATAAGTATTGCATGGCATGATGTAAAGCCAAGGGGTCATTGGGTGGCACAACCTTACCGGTTTTATTATCGATATTAATATATGTAGTTCCAGTGCCAATTTCACAAGAGATTAATGGTTTGCTATGCATAGCGCCCTCGATCAATGTAATACCGAAGGCCTCTGAGCGAAGGTGTGAGGGAAATATCACTGCGTAACTAAGTTTAAGTAAAGCATTTTTATCTTGATCGGTTAACTTCCCTAAAAAATGAATATTCTTTAAATTATATTTGTTCGCCATTGCCTTTAATTCTTGTTCATAAGGCCCAGCGCCAACGATCGCAATAGGGAAACTATTGTTTCTGGTAGCTTCAATTAAAATATGTAGGCCTTTGTAGTATCGCAATACGCCAATAAATAAAAAAAATCGATTTCCTAGTCTTTTTTGCCAATATTTAATTTTGGTATCGTCAATGTTGTCTCGAGTATTATCCGCAATGCCTATTGGTATGATCACAGTCTTATTTTGATATTTGCTTAAAACGATACTTGAATTTAAATAATTCGGTGACGTTGCAACTATCCGATCGATACCATTTAAAAATTTATGCATCAAAGGTTGATAAAGTTTTAATAAATGTTTTTGCTTGATTATGTCAGAATGGTAAGTCACTATAGTTGGCTTTTTAATTCTACAAGCGAAATGCAACATGTCTGCAAAAGGATATGGAAAATGATAATGAATGATGTCGGCATTTTTTGCAATCTTTTTGAATGCCTTAAATGCTGAGAATGAAAAGGGAGTTGAGGCGATATCAAGATGGGTATGACAACGATGCACAACATGGCCATCTATTTTAAGTTCAGGTTCTGACTTATTAGGAGACAAGGTAAAGACTTCGGAGTTTACGCCATGTGATGCAGCTCCCTTGGCTATTTGATTAATCACTTGCTCAACGCCACCAATCGTGTCAGGCAAATAAGTCTTATAACAATGTAATATTTTCATAATAAACTCGGCCAATCAACATTTTTAATCAGAGGTTGTAATTACAATAGTTGTTTATATACATCAAGTGTTGCATCAGCGCAGCGTTTCCACGTAAATTGCTGAGCCTGGATTAAAGCCACGTTCGCCAATGAATTATTAAGTTCTTTATCTTCTAGAATAAGTTTTAACTTTTGTATCCATTCTTCCAAATGTTTGGTTTTACAGGTTATCACGGTGTCGCTGGCAAATTCCGCCATCGTTGTATAGTCACGACAAATAGTAGTGGTGCCACTCGCCATCGCTTCTAATACAGGCAAACCAAATCCCTCATAATGTGATGGATAAAGAAAGACGGCTGCGCCAGAATAAAGTCTGGGTAAGTCATTCTGATTTACATATTGTAAATAGCGTATTTCACCTTTTGATACCAGCGTATAAATGTCAGCCATAAGTTTGGCGCAACTCCATCCAGGCGAGCCAGCAATCACTAAGGGGAAATGTTCGCGAATTTTTTTTGGTAATCCACGCCAACTAGCCAATAATACATCGACGCCTTTACGGGGTTCTATTGTACCTACGTAAAAAATATATTGCTTAAAACCTAGGTTATATTTTTTTAAATAAGGATTTATTTCTTCGGAAGACCTTGGTTTAAATCTCGGGTCTACACCTAAATAGATCGCTTTAACCTTGTCTTCATCTAATTGATATCGTTGCAACAATTCTTCACGCACTAAGTTGGAATCTGTAATGATGATATCGGCGTGTTTTAAGGTCTTAGGTAATTCTTTAAGCAAGTACTGTACGCGTTGTCGTGGATGATATTCAGGATGATGAATAAAAGACAGATCATGGATGTTGACCACGGCGGGAAATTTATTTGATTTTAAAATAAAACTAGGCTCATGATAGATGCCTGAACTAATGGTAGATGGGGTTTTATTGAAATTTCGATTTATCATATTGGCATTTAAGGAATAAGAAAATGGCAGAGATCGAATTAGTTTTCGAAGGTTCGGTCTATATGAATATGGATTAAATTTAGATTTACAATTTTTGTCGTCTGAAGTGTTTCTAGCCGCAAGCAATTCTTCTGCCAATTGCCAATGACGGCCATTGAAACAATAGATTTGTTCTATATCAGGTGCTTCATTGAATTGCTGCAATAAATTGAGAGTGTAATTACCAATACCCGTTAACGGGGGCATTAATGAGGTTGTATTTAATAAGAGCTTCATTGCATTTTGACCTGGGTGCGCCAATAGTCTAGTAACGAAGTTAGACTCTCAACAAAACTATATTGTGGCTGCCAACCGGTAAGCTTTTGCAAATGATCATAGTTGCCGATTGCAATAGGAATATCAGATGGACGCAGCCTTTCCGGATCTTGTTCTACTTGAATATCCATGGTTGATTGCTGTAATAATATAGTTAGTACATCATCAATTTTATGTGCTTTTCCAGATGCAATATTAAACGTAGTTTGATCCGGTTGCAGCGTTGCTAAGTCTAATAATTTTAGATAGGCGTAGCAAACATCTCGTACATCAAGAAAATCGCGGTGTGCTGTAAGGTTGCCAACCTTGATAACAGGAGGTTGCAATCCGGCCTCAATGCTAGCAATTTGTTTTGCAAAGGCAGCGGTAACGAAATCTGGAGATTGTCCAGGGCCAATATGATTAAATGGCCTGACAATCACACCATTCACGCCTTGTTGAAAGTATTGCTGAGTAGCCAATTCTGCAGCACGTTTGCTTGCTGCATATGGGTTCATTGGAATGCATGTGGTATCTTCGGATACGGCATGTCCAACTTTAAAGGCTTTGCCATAAACCTCAGATGAGCTTATAAATTGAAAAAACGTCTTTGGGCTGTATTGCTTAATCGCCTCTAATAAGTAAATCGTGCCCATGACATTGGTTTGCCAAGTTAACCGAGGGTCTTTAAAACTCGTTGGCACATGGCTTATTGCCGCTAAATGTAAAAGATGTGTGGGTTGTATCTCTTTAACTGCTTGTAAGACTGCATTTGGATCACAAATGTCTAGGGTGAGACTTTTGGTGTCTGCAAATGTCGAATCGCTCAAACTGGCACATATAACCTCATGGCCTGCTGCAACAAGCATGGGAGTCAATACTTTGCCTACAAAACCATTTGCACCTGTTAATAATATGCGTGAAGCCATAATGTCTGTCTTGAATATTAAATCTAATAATTAAAACGAAAAGCCTTGATCATTGCGTCGTAAATCTGCTTCAACCATCATTCGACATAATTCTTCTAAAGTTGTCTTTGGTTGCCAACCAAGTTTTTCTCGTGCCTTTTCAGGATTGCCGATTAATAAATCCACTTCGGCAGGACGGTAATACTTAGGATTGACACGGACAATGACGTTGCCACTGGCAGAATCAATCCCTTGTTCTTGTTCATTTTGACCTTGCCATTCGATATCAATATCCGCTGCTTTACACGCCATATTAACAAAGTCGCGTACAGTTTCTGTACGATTAGTAGCTAATACAAAGGTATCTGGATCATCGGCTTGTAACATACGCCACATCCCCTCGACATATTCCTTCGCGTAACCCCAGTCACGCTTGGCATCGAGATTGCCTAGCTCAAGGACATCAAGCTTGCCCAATTTTATCTTGGCGATTGAATCCGAGATCTTACGGGTCACAAATTCACGTCCTCGCAATGGTGACTCATGATTAAATAAGATACCACTGGTTCCGAATATATCATACGATTCGCGATAGTTAATCGTCATCCAATGGGCATAAAGTTTGGCTACACCATATGGGCTACGAGGATAAAACGGGGTCGCTTCAGTCTGTGGGATCGCTTGGACTTTACCAAACATCTCCGAGGTTGAGGCTTGGTAGAAACGGATCTTGGGGTTCACAATGCGAATTGCTTCCAAGAGATTTACCGGGCCGATACCGGTGATTTCAGCAGTAGTTAATGGTTGCTCGAAGGATACCCCGACAAAACTTTGGGCTGCGAGATTATAGACTTCGGTAGCTTGCGTCTGTTCTAACAAACGTAGGCTGGCTGATAAGTCGGTTAAATCATATTCAACCAAGTGCAGTTGGGGATGGTTGGCGATATCGAGTTCTTCTATACGCCAAAAATTAACGGAGCTGGTACGGCGATAGGTGCCGTAAATTGTGTAACCTTTTTGCAATAATAATTCAGCAAGATATGCGCCATCTTGGCCTGTTATGCCGGTGACAATTGCGATCTTATCCATCTATGTATTTACTCCAAAATAGTAGCTTTAAGTATATAGTGTTTAAAGGTGCTTAATGGTAACAAAACAATGGATGGAGAGCTACAATTAGGCTGCTTATATATCGCTCTTTAATTACACACTATTTGATTGCAGAGATAGCTCGCGCTGGTTTCATTATATCTTTTCCATGCGCTTGACATCTATGTGAGTTAACATAGAATAGACTTAATTTTACATATTGGGCTAATTTGGGTCAGTTTATAGGTCGGGGCAAACATTAAGTAATCGATAGGACAACCTAATAATTAAGTATTTTAACTACTTGTCAAAATACATAATATTAACTTTGGTTTTATAGCAACCGACCGCAGCAAATCACTTGGAGGGTGTTTTGGAAACAAGAATAATTCCTGTTTTACTAGCGGGTGGGGTCGGTAGCCGATTGTGGCCAGTTTCAAGGGAAAGCTACCCCAAGCAATTCTGCAAACTTTTTGATGATACAACATTGCTACAACAAACCGCAGAGCGCGCTAAAAAAGTGTCTGGAGAGTCTGAACTCATTATAGTTACCAATGATAATTATTATTTTATCTGTAAGGATCAACTTGAAAAAATTGGTATTACCAAAGTTCATTATTTACTAGAACCTTGTTCTAAAAATACTGCTCCGGCAATTGCGCTCGCGGCAAAATACATCTATGACCATATTGATCCCGATGCCGCACTATTAGTTTTACCTTCTGATCATCAATTGAAGGATCATGATAGTTTCAAAAATACTGTAAAAGCTGCCATTAATTTTGCCAATAAAGGCAAGATGGTGGTCTTTGGCGTGACACCAACGGCACCAAAAACGGGTTATGGATATATCGAGAAAGGTGAAGCACTAGATGGGGAAGGCTATCAAGTGAGTCGTTTTGTTGAAAAGCCATCCTTAGAGGTTGCTAAAGAGTATCTCGAACACGGTAATTTTTATTGGAATAGTGGCATGTTTTTATTCAAGGCTAAAGATTACCTGCTTGAATTACAGCAGCATGCCGATGATATTTATCAACAAAGTATTGCTGCTTATAATGCTACGCATAGTGATGACAAGTTTTTCCGAATTAGTCAGATATTTAAAGATTGCCGCGAAGGTTCTATTGACTATGAACTGATGGAAAAAACAAAAAATGCTGTCATGTTACCATTAGATATTAGTTGGAATGACCTGGGGTGTTGGTCATCAGTTGGGGAGTCTACCGATGCAGATGAAGATGGTAATGTTTGCTATGGCGATGTGATGGTCAGTAAATCAGAAAATTGTCTTATCAGCTCTGAAGGTCATCGTGTAGTGGCTATCGGTATCAAAAATCAAGTAGTAGTAAGTACACCGGATGCCATCTTAGTCATCGATAAACATTATGCCCAAGATGTTAAGGCCGCAGTTCAACAAATGAAGTTGGCAAAGGATTCGGTCGCGACTGAACATAAGCGAATTTATCGGCCGTGGGGTTTCTACGAGCAATTGGCCTCAGGAGAGAATTATCAAGTAAAACATTTGATGATTTCACCAGGTGCTTCGATTTCCTTACAATTACATCATCATCGCTCGGAGCATTGGGTAGTGGTTAGTGGTGAAGCGGAAGTTATTAATGGTGAACAAGTCTTACGCTTACAACCAAATCAATCTACCTATATTGAAAAGGAAACCATGCATAGACTTAGTAATCCAGGGGCTGAGCCATTGTCAGTGATTGAAGTGCAAAGTGGCTCCTATTTAGGAGAGGATGATATTATTCGCTTTGATGATGTTTATGGACGTTCTTCCAAAGATAAGCTAACTTCAAAAACTGAGGAAGTGTAAGGCAATAACTATATTAAGCTACACATATTTATAAGAATTATTAATTTTCATTATTACTGATAGAGGCATTAGTGATGAGATTTATCTCGTATGCACAAAACTATGAAGATGTAATGCTGTGGCGTGCACTAAAAGATGTAAAAAATGGCTTTTATATCGATATTGGTGCACAAGAACCTGAATTACTTTCTGTCACGAAACTATTTTATGACGCAGGTTGGCGTGGGATTAATATAGACCCCATAGCAGAGTGGCATGAAAAACTATCCCAAGCACGACCTCGCGATATAAATTTACAATTAGCTGTTGGTGCTGAGACAGGTGAAATTAGTTTCTATGAAACCCCTGGCGTAGGCTTGTCTACTGTAAATAAAAGTTTTGCGGAAAGAATGAACAAGAACTTGGATATAAATGCCATGAAAGTAAGGTACAGATCGATACACTCACTAATATATGTAGGAAACAGAATGTATCTACGATACATTTCTTAAAGATAGACGCGGAAGGGTCTGAAAAAGCTGTCTTAAATGGAATAAACCTCGCCAAGATTCGCCCATGGATCATTGTCGTTGAAGCAATGGAGCCATTTGCTCAAATTGAAAATCATGAAGAATGGGAATATTTATTAATAAACGGTAATTATGAATTTGTCTATGCCGATGGATTAAATAGATTTTATATTGCGAGTGAACATATAGCGTTAAAAGGCCATTTTAAATATCCCCCGAACTTTTTTGATTATTTTATCCCTCATGAGACTGCGTTACTGATGCAACGAGCTGAGAATGCTGAATTTCAATTTGCAAAACAGATGAGAAGGTCCAATCTGTTTTACGCTCAAAAAGCATCAAAAATGCTTTGGCGAGTTCATGTCCGCTATTTTTATTATGTGCTCAGGGTTGAAAATTGCTTTAAATTTTCAGAGCCGTTTTCCGTTAACAAAGAAACTGACTAAGCTGATTCTTAGATTATTCCCTGGCTCAGGTCCAGTTTTATCCATATTTTAGAGTCTAGTGGCAATGTGACATTTCATAAAGCTATTTTTATAAGAACTTGGAATATTGTAAATCAACAACCACGAGCAAAAAAGTTGGCTCACGCAGTAATTAAAAAGGTTCCAAGATTAAAAGCTATACTTATATCTATTATGCAAGCAAGTGATATTCAATATTTGCAGCAAACTCCAGAAGATATTGTTGCCCAATATACTAAGGTTAAATATAAAGACCTATCACCTAAAGCGGCAACAATTTATCGTCAATTGAAAATGGCTATTGATCAGCAAGTTATCAAGAAAGAGGGATCAGAATGCGTATAGTTATAGATTTACAAGGAGCGCAAACTGCAAGTCGTTATCGAGGGATAGGTCGATATAGTTTGGCTTTGGCTTTGGCGATTGCAAAAAATCACGGTGGTCATGAGATTATTATTGCTTTAAGTAGCTTGTTTCCAGAGACTGTGGCTCCAATCCGCGCAGCTTTTGCAGACATATTACCACCTGAAAATGTACGTGTTTGGCATGCCCCAGGGCCAGTTAGAGAAGTTGACCAGAAGAATGTGTGGCGTAGACAAACCGCGGAGCTAATTTATGAAGCTTTTTTATGTCAATTAGAGCCAGATATAATACATATCAGTAGTTTATTTGAAGGATACGGTGATGATGCTGTCACCAGTATCGCACGTTTAAACAAATCGATTCCCGTCAGTGTTACTGGATACGATCTTATCCCATTGTTAAATCCTGATTCATATCTTAATTATGATTTAAATTATAGTCGTTATTATTTCAAAAAACTTGATGTTTTTAAAAAGGCTTCTCTAGTTTTGGCAATATCTGAAGCTTCTCGACAAGAAATGCTTACCAATTTAAGTTTTTTGGATGATCAAATCGTTAATATTGCTGGTGCAGCAGATGAACGCTTCTATAAGCTGAATATTCCCAAAACTGAGGCTAAGCTATTACATGATAGATTTAATATTAAACAGGCATTTCTGCTTTATACTGGCGCAGATGATGAACGAAAAAATTTGTCTCGCTTGATCCGAGCCTATGCAAAAATCCCGGCGGCTTTAAGAGAAACGACTCAATTGGTTTTTGCAGGAAAATTTTCCGATATTCGATTAAGGCTATTTAAAGATGAGGCAAAACGTGCTGGAATAGCCAATGATAGATTGATATTCACTGGCTATGTTAGCGATGATGAACTTTTAAAGCTAATTAATTTATGTGCGCTATATGTTTTTCCATCGTGGCAAGAAGGATTAGGTTTGCCAATATTAGAAGCGATGGCGTGCGGTGTACCGGTGATATGTTCAAACATTCCCAGCTTAAATGAATTTGTAGAACATCAAGAAGCCTTATTTGATCCCATGTGTGAATCATCAATCGCGCAATGTATCGCGGATACGTTACAGAATAAGAGTCTGATGCAAAAATTACGTGCAAGTGGTTTAGAAAAGGCAAAGCAGTATACTTGGCAAAATACCGCGCTAAAGACAATTTCAGCCTTTGAAAAATATTTGGAACAAGGTATAAATGCTCGTTATGTTGGCAATCGTTCACACGTTAAAAACTATTTTGAGCATGCAAATAAATTAAGCCGACAGCTAATAAATGCTGTATCAAAACAACCTACAGATACATTAGATATCAAATTTGATTTGGCCCGTGTCGCAGCTAGTATAGCCACAAACTTAACAGAAAATTCACGCTTCATGAATGCCAGGAAGTTACCAGAAAAGATTAATTGGCTCATTGAAGGACCATTTGACTCAATCTATAGTTTAGCCCTTTTAAATCGCGAAACTGCTCGTGCATTAGCAATGCTTGGTCATAATGTGATTTTAAATTCAACTGACGGCCCAGGGGATTTTGAACCTCGAAGAGCATACTTAAAGCTAAACCCTGATTTGGCAGAGATGTATGCCCGTAAAAAGAAAATTCAATCTTCTGAGATGGATGTCGTGAGTAGAAATTTATATCCTCCCCGAGTCTCTGATATGACCAGCAAATTAAATATGCTACACCACTATGCCTGGGAAGAATCAGGCTTTCCCTTAGTTTGGGTCGATTATTTTAATGATTATCTCCAAGGCATTACCTGTCTATCAAACCATGTAGAAAAGATCTTAATTGATCATGGTGTCACTATTCCTTTGTCTGTTTCTGGTTGTGGTATTGATCATTGGGATAGGACTCTCCCAGATGAAAATTATGATGTCCCAGGAAAGAAATTTAAATTTTTGCATATTTCATGCTGTGCACCACGTAAAGGTGTTGATTTATTATTAGATGCTTATGGTCGTGCATTTACAGCCAAAGATAATGTCACCTTGATAATCAAAACTTATACCAATCCACATAATGAAGTGCAAAAATGGCTGCGCGAAGTACAGGCAAGTCACGCTAATTATCCTGATGTGGTGATTATAGAAACCGATTTGACTGATTCACAAATCAAAACTCTGTATTCTAAGTGTCAAGCTTTGGTTGCCCCAAGCCTTGCTGAGGGATTTGGTTTACCAATTGCGGAGGCCATGTTATCTGAGCTACCGGTTATAACAACGGGTTGGGGTGGGCAATTAGATTTTTGTAACGAACAGACTGCGTGGTTAATTGATTACAAATTTGATTATGCACAAACGCACTTTGGTCTTTTTGATTCGGTTTGGGCTATTCCTGACATTCAGCAATTATCAAATGTCATGCAAGAGATTTATCATTTATCTACTTCGCAAAGAAAAAGTCGTTCTAAAGTAGGTAGAGACTTATTGCTTAAGGATTTTAAATGGGAACATGTTGTTGTCAGACTAATCAATTTGGCAAGAGAATGGAGTGAATTAAAAGATATAGTGGCGCAGCCACGTATTGGTTGGGTAACAACATGGAATACGCCATGCGGTATAGCGAGTTATTCGGAGAATTTAATCGCGCGAATTTCTTCGGAGTTAACAATATTAGCCAACCATACAGTAAACCAGATTAAAGCAGACGATATAAGGGTTACTAGGTGCTGGCATGAGAACTCTAATTTAGAACAGCTTGCAAATGTTATCGAATCGCGAGAGCTGGATACTTTAGTTATACAATTTAATTATGGTTTTTTTGACTTTGAGCAATTTAAACTATTCCTGGAAAATCAATTAGATAATGGCAAAATTATCGTGCTGATGATGCACGCAACAATTGATCCACCCAATCATAAAAATAAAAAGCTAGCTTATTTGATTGAACCATTAAGAAGATGTCATAGGATTTTAGTGCATAGCATCAATGACTTAAATAGGCTCAAGGATTTAGGCTTGGTTGAAAATGTGACGCTTTTTCCTCAAGGATTAATCGAACCAGAAATAAATAATGATCGCCGACCAATATCGACTCCTATAACGTTAGCCTCATATGGCTTTTTCTTGCCTAATAAGGGATTATTAGAGTTGATTGATGCCGTTGCGCTGCTGAAGAAACAAAATTTCGAAGTTAAGCTACGTATGGTAAATGCAGAATATACAAATCCAGTTTCTGCCGAGATAATCAAACAAGCAAAGAATAAAATATCAGATTATGGGTTAGATAATGATATTGAAATGATTACTGACTATTTGACGGATGAAAAAAGTATTGCATTATTACAAGATTCTGACTTGATAATATTTTCATACCAAAAGACAGGCGAGTCATCAAGTGCAGCTGTTCGCTTTGGTATCGCGTCAGGAAGCCCTGTTTTAGTAACACCGTTGCCGATTTTTGATGATGTTGCGAGTGCAGTTTGGAAGCTTCCTGGTACAACACCGGAAGCTATCGCAGAGGGTATCAAACATCAAGTCAATGAGGTTACAATTAAATCAGCGAGTTATGAAGCTAAAGCTAAAATGGCTAAAAAATGGCGTGAAGCTCATAGGTATCCATTGCTTAGCAAACGATTGGATGGCATGCTCAAAGCACTAAAATTGAAATATCATGCCTAGCACATATTTAAAATGCAATGTTATGTTTAAGACACTAATGGGGCATATATATGATCCAAAAAATTAGGAAAGCAGTTTTTCCAGTTGCTGGTCTAGGATCACGCTTTCTACCTGCGACTAAGGCAAATCCAAAAGAAATGTTGCCAATCGTTGATAAACCACTAATTCAATATGCGGTTGAAGATGCACTTGAGGCTGGAATTACAGAACTTATTTTTGTTACCAGCAGTAGTAAGCATGCGATTGAAGATTATTTTGATACCAATTATGAGCTTGAATCACGTTTAATATTGCAACAAAAACATGAGTTGCTAGATATTGTAAAAAATATTTTACCATCGGGTATCACATGCATTTATTTGCGTCAACCAGAGCCGCTAGGTCTAGGTGACGCGGTGCTTAGAGCTATGCCTGTTGTGGGACACGAACCTTTTGCCGTATTACTTGCCGATGACTTAATGGATTGTCCAGATAAAGGATGTTTGCACCAAATGTGTGATGTCTATCAAGACACTGAAAGTAGTGTAATTGCTGTAGAGCCTATTGCGCCACATAATTCTGATAAGTATGGTGTTGTTGTATTAGAAAATAAAACCCATGTAGGTATGGATATGAATAGTCAATATGCTGTAGCTAAGATGGCTGCAATTGTTGAGAAACCCTCGCCAAGTGATGCCCCTTCAAATCTTGGTGTCGCAGGTAGATATATATTAACGCCAATGATATTTGAATGCTTACAACAGACTACACGCGGGGCAGGTAATGAAATACAGCTTACAGATGCTATTTCTAGGCTTTTGCAATTTGAATCAGTATTGGCATTAAAATTTAATGGCAAGCGGTATGACTGTGGAGCGAAGCTGGGATATTTAAAAGCGACAGTAAAATATGGGTTAAAACATTCTGAATTGGCGGATGATTTTAAGAATTTTCTGC
The DNA here is from genome assembly GCA_963748135.1 of uncultured Gammaproteobacteria bacterium. Taxonomy (GTDB): domain Bacteria; phylum Pseudomonadota; class Gammaproteobacteria; order JBGSLN01; family JBGSLN01; genus CAVVHY01. The sequence goes on along the minus strand of CAVVHY010000048.1, from coordinate 17,071 downwards.
AGGGGCTCGATTTATAAATCTGTATATCCATATAGTTAAAGATGTCCATTTCGTTGTTGGAATAACGATGATCACTTTAGAGACTACTTTGAAGTTTGTTAGTCCGCAGATCTCAGCGTTATTAACGGGTCGTACGCCTTTGTCATCAGATGCTGGGGGTTTCTAAGACAGATCATATATAGTAGAATAGCCGCAATTTTGAGGATGTCGGACACTAACAAGCCAAGAGTGAATACAAGCAATGTATAAATTGAAGACAGATATTTCTATTGTTGTTCCTGTTTATAAAGAAGAAAGAAATATAAAGCCTTTTTTAGATCGTATCGAAAAAGTCCTAGGGAACATGGATGTGAGCTATGAAATCCTATTTTGCCTCGATCCATCACCCGATCAAACAGAGCAAGTCATTCGTGCAGAAATAGAACGAAATCCGCGTATCAAACTTCTCGTTTTCTCCCGACGCTTTGGCCAACCTTCGGCAACCATGGCCGGGATACTCAATTGTAAAGGTGATACCTGCCTAGTGATAGATGTAGATTTGCAAGACCCGCCTGAGTTAATCCCTGAGATGTATCAAAAATTAGATGATGGTTACGAAGTAATTCTCGCACGTCGTCGAACACGCAAGGGTGAAACCCTAGTCAAAAAAATGATTTCAGTAATTGGTTATAAGGTAATAAATCGATTAAGTGATGTCAGTATTCCGCAAAATACGGGTGATTTTCGCATCATGACCCGGCGTGTTATGGAAGAGCTACGCAATCTCAATGAATGCCATGGCTTTTTGCGTGGCTTAGTGGCGTTTGTGGGCTTCAAACAAGCCTTTATCGATTATGATCGTGATCAACGTTTTGCAGGCAAAGGTAATTATAATCGTTTAACAGGTTCATTGAAGATTGGTTTAAATGGTTTAGTTAGTTTTAGTGCCAAGCCATTACAAATGATGTCTGTTGTCGGTGCTATTTTGGCAGGCTTTAGTTTTTTACTAGGCTTATGGTATGTCTTGCAAAAGCTAATTGGGATTGATTTAACGCCAGGCTTATCAACAACCATCCTCGTGGTTACCTTTTTTTCTGGCGTACAGTTATTGTGTTTAGGATTAATGGGAGAATATGTGGGTCGGATCTATGAAGAAGTAAAACGTCGACCCTCATATATAGTTGATCGCATGGTAGCAAAAGAAAATAGATTCAATGAATCAAGTAGCAATATTGACAACACGATGTCCACTAAGCAAAACAAGGAGGTTGAACATGAGTTACTCTAAATGGCCTAAAGAGTTTGCACCATTAACACCTGAGCAAAAGATCGTTAGTGACGATTTTATGAAGTTTTGGCATGAGAAGCTTGCCAGTAATAAAAAATATAGCCTTATTGAAACATTTAATCACGGCTATGCAGTAAAACATGCACCTAAACAATTTCTCTCTACTTTGGAAATTGGTGCCGGCTTAGGTGAACACATTCAATATGAAGTATTGACTGAGGATCAGCGGAAACATTATGTGGTGTTAGAGCTGCGTGAAAATATGGCTGAAAAAATAAGAAATCGCTATCCTGATATCAATGTTATGGTAGGTGATTGCCAACAACGATTAGAAATGTATAATGATTATTTTGATCGCATACTTGCAATCCATGTACTTGAACATTTGCCAAATTTGCCAGCAGCTGTTAAGGAAATGTATCGACTATGTAACAAGGTGAGTGGCACATTATCAATTGTTATCCCATGCGAAGGTGGTTTAGCCTATAGCTTAGCTCGTAGAATCTCCGCACAGCGACTTTTTGAAAAGCGTTATAATCAATCTTATGATTGGTTTATATCAAGAGAACATATAAACAGACCTTCAGAAATTATTGATGAATTAAAAAATATTTTAGCATTTCAATCCAGGTCATTTTTTCCATTAAAAATCCCTTCAATCAACCTTAACCTATGTATTGGCTTAACGCTGAAGCCAAAATAAAATACTTTGGATACTAAATTGAAACGCTTCATAAACATTATCAAAAATAATCTCAGGCTTATCACAACTTTTTGCAGTATTGGTTTAGTGACAGCAGGGCTGTATTTTCTGTTGTTTTCATTTTTCTGGAAGGTTGAACATATTAATTATAATATCGCGGTTACAGTCTCATATATCATTGCAGTAACCTTCTATTTTTTTGCTAATAGAAACTTAACATTCAAAGCTGGTTCAGGAATGGTTCGTAGTCAAATATTGAAATACATCTGTTTGCTAATCCTAAACTATGTAATTTCAATTTTTATCGTAAACCTCTTGGTGAAAGTACTACAAACATCACCATTTTTAGCTGTTGCGTTTGCGATTGTAAGTACAACAGGGGTTAGTTTCATTTTATCAAAATATTGGATTTTTAAATTCCAAAATAATCAAGTTAGGATATAGATATGCGTTATTTCATTACCGGTGCTGCCGGCTTTATTGGCAGTAATTTAGTTGACCGTTTATTACAAGATGGCCATGAGGTTGTCGGTTATGACAATTTCTCTACTGGACTTGAAGAATTTCTTATCGACGCCAATAAAAATTCAAAATTTGAATTGATCTGCAATGATTTATTAAATGCCGAGGCATTAACCAAGGCAATGCAGGGTTGTGATACGGTGTTTCATTTGGCGGCCAATGCCGATGTTAGATTTGGTACCGAACATCCAAGCAAAGATTTACATCAAAATACGATTGCTACCTTCAATGTACTGGAAGCAATGCGCGCCAACAATATCAAAAAGATCGCCTTTGCTTCAACGGGTTCAATCTATGGTGAATCAGAAAAGATCCCAACGCCAGAAGATGCACCATTCCCAGTGCAGACATCTCTTTACGGTGCCTCTAAATTAGCTGCCGAGGGATTAATCGCTGCTTATTGTGAGGGTTTTGGCTTTCAAGGCTATATTTTTAGATTTGTGTCAATTCTAGGTGAGCGCTATACACATGGTCATGTCTTCGATTTTTATAAACAATTATTGGCTGATCCACAACACTTGCACATCTTAGGTAATGGCCAACAAAGAAAATCTTATCTTTATATCCAAGATTGTCTTGATGCGATTATGTTTGCCATGCAAAAGGCAACAGCTAAGGTCAATATCTTTAATCTGGGTACCGATGAATATTGCCAAGTCAATGATTCAGTGGGTTGGATTTGTGGACATTTGGCCATTCAACCTGAAAAGACTTATGGTGGTGGTGAGCGTGGTTGGATTGGCGATAATCCATTTATCTTTTTAGATACGGCAAAAATCCGTGCCTTAGGCTGGAAACCAAAATTAAATATTCAACAAGGGATAATCAAGACACTACAATATTTACACGAAAATCAATGGGTTTTGGAGAAGCGAGCATGAAGATTGCTGTCTTAGGGATGTGGCATTTAGGTTCGGTTACTGCCGCTTGTTTGGCACATAAAAATTTCGATGTAATTGCCTTTGATGAAGATCAACAAACAATCATCGATTTAAAAAATATTAAGCCGCCTGTGTTTGAGCCGGGATTAACTGATTATATCGGGGAAAGTTTGAATAATGGCCGATTAAAATTTTCGGCTGAGCCAGAGGCTATCAAAGACGCAGATCTCCTATGGGTCACCTATGACACCCCGGTGGATGATAATGATAAAGCCGATGTTGATCTTGTCATGAAAAAGTTAGCAAAACTATTTCCATATTTTAAATCCAATAGCATTGTCTTAATCTCTTCGCAATTGCCACAAGGCAGTACTGCCAAACTGCAAGCTATGTATCAACAGCAATATCCTAGTAAAGCAGTTTGTTTTGCCTATTCACCAGAGAATTTGCGCTTAGGTAAAGCCATTGAAGTATTTACCAATCCGGATCGTATTGTCGTTGGTTTGGATGATGACAGAAAAAAAGCAATGCTAGAAAATGTATTAAAGACAATTACCGACAATATTGTATGGATGTCTGTGGCGTCTGCGGAAATGACTAAGCATGCCATCAATGCATTTTTGGCGACCTCTGTGGTCTTTGCCAATGAACTTGCACGTTTATGCGAACAAGTCGGTGCTGATGCCAGTGAAGTAGAACGCGGTTTGAAATCAGAAGAACGCATTGGTCCGAAGGCCTATTTGCGCGCAGGCAATGCATTTGCTGGTGGTACCCTGGCACGCGATGTTAATTACTTGATTGCCATGGGTGAGCAAACCAAACAAGACACCGAATTATTTGCTGCAGTATTGGAGAGCAATCTTAAGCATCGCAAATGGGTACAACAAAAATTACTGCAAATCTTTCATGAGTTAACCAATAAGCATATTGCGATTTTAGGCTTAACCTATAAGCCTGGAACCGATACCTTGCGGCGTTCTACCGCGATTGAGATTTGTCATTGGTTAAAAGGGCAAGGTGCTAAGATTACTGCCTATGACCCAGCAATAAAGCAATTGCCAGAGGAGTTAAATCAATTTATTGAATTAAAGTCGGATCCACAAGCCGCAATGCAGCAAGCTGAAGCGGTGGTCGTATTAACCGAATGGCCGGAATTTAAATCACTAAATGTACGAGATTTTATTAATTCACTCAATAATCCAATCGTAATTGATTCGGGGGCCTTTCTGGCAAAGTCACTCGATCATCAAGATTCAATTCACTATGTCACCGTCGGGAGAAGCATATGAAGTTAAATGGCAAGACAGCGATAATTACCGGTGCCAGCCATGGTTTTGGCTTAGCGGTCGCCGAGGCGTATATCAAAGAAGGTGCCAATGTTGCCATCTGTGGCCGTAACCAAGAAAGTTTAAATCAGGCAAAGCAAAAGTTAGTTGCGCTTGCGGGTAGTGACGCAAAGGTTTTAGCATATGTTGCCGATACCTCAAAAAAAGCGGATGTCGACGCCTTAGTGAAAGCAACTTATGATCAATTTAATGCCATTGATATCTTAGTCGCTAATGCCGGTGTCTATGGTACCAAAGGTGCAATCGAAGAAATCGATTGGGATGAATGGTCACAAGCTATCGATATTAATCTAAAAGGCGTTGTCCTCTCATGTATTGGTGTATTACCGCATTTCAAAAACAAAAAGGCTGGAAAAATTATTATTTTATCGGGTGGTGGTGCCACCAAGCCCATGCCATATCTAAGTGCCTATGCTGCATCAAAGGCAGGGGTGGTCAGATTTGCTGAAACCTTGGCTGGCGAAGTTAATGATTATCATATTGATGTCAATACGATTGCACCGGGTGCGTTAAATACACGTTTACTTAAAGAAGTGTTAGATGCGGGCCCTGAAAAAGTCGGCGAAAAATTTTATCAGGCATCTCTAAAGCAAAAAGAACAAGGTGGTGCGCCACTTGAAAAGGGTGCTGCACTTTGTGTCTATTTGGCTTCAAATGAAAGTGATGGTGTTACCGGTAAATTGATCAGTGCACTTTGGGATCCGTGGCAATCATTTGCAGATCATAAAAATGATTTGCAAAAAACCGATATTTACACATTGCGGCGCATAATTCCAAGTGAACGAGGTATGGATTGGGGTGATGTGGAATGAGTGCGCAAATGAAAGTTGGGATTATCGGTTGCGGTTTGATAGGGCACAAGCGTGCAAAGGCACTAGGCGATTGCCAACTAATAAGTTGTGCTGATAACCTTTTTGAAAAGGCAGAAAATTTAGCTGATGCTTATCCAGGTTGTCATGCCTATGCAAAATGGCAAGAGCTTATCGATAATCCTGATCTCGATATTATTATCGTTGCCACGCCACACCATGCACTTGCAGAACTTACGCATGCCGCAGTCAATGCCCGTAAACATGTCTTAGTTGAAAAGCCAGCAGCGCGTTGCGCTGCAGAATTGATTCCTGTGATTGATGCTGCCAAACAAAATAATGTCTTGGTTAGAGTTGGTTTTAATCACCGTTATCATCGGTCATTGCGCAAGGCGCGTGAATTAGTTAATGCAGGTGCCTTAGGCGAATTAATGTTTTTGCGGGCGCGTTATGGTCACGGTGGCCGCATTGGTTATGATAAAGAATGGCGTGCAAAACCAGAATTATCTGGCGGTGGTGAATTGATCGACCAAGGCGTCCATTTGATTGATTTATCGCGCTGTTTCTTAGGTGATTTCGCTGAGATCGATGGTTTTGCGCATACCTATTATTGGGATATGCCGGTCGATGATAATGGCTTTTTATTATTAAAAACAGCACACAAGCAAACCGCATTTTTACATGCCAGTTGTACCGAATGGAAAAATCTATTTTCGATGGAAATCTATGGTAAGACGGGTAAGCTTGCTATTGATGGTCTAGGTGGCAGTTATGGATTGGAACGCATCGCCTTTTATAAGATGCTTCCCGAAATGGGGCCACCAGAAACCACCGTTTGGGAATATCCCAGGGCCGATGATTCCTGGGAATTTGAATTTAATGAGTTTGTGCAAGATATCAAATTAAAAAGACAACCTGAGGCCAATTTGTATGATGCCAAAGCGGCCTTGGAAATCGTAGAAGAAATATATAGGAAATCACAATCATGATCGTAACCAGAAGTCCATTACGCATTTCATTGGGTGGCGGTGGTACTGATTTGCCATCGTATTATCAAGATCACAGCGGTTTTTTAATTGCTGCTGCAATCGATAAATACGTTTATATCACTTTGCATCAAACCTTTATTCAAGAACTCATTATTAAATATTCAAAATTAGAACGCGTCTCTAGTATTGATGAAGTAGAACATCCAATTATTCGTGAAGCCTTAAAATTGGTTGATGTGGAAGTGCCACATTTAGAATTAACCAGTATGGCAGATATCCCTGCCGGTACCGGCTTGGGTTCATCTGGGAGCTTTACCACGGCGTTATTAATGGCCTTACATACACTAAAGAAAAACTTGATTCATCCGGAGCAATTGGCCGAACAAGCATGCCATATCGAATTAGACTTATTAAAAGAGCCGATTGGTAAACAAGATCAATATATTGCTGCCTATGGTGGCATTACTTGCTTTCGCTTTTTACCAAATGGCCAAGTTGAGGCGTGGCCTTTAAAAATTGATACCGATACTTTGTATAACTTGGAAGATAATCTTTTATTATTTTTTACCGGGTATTCACGCTCGGCATCAGCAATTTTAAAAGAGCAAGATGATAAAACCAAAACCAAAAATGATGATATGGTCGCTAACTTACATTTTGTTAAAGACCTTGGTTTAAAGAGTAAAGAGGCATTAGAGTCAGGGAACCTGCATGCCTTTGCAGAATTAATGAATGTCCATTGGGAACATAAGAAAAAACGTTCTAATAATATGAGTAATACCGATATCGATGATTGGTATAAATTGGCCTTAGAAAATGGTGCCATAGGCGGGAAAATGATTGGTGCCGGTGGTGGCGGGTTTCTCATGTTTTACGCCGACGACAAAGTAAAATTAAGAAAGGCAATGCGGGATGCAGGTTTACAAGAAGTACGTTTCCGTTTTGACTTTTTAGGTACGCAGGTTGTTACTACGTCATGATGATAGAAGCTTATCCCATCGTGATCTTGGCTGGTGGCTTAGCGACTCGTTTGCGGCCAGTCACAGAAACAATCCCTAAGGCATTGATTGAGATCGATGGTGAACCCTTTATCGCTCATCAGTTACGCCTGTTACACGCACATGGGTTAACTGATGTGGTTTTATGCCTAGGTTACTTAGGGGAACAAGTTGAAGCCTTTGTTGGCGATGGTTCTGTATTCGGGATGAATGTTACTTATTCTTATGATGGTGAAAAGCTGCTGGGTACTGCTGGCGCTATTAAAAAGGCGTTACCATTGTTAGCAGATAATTTTTTTGTCGTTTATGGCGACTCTTATTTGACTTGTGATTATTTGGCAGTACAACAAGCCTTTATGGCCCAACAAAAGCTTGGCTTAATGACGGTATTTAATAATGAAGGTCAATGGGACAAGAGTAATGTCGAATTTCATGATGGTGAAATCAAAATATATGATAAAACTCGACAAACACCAGAGATGCATTTTATTGATTATGGTTTAGGTATTTTTAACAAAGCAGCCTTTGATAAAGTACCAAACGATAAACCTTTTGATTTGGCAACGGTTTATCAAGACTTATTACAACAAAAGCAATTGGCAGCTTTTGAGGTAAGTGAACGATTTTATGAAGTAGGTTCATTCTCAGGTATTGATGAATTATCACAGATAATCAAGAATTTTAATGTAAACGTTATGGCATAGGAGATTAATAATGACATTTTCCATTCAATTTTTGGCTGAAGCTAAAGAAGTCATTGAACAGTTGGATACGGATGCAATCGAAAAGAGTGTGCAATTGCTCGCAGAGGCAAAACAAAATAAGGGCCGCTTATTTATCTTAGGCGTTGGTGGCAGTGCTGCAAATGCCTCACACGCTGTCAATGATTTTCGAAAGATCGTTGGTATCGAAGCCTATGCCCCTACTGATAATGTCTCCGAGTTAACGGCACGGACTAATGATGAAGGTTGGGATACTATTTTTGCCAAATGGTTGGAAGTCAGTCATTTGAATGATAAAGATATCATCTTGGTATTATCTGTCGGTGGTGGTAACTTGGAAAAAAATGTCAGCCCGAATTTAGTTTCTGCATTAAAATATGCTAAACAAAAGAGTGCTAAAGTCATTGGCCTTGTTAGCCGTGACGGTGGTTATACCAAACAAGTCGCTGATGCCTGTGTGTTAATCCCTGTGGTTAATGCAGAAAATATCACGCCGCATGCGGAGGCATTTCAAGCGGTGGTATGGCACTTGATGGTGTCACACCCACAATTAAAGACGGCGCAAACAAAATGGGAATCGGTTAAATAATTATGAAATTTCCTGCGGTATTTTTTGATCGAGATGGGGTTTTAAATAAAAGTCTTATCAAGCATGGTAAACCCCACCCCCCGGCTGATTTATCTGAGCTTGAAATCGCAGATGATGCGCTCGATGCATTGACTCGATTAAAACAAGCTGGATTTTTGTTAATTGGTGTTACCAACCAACCTGATGTTGCCCGTGGTACCACAGATCGAGCAACAGTGGATGCAATTAATCATGCTATTATGGAATGTCTACCCATGGCTGAGATCAGGGTTTGTTACCATGATGACGTTGATCAATGTCGATGTCGTAAACCAAAGCCTGGGATGTTAATCCAAGCGGCAGAGGATTACGATATAGATTTAGCAAAGAGTTATATGGTGGGTGACCGCTGGAAAGATATCGATGCTGGTAAAGCTGCTAATTGCAAAACAATTTGGTTGCAGACTGAATATGATGAAAAGCAACCGAGCAATATGGATTATTCCGCAGCAACATTAACTGAAGTCGCAAACATAATTTGTCAACAAGCGTTAGAATCATAATCACTGAAATGGAGGATACGATGGCTATAAATATTCAATTAAACACCAAGCTTTTTGCCGATGGCGCCGATAAGCAAGGTATGTTAGAAATGTATAAAGACCCTGCGATCAAGGGATTTACGACTAATCCAACTTTGATGCGTAAAGCAGGTATTAGTGATTATGAAGCATTCGCTAAAGATATATTAAAAACAATTCATGATCGGCCAATTTCTTTTGAAGTATTCTCAGATGACTTTGAAGAAATGAAGCAGCAGGCAACAAAGATTGCCAGTTGGGGAGAGAATGTTTATGTAAAGATCCCCGTATCAAATACCCAAGGTATTCCTTCCTATGATTTGATCCGTGAGTTAGCGCAAGCGGGCGTTAAACAAAACGTGACTGCACTTATGACCTTAGAACAAGTCCGTGATGTAGTAAATGCACTTGCCAATGGTCCTGCTGCCTGCGTATCTGTTTTTGCTGGGCGTATTGCTGATACCGGCCGTGATCCAATACCGGTCATGAGGGCCGCGATGGAATTATTACGTCCTTATCCACAATTAGAATTGATTTGGGCAAGTCCACGGGAATTATTAAATATCATGCAGGCAAGTGATATGGGTTGCCATATTATTACTGTCACCAATGATATTCTAGCTAAGCTAAAGAACGTTGATAAAGATTTACAACAATTCTCTTTAGAGACCGTACAAATGTTTCGTAACGATGCCATCAAGGCTGGTTTTACATTAGAGGTTGAAGATAAGGTGTTGGCGTAGGCGTAGGCGTAGGCGTAGGCCGGAAGCGATCATCTAGATCATTATATGATATTGTGGTTTTAGTACTGGTGTTGTGGTTATGACGCTGGTGTTGTGGTTTCTCTATTCATGATATTTACAATCGACGTCATAATGTTCCCCCACCGATGTCATCCCGGAAATTACTGCAAGTTAGCGAACGGAGTGAGCTTACTTGCAGTTATTATCCGGGATCCAGGATTTTAAAGTCATCATTTAATGATAAGCTGTACTTCCTGGATTCCGGGTTGTAACTGCAACTAAGTTCGCTGTGCTCACTAAGTTGCAGTAACCCCCGGAATGACAATGGTGAGTGATTATGACAATGGTGTTTGCTTATAATGAGGAATATAATTACAATAAGAAGCATAATTTATCAAACAGCGAACAGCGAACAGCGAACAGCGAACAGCGAACAGCGAACAGCGAACAGCGAACAGCGAACAGCGAACAGCGAACAGCGAACAGCGAACAGCGAACAGCGAACAGCGAACAGCGAACAGCGAACAGCGAACAGCGAACAGCGAACAGCGAACAGCGAACAGCGAACAGTAGCTATTGATAATAATAACTTATGAAATAATTTTATAATTTAATCATTCATTCAACAAGCTAAAGGACTAGCTTATGGAAGAACGTAATTATTATGTCTATATTCTCACAAACAAAAAAAATGGAACTCTCTATACCGGTGTAACCAATAATTTAGCCAGAAGAGTATACGAGCATAGAGAAGATATCTTTGAAGGGTTCACAAAGAGATATAATAGTACAAGGCTGGTATACTATGAAGTCTATGGCTTTATTGGTGAAGCTATTTACCGTGAAAAAATGTTAAAACACTGGCGCCGTGCTTGGAAAGTAAAGCTTATAGAAAGACACAATCCTTCATGGAAGGATTTATATAATGAGATTCTTGGTTAAGATTATCCAAAGTTAAGATTATCCAAAGTTAAGATTATCCAAAGTAAAAGTTATCCAAAATAATAGTTGCCACATCATTTTAATGCTAGCATTAAAATGCAGATGCTGCTTCAGAATTATTAAGCTTGGTAATCGATACATCTTTAAAGGCTAGCGTGCCAGAACCACCATAATAGACTCTGAATTCAAATACATCATTCTTCATGTCTGGTTTGACATGAAGAATGATTGTCACTTTATTCATTTTATTCATTCTACCTTCAGTGCTTTTTAGCGATTTAGGCTTTATTTTAAAAGTTTTGCTGTTAGCATTAATGTCCACCCAAGAAGCTTTAGCTTGTGTTAAATTTTTTGCATTATAATTGTAGGTTACATTATAGATGCCTGGACTAAGACTTATATATGGCCCAAAACTTAAAAAGCCAGCTTTATCTTTAACGTCTGCAATTCTTAGGCCGCCTTTGAGATGTCCAACTGTCGAATATAGTTTATTTGCTGGGTACGTTACTTTTAGATTACTAGCCAGCTTGCTCTCCGTGGTAGGATGTAGTTTATTTTTTCCATAAATATATATACTGTATGGCCCACAATGAGCAATAGTCTTGTAGTTAGGTGCAACCTCTGTTAATTCATTTGCCTTAAATGAAGAAAGCGCCTTAGGGCGTACAACAGCAAAATCATAGCCATTACGATACCATGCTGATGTTGTTAACCATGCAAAGTCTGTTGGCCCATTGTGTGAAGAGATATAGCCAGCAAGTGTGAGATTTGATATCGGTGAGAATGCCATAAGCGGTGTTGCGTCCCAATAACCTGAGATTCCATTATTAACATGAAATTTTTCTAGAGTTTTATAAATACATGAGTAATAAGGAGGCGTATATGACTTGTGTAATACATATGGGGGGGAAAAAATATTATAACTAAGTAGATATAATGCAATGACTGAAACGGGAAGCGTTATAAAATGCAAGTTAGTTTGCTTATATTTTTGTACTAAAGTAATGCAGAGTGATAGTATGGCTGTCACGAAAATTATATCAAGATATCTAAAAGCTGCTGGGTAATTAAAGGTAATTAGTGCTGGGACTAATACTATAAAAACAAAGCTGTTGAATAGCCATAATGGCATCAATTGACAGCTTGATTCGCTAAATCTAAAATTTTCTTTCTGTAATATTTTATAGGCGCAGATTCGTAAGCTCATATAAATCATGGTAAGAGCTGCAGTAAATGATAATATAATCCAAAAATTAATAGTAAATGGATTATTTATAAATTGATGTATTAAATCATGGATGTTTTTAGGAATATATTTAATTGAAAAACGAGTATGATATGACAAATGATGTGGCGTGAAAAATTTCAGCAATAATTTTCCGAAAATTATGGAGCTAATAAGTGGAATAAGCAATCTTATTGATTTTCGGTTATCATAATAGCTAAGTAATCTTAACGTTACTACAGTGAAAATTAATGGCACAACAAACCAAGCTGTAAATAAACCATCTGACATCACGGTTAATGATGACAACAAAAAGATAATTGTTAATCTATAATAACCAATTCGTGATTGCTTTGCTTCTGCATAAAACGCTGCCAATAATAAAAGAGTCAATAATAAAGTATCAAAATGCCCGACTAAGCTTAATGTAGAATAGCCGCCATACATTGCAAAGAAGGTAAAAAAGAACGCCGTACTGATACTTATAGCTTTTTTATAATCAATGAATTGCATCGCAAAATAGGCTAACCCAAGATAAAAAAGAATATATCTAATACATATCACAGAGAGGAGGGCATAATAAACATGCCAGTGAGATATAAGTCCGCCTAATAATACAAAAAACATTGCTGGAAAAAAATAGAAACTTGTTGAGCCATACCATGAATGATATGGAACCCCATCGACGAAAATTGATTTAGGCATCATGTAAAAATATAATTCATCTGCATTGAATAATGCGGTCATATTTAGCTTATGCTGGAAAAATATTAGTAAAGCAAAGCTCAAGCCGGCCGTTAGTAAAAGGAAGTATATCCATGTTGGGGTCTTGATTATATTTTGCTTGAACATAGCTCTGTAATCCTTGGGTGCTACCGTTAAATCTATGGGTAAAACCGTTATGTTTGTTGACAATATAACCTCATGATTTTACTATAATTAATCCCCGAAGGAAAGAGTTTTGCCTGACATTTTCTAGACTTTTCTTTAGCATTGATAATTTTAATATTGATCTAGAAAAATCAAGAGGTAACCCTTACAATTCACAAACGGTCCCTTTCCTGTTACCATCGCTAGGAGCAATAACTTGAGAAAGTTCATTTTAATTATGGCATCTATACTATCCATTTCGTTGGCAAATACTAGTCATAGTCTGCAAATCTATGGCCATCGTGGCGCCCGTGGATTGTCCCCAGAAAATACAATTCCTGCATACCGCACGGCTTTATCGCTAGGTGTTAATTATGTTGATATGGATATCAATATGACCAAAGATGGGGTATTAGTTGTGACCCATAATCTAGGTCTAGACCCAAATATCACTCGAGATAGCGAAGGACACTGGATCACAAAGCCAATCCTAATAAAAGACCTCACATTAAAGCAGTTACAAAGCTATGATGTTGGCAAGATTAAGCCAGGCACAAAATATGCAAAACTATTTCCAACTCAATGGCCGGTTGCAGGTACCCATATCCCAACCTTAAAACAAGTAATTGAATATACAAAAGAGATAGCTGGCAATAATGTCGCATTTCAAATCGAAATTAAAACTGATCCAACCAAGCCAAAGGCAACATTCTCACCCAAGATTTTGGCAAAGGCCTTAGCTAAGGTAATCGATGAAGAAGAGATCGAGGATAGGGTTGAAGTCCAAGCCTTTGATTTTCGATGTCTTATTGAATTGCAAAAGATAAATCCAGAGATTAAGACTGCATATTTGACAGATGCTGATATTGATAAAGCGATGCGGTCATCGGATCCGAAAATTGCAGGTTTATGGAGTGCGGGCTATCTACTCAAAGATTATGATAATTCAATTCCTAAAATGGTGAAAGCTTTGGGCGGTTCGCTATGGGATCCTCAAGATACCGAACTTACCAAAAAATCCCTGATGCAAGCGCATGAATTGGGCTTAAAGGTGGTAACCTGGTCTTGGCCCGGACAAACAGGAATGGAGTTTGACGGTACACTTACCGATAAATTAATCGGTTGGGGCGTCGATGGTATTATTACCGACAGACCTGATATGCTAAGAGGATTAATGGCTGCTCGGCGACTGAAATTAGCAGGGGATTATCCACTAAATTGACATTAGTCCTGACCATTATATAATGGATTAATGGCTCAATAGCTAGTCTAAAAACAAGGACCTCAAATAATGAAAGTTGTCATTCTTGCCGGGGGCTATGGTTCGCGCCTCAGCGAAGAAACGCATGCCATTCCTAAGCCAATGGTCACTGTTGGCAATAAACCTATCCTTTGGCATATCATGAAGATATATTCTCACTACGGCTTCAATGATTTTGTAATTCTATTAGGTTACAAAGGCTATGTCTTAAAAGAATACTTTGCCAATTATTTCCTGCATCAGAGTGATGTCCAATTTGATTTAGCAAATAATCGCATGGAGTTATTAGATGGTCGCTGTGAGCCTTGGCGAGTTACCTTATTAGAGACTGGTTTAAATACTCAAACTGGCGGACGAGTCCTGCGGGCAAAACCCTATCTCAATGAAACATTTATGCTGACCTACGGGGATGGTGTGTCAAACGTAGATTTGCCTTCCTTGCTTGATTACCACCAAACCCATAAAGCTGCTGTAACCTTGTCAGCTATACAGCCGGCAGGTCGTTTTGGTGCAATTGTTCCCGATGAAACGGGTCGAATAACTTGTTTTACTGAAAAACCTCAAGGTGATGGCGGTTGGATCAATGGCGGTTTCATGGTGTGCGAACCGAAGTTATTTGATTATCTAACTGATGATCAAACCATCTTGGAACGCGAACCCTTAGAAAACTTGGCTAGAGATCAACAATTGGTTGCATATAAGCACTATGGTTTTTGGAAGTGCATGGATACACAACGTGATCAGTACGCATTAGATAAACTCTGGTCGCAAGACGAGGCTCCATGGAGATTATGGGATACGATTTAATTCAACAAAAGTACCATGGAACAAAGGTTTTAGTAACTGGGCATACCGGCTTTAAAGGAAGTTGGTTAGCACTATGGCTTGCCCAATTGGGTGCCGAGGTAACTGGCATCGCTTTACCGCCCGAGACAACGCCTAACCATTTCGAATTGCTACACCCTGATATTACTTCTCATATATTTGATATCGGTGATTTGGGTTTATTAAAAGCCACAATTGAAAAAAGCCAACCAGAAATTATCTTTCATTTGGCGTCACAAGCGTTAGTGTTGCCATCTTACGATAATCCATTAGCGACATTTTCAACTAACGTGATTGGCTTGGCAAATTTATTTGAAGCAATAAAAACATCTAGCTCAGTAAAAGCCGTGGTTATTGTTACCAGTGATAAATGTTATCAAAACAATGAATGGCTATGGGGCTATCGTGAAAATGAACCTTTAGGTGGGTATGATCCTTATAGCCTTTCAAAGGCATGTCAAGAGCATGTTGCTACAGCTTATCGAAATGCCTATTTCCCACTTGATCAATTTAATCATTCTCATAGTGTATTAATTGCCACCGCACGTGCAGGTAATGTCATTGGCGGAGGTGATTGGGCTACTAATCGCTTAATGGTTGACTTAGTGCGAGCTGCTGACAAAGGTGAGCAAACAACAATACGTCATCCTGATGCTGTCAGACCATGGCAACATGTACTAGATTGTTTGCATGGTTATTTAAAATTGGGTAGGCAATTACTTATTGGAAATAAGGCCTTTTCAGGTGCCTGGAATTTTGCGCCTATGCAGTGTAAAAAACTTAATGTCAAAAGCCTTTGTCAAATTGCGCAAAATAATTGGCCAAGGATTAATTATCAAGAATTAACAAGTGCGGCTACGAATCATGAAGCAAGATTATTGTATCTCGATGCCAGCAAGGCTTACCAAGAATTAAATTGGCAACCACAATTGACAATGACTGAAACCATTCAATGGACCATAGATTGGTATCGACAATTCTATGAGGAAAACAGTGTTATGTCTTCTGAACAATTAACAGCTTATCAAGCGGTATTAGTGAATGGAGAGTAAAAATGGCTAATATGACGCTAAGAAAACTTGCAGTTCAAGATGCCTTTGAGATTACTTCAACAGCACACAGTGATGAGCGAGGACTATTTTATCGAGCCTTTTGTGAACAAGAGCTTAACCAGTATTTGCCACAACCGTTTGCGATTAAGCAAAGTAACATTTCATTTACACAGAACAAAGGGACTGTCCGCGGCTTACATTTTCAGCATCCGCCACATGCAGAGGCTAAATTAGTTGGTTGCCTCCAAGGTCAAGTGTATGATGTGATTGTGGATTTACGGCCAAACTCACCTACCTTTAAACAATGGTCTGCGGTCACACTCAATTCAGATCTTGCGAATATGGTTTATATCCCCAAAGGATGTGCCCATGGTTTTCAAGCCTTGACTGACAACGTTTTATTACTCTATTTTCATGACGAATATTATCAGCCGGAAGCAGAAGATGGTATTCATGTCAATGATAGTTCGTTGAATATTCCTTGGCCGCTAACAGTCTCATATCTTTCACCACGCGATCAGCAACATAGTTGTTTAGCTGAAAAAATGGAGGCGTGATTTATGAATTGCCGTTTTTGCCAGCATCAACTTGAACATGTTTTTTTAGACTTGGGCTTTCAACCACCGTCTAATAGTTTTTTAACCGAGCAGCAGTTATCTGAGCCAGAAATATATTATCCTTTAAAGGTATTTGTTTGTAATAAATGCTGGTTGGTGAGCGATACATTGTTATGTCGTGCTCTTGACTAGATTCATCTGCTCAGGATC
>CAVVHY010000047.1:0-15109 GCA_963748135.1 uncultured Gammaproteobacteria bacterium | reverse complement strand
CCGCCGTAAAACCAGTCGAATCCATTCAATTACTCCCGCATAAACAAATATACGTTAATCGCCCCGATAATAATACCCAAAAAGATTAGACTAATGGTCCAACTAAAAGAAAAACCCTGTAATTTGTTATCCAGCCAGACACCAATATAGGCGAGCAGCACCACTGGCAAAATAAAAATAATACCAACTGTCCCAAGATAGATTGTCTGTGATAAAATAGTTTTTTTATCAACTTTGGCCTTATCAAGTTTGATAATCTTTGATTCCACTTCTTGTTTTAATTTTTGTTTGTTATTCTGTTCCATAACGATATTTTTTCTTTAAATCCAAGAGGTGTTGGATAATTTCCCTATCTAATTGATGCAAGCTTTCTTTTAAGCTACTAAGTTTTTCCTCTTCTCTACGTAATTCATGTTCCAGGGCTTGTTTCATCGCGTGATAATCTGGATTACGCAAATAATGTCGTGTGCTTATCATAAGTTTGTTGTCAATAAAATACAATAACGCACCAGGTAGAGCTAAATATTCTACTACAGCATCTTCGGTTTTGTACCAAGCCAAGCCATACTTTAAAATGGTCATCATTTTTGCATGCCCAGCCAAAATACCGAATGAACCGGTTTTATCTTCGCCAACAAAACTTACCGTATCATTTATTTCTTCATATTGATGACTGCTTTGGAGAACAAGGGTAAACCTCTTCATGATGACACCATATCGTTTAAAGTCCCTATCATATAAAATTGCTCTTCAGAGATTTGATCATATTCTCCATTTAATAGAGCTTCACAGTCTGTTAAGGTTTGTTCGAGCGAAACAGAACTTCCTGTCATTCCTGTTTGCGCCTCAGTTGCGTGAAATGGTTGGCTAAGATAGCGTTGTAATTTGCGTGCGCGCAGTACTATTGTGCGATCTTGGGCTGAAAGTTCTTCCAAGCCTAACATTGAAATAATATCTTCTAATTCTTGATAACGTGCCAAATGTTCACGTACCTTTTGCGCAATTTCATAATGACGGTCTCCTAAAAAATACCGGTCCATAAATTTGCTTTTGGATTTAAGTGCATCGACCGCCGGATAGATCCCTTTTGCTGCCTGTTCGCGAGCAAGCACAACAATTGAATCCAAGTGGCTAATAATCCCCGACACAGCCGGGTCGGTCATATCATCTGCGGGCACATAAACCGCCTCGACTGCTGTCACGGAACCTGTAAGCGTCGAACTAATCCGCTCTTCAATCTCAGCAATCTCGGTGGATAATGTGGGTTGATAACCTACCGTTGCCGGCATGCGGCCTAAGAGACCGGAGATTTCACTGCCTGCCTGGACAAAGCGATAGATATTATCCACCAAAAATAAAACCTCTTGATTGAGGGTATCACGCAGATATTCTGCATAGGTAAGTGCCGATAAACCAACCCGAAATCGAACCCCAGGAGATTCATCCATTTGACCAAAGACCATCAAGGTATTTTTCATTACCTCCGCCTTTTGCATTTCGTGCCATAACTCATGTCCCTCTCGAATCCGTTCCCCGACACCGGCAAAGATAGATACCCCTCGGTGTAGTCTCACCACGGCGTGCATAAACTCCATCAATAGCACCGTCTTGCCGACACCTGCACCACCAAATAGTCCTGTCTTGCCGCCTTTAACAAAAGGGCACATTAGATCGATGACCTTGATCCCAGTTTCAAGCACCTCTTGTGTGCTAGCTACAGATGATAGGGGAATGGGTTTGCTAAGGATATTACGAAATTGATCGGTTTTAAGGTTAGGGCCACCATCTAATGGTTGCCCAAATACATTTAGCACACGTCCAAGACAATCGGGCGTGACCGGGACATGTAATGGCGCTTGTAAATCATAAACCGGCAAACCTCTTTGCAAACCTGATTCACGATGCAAGGCGATCGCTAGCACATGTTGTTTATCGATGTGTTGATAAACCTCCAGGATATAGACATCGTTATTGCGATAACATTTTAATGCTTGATGCATGGGGGGATTGGTCTGACAGGCAATCTTAACCACTGGTCCATGGACTTCAATAATAGTCCCAATAAATTGATTATCCTGTTTGTTTTTCTTATCCATGCCCAATTGACAACCATCCTGATATTAACTGGAAAACCTTCAAAAGACCTGACCCGTCCCCTCACTGCAATCGCTTTGCTAACTCTGCAACCCTGCGTCCTAAAACCTTGGCCAAGTGTGCCTCTTCTTTAGTTTGAGGATTTTTATTATCAATACCTGCCACATGGCTTGGACCATAGGGTGTGCCACCCATTTGAGTGCTGATCAATTCACTCTCAGTATAAGGCAAGCCGACAATATACATACCATGGTGCATGAGTGGCAGCATCATACTGATGAGCGTGGTTTCTTGACCACCATGAATACTCGCCGTTGAGGTAAAGACACCCGCGGGTTTTCCAGCAAGTGTACCAGATAACCAAAGTTCACTCGTGCCGTCTAGAAAATATTTAAGCGGTGCTGCCATATTGCCAAAGCGTGTGGGACTGCCCATAAGTAAACCTGCACATTGCTTTAAATCATCTATGGTGGCATAGGGCGGTCCTGATTTTGGGATAGTGTCTTCGGTGGCTTCACAGACTGTGGACACCTTGGGGACTGTACGGATCTTGGCATTCATGCCAGTGACTTCTTCAACCCCTCGTGCTGCCTGATGGGCCAATTCTGCTGTGGCTCCATGTAGGCTATAATAAAGAACTAAAATGTCTGCCATAATAATCACCTAATAATTGATGCCTTTTATTTTATTATTTGTTAACGTATATCATTATGAAACTAAAGTGCAGATTGTCAATCATCAAATACTTGCAGCGGATACAGCCACCGCAAGAACTGTTATACCGCTGGCTTCGATTTGCGGTTACCATCTACAATCAATTTTTGGACGATGGTTGCATGTACCGTGCCGCAGCCTTGACTTATACTTGCTTATTGTCGTTAGTGCCTTTAATGACGGTTAGTTTTGCAATCTTAGCGGCGTTTCCATTTTTTAATAAGATTAGTTCAGAGCTTCAGAACTTTATCTTTTCGCATTTTATAGCGGCATCGGGAGAAGTGATCCAACGTTATATACAACACTTTGTCGCTCAGACTTCAAACCTATCAGTAATTGGTTTTTTCTTTTTAGTCGTCACGGCCGTATTATTAATGTTTAATATTGAGCAAGCCTTCAATGCGATTTGGCATATACGTTTTCGGCGACATGGGGTTTCGGCAATCTTGTTATACTGGGCTGTCTTGACCTTAACCCCAATCTTGTTAGGCTTGAGTATCGTTATTAGTGGTTATTTTATGCGCCTGCCTGTTATTGCTGAAGCTACGAGTAACTTTTGGATCTCGGAAACTATTATACGACTCATCCCTTGGCTATTAAGTGTTTCCACATTTTGGTTACTTTATGTTGCGGTACCCAATTGTACGGTGCCGCTTCGCTTTGGCTTAATCGGCGCGCTTGCTTCTGGGACTTTATTTGAACTCGCTAAGTTCGGTTTCGCCATTTATGTCAGAAATTTCCCAACATACACTTTACTTTATGGCGCCTTGGCCACAATCCCAATCTTTCTAGTGTGGCTTTATACTAGTTGGATTATTATTTTATTTGGCGCAGTGATTAGCAATGTATTAACGGTTGGTTATCAATATCGATCACCAGATAAATTGGATGGTTTTACCCATGTTTATCGTTGGCTGGGTCATTTTTGGCAAGCAATGCACGAGGCTAAAGGCTTAACAATGCATGACCTAGTCGCCTTGGATTCATCGAATTATCAAGTAAGGCCGGATTATGTTATCAGCTTGATGCGTGATGCTAAATTGATACAACCCGCGGAGCGCGGCAAGTTTGTATTAAGCGTTGATCTTTCAACTCTAAGTTTGCATGAACTTTATTTAATGTTGCCATGGCGGTTACCAACAGAACGAGAATTAAATCACTGGCCTGGTGTATGGGAAAAGACATTGGCGAAGGCGATTCAACAACCAGAAGACAATTTGTTCGATACCTTGCAAATACCGTTGTCAAAGATGTATGCAAAATGAGGGGTTATGTTTGATATAGGTTTGATCTGGGTCTAATTTGGGTTTGCTCTAAGTTTAATCTAGGTTTGAGTTTAAGTGTTTATTTTAGAGTCCCCTCATTCTCCCCTCTCTCCCAAGTGTAGTAGAAAGGGAGAGGGGCGGGTGAGGGGGCTCTAAAATAATTACCTATGCATTAAACTTAATTTGTTGTCTTTTGCATCTGCATCTCTGATTTAAGTCGTAGATAATATTTAGTCAATTTCATATATTGATAATCAATATGTCTCGATTCAGGTTTATCACTCAAAATTAAAGCCAATATCCTAATTAACATCATAAAAGTTTTATCCTCAAGTTTAATGCTGTGAGCAAGAATTCCTGATCTTGAGGTTTGTTGTTCACCATATTTAAAATAATGTTGATGTAATGAAATGACATTTAAATGTAGTCGTTTTAGCTTTAAATACGTATTAATCATTTTTTTAAGCTCAGGTTCAGCATTTTGGATTCGATAGTTTAACTTTGCAAGAATGTGTTCTATATCATAAGGCAATTTAAGTGGACATTCAGGTATCAGAGCCATGCGTAATGTTTGGCGTGCGTCTTTTGGCAATTGTTGATATTGTGCCAATTCATTTTTCGTTAAGTTATCTAAATATTCATGAAATGCCTTACCAGTGAAATTATCAGTGCCAATTGTAGTTTGTTTGAGTTCACTGGATTCGCTGGGTTCATTGGGTTTACTTATAAAGCTTAAAAACTTTAAAGTTGATAAAAGAATATTGGTGATTTGGAAATTGATATCATCGTATAAATCCGGTTTGGGTATGTCTATGATCCAAGTCCTACGTAGATTAAGTTGTTGTTGTAAATGATTATAAAAATGCGTCAAGCAACATGATGTTGCGTATGTTCCAATTGTCTTCGTTAATTGCGTATCATTGATCACTAATTTTTTATTAGGTGTTTGATCATATCGATAATGTAATTGATTATAAAATTGATTTAAATGTTTAATACTTAGCTCGAGATGACCATGATGCAAATCATTTGCCAGGGTCTTGAGAGTTATACATAATGGACTAATTGATGTGGCTGCTAATTTATTATTATGAACCATATACTATGCCTTTGAATAGCTTCTTTACCTTAAGCATAGCAGACAGAATCAAAAATGAACTTTATGTAGCTTATCTTTTGGGAGAAATATATTTTTCACGTCGGACTTGCCGGGTTTCAAAACCATGTTCACGTAAAATATTGAATGAGTCATCAATCATATTGGGATTACCGCACAGATAGACGACATCGGTCTCTGGGTTTAGTATCAAGTCGGTAAACGCGTTTTGCACATAACCTTTGCGCTCATGTGGTCCAGGTTGGTCCGGTAATTTTCGGCTATAATATGCGCGGAATTCAAGGTTCGGGCTCTGTTCTGTATAGTGTAGAAAGTCCGTTGGATAGAGTAGATCTTCTGGGGTTTGCACACCTTGCAATATCACAACCTTGGCGTCGTGGGTTTGTGCCCTTAGCAATAGTTCTGGCAGCATTGCACGATAGGGGGTAACCCCAGTCCCAGTCGCCACCAAGATATAGCGCTTGGGTTGTTCATCGCGCAGTATTAGTCGGCCAAAAGGGCCAGTTGTTTCCAGGGTGTCACCTGGTTGAATGCCAAATAATAAGCGTGTTCCAGGGCCGCCTTCAAAGGGTGACACAGCAATCTCGACTCGTTGACTGATACCTGGGATGGTTGCCACACTATAACTTCGTTGTAATTCAGCGCCACCCATCTCAAAATGGAAGGTGATGAATTGTCCAGGGACAAAATCGAATGGTTGGCCATTGCTACGCTCGAATTCCAGATGTCTTACCGAGCGGGTAACCATCTTGGCGTCGACTAATTTTAAGGTGAAAGTTTCTCGTTGCATGTTTTACACTACTACTTAACTCCAAGACAGCATTATTGCATTGGCTGTGATATTAAATCAAGCTTAGCGGAGCCAACCTGTCGAACACACGCTGGCTGTGGACTGCGCTGTTATGGATTATTCATTACAATTATAGCCTAATTCATATAAGCCATCGGTTAGATAATCAGCTACCATAGGGATTGACAATAAATACTCGGCGATATTATCACCAGGGACATCTTCAGCTGCCATAAGGGCATCTTGCCACTCCTTTATATCGAAGTCACCACGCCCTAGATACATTACTGCGACCAATTCTACCTTTTGATCATGCTCCAAGTCATTATTGATAACGGTTTTTAATTCTTGGTAGGTTTCATCATCCACATGGTCCGCCAAGACTTGGGCCCAATCATACTCACTGCTGTCTTCTTGTTGTTCCTCAGGGATGACAACTTCTTCTTTGGCGTGAAATTCACGTGCCTTGGCAATAATGTGGCAGATAATGTCCGGATTTAAGTCAAGTTTCATAAGGGTATCCCTCAATATAGTCGTGTAGGTAAATGATGGTTGGCTCTATAATAACTAACAAGGGTTTTTTTTACAAAACAATTGGCAGTCCAAGATTTGACTGATTATAGTCTAGGCCTCATTTAACAGCAATAATGGCATAATTTCACAACAGATTTTACACAATAATGCGTATAATTTAATCTGGATTTGCAAATAATATTTCCCTTTAGAGATTATGTTCCATACCAATAAGACAAAGTTTTTTAAACCAGAAGACGTTGCTAATGAACGGTCTATGGATGGCAATAGTGCGCGTGCGTTTTTGGAGCGACGACGGCAAGCCAGACGAGTATCCTCGCCTAAGCCAACAACTTCGCAAGTCCCACAACAGGTAAAAAATAAGCGTCAAAAGCAATCGCGATCAAGCGGCAATAAACGAAAAGCGAATCGTAGTCCTACGCCAGCTGGTTTACCAAAACCATCGAAAAGTAAACAGGCGAGAGTCGATTTTGCAGCTAAATCTATGCCAAGTGAGGCAACTAATCCCATGGATCGTAAACAGCGATTTGCTGAGGGGACACAGGAGTTAAGGCAATATCTTATAGATTTTCAGCAGGGAAAAATAAACGGAAAATTCAAACCAAAACCGCATCAGCATAAGGCATTATATGAATATTATCAGACGCGAAAGGTTTCAGATAAAAATGTTGTAGTTGCACAAGCAACTGGCACGGGCAAGACATTTATATTCGCGTTGCTTGCAAAGATTACGGGAGCCAAGACCTTAATTGTTGTACCGAGATTAAATTTAATTACGCAAACCATCAATAGTTTTCATAAATTTGCGCCAGAGTTAAAAGTAAGCAGACTCAAGTCTAGTAATCGCAGCCTTAGGCAAAGTACTTGTGATGTTAGGATTTTAAATTCAAATGTGTTAATCATTTGCTATCAAACTTTAAAAAATTATTATCAAATGATTCCCTGGCAACAAATTGATACAGTAGTTTTAGACGAAGCCCATAATTGTTTATCTGCTGCTTCGGTAAAGATGATCAAACATATTGACACTCAAGGTTGTCACATCACTGCATACACAGCAACGCCGATATTAAATCTTAAAAGAAGTTCTAAAGATAAAGGTATTTTAAGTGTGTATACCTTGCTTGGTTTAGATGCAGAAGGCATTGATAATCCAATCCCCAGGCTTCCATTAAAAGAAGCCATCGAAATTGGCGCAAATGCCCCGGTTGTTACTGCTATTGTCTATCCAACAGAGAGCAAAGGGATGAAACTTAAGGCACGCAGTGGTGTAGATATCTCGGAAAAGCAGGCGGCTAAACTTATAAATCAGGAATTTTATAATAAACTGATTGTTGATGTTTATCTAAATGGTCAGGATCAAGCTACAGGAAATTTTTTTCGAGGTAGTCAATTTGTCATTTTCGCCGCCGGCATTGACCATGCTGCAGCTGTTGCTAATGAATTTAATAAGATTGCCATTGATTTAGTAGATCCAGATAATAAGTTAAGGGAACGTTATGCAAAAAATGTGGCAGAACAATATTATCAACAGCTTAGTTGCTTAGGTAAGGCTATTAGAGATAAAGAGATTGCACATGCCAATGAATTAAAGCAAAAGGCAAGACAGGAATTTGGTATTGCTAAGGCGGTCTATTCCAACAATCCAAATTCAAATCTCGATCCGCTGAGTACCAAAGAATGCCAAGAAATCATTGATGACTATAAGTTAGGGCGATATTTGATATTAACGGGTGCGGACAAATTAACTGAGGGCTTTGATCATAAAAATATTTTGGGAATTATTTGGGCACGCCCGACACAATCAGATGTCGTTAAAATCCAAGGTTCAGGTCGAGGTTTACGTGGTAGCTTTTGTTATGTTATCGATATCAAATGGGGCGATACTGATTGTAAATATTTTTATGAATATATCAGTTCTCCTGATGAGACGCGTTTCGAGTATGGCAAAAAAGTGAATTTAATCCGTAAATATGTTGGTGCAAGAGATCTTAAGCCGATCCCAATCGAAGGTGCTGCCAAGGCACAAATGATTTGGGGGCCGCAGAATGGTGCAATCATTTTAAAGCCTGTAAAAAATAAAGCTCAAGCAAAAGCAGGGATGGGTCTAATTAATATTACTTCAAGAAAATTGACTATTGAAGAGCTTGCAATTGGGGAGGGGGCTAAAAGATTATTTAATGAAATTGAAAAATTAAATGCAGTCTTTAGCAATTTACATGCTAAAACGCTTGGCAAGTCACAAACAATCGCTGAAGCAATAAAGGTTAAAGATGCTGGCACCTCTGGCTTAACTGCAACTAAACAAGCTAGTCAATATATTGAGACGACTAGTAAAACTGAAACAATATTAGCTACTCGGCAATTGGAAAATACCCTGGAACAGGCAAAAAGACGTTTAAGTCACATTAATGCATATTTAATGCCTCTAACTAAAAAATTAAAACGATCAGGTTCGAGTGGTGGCGGAAATGCTATTCATTTCCAGACTATACAACAAGGATTTGCTGCATTAGTAACGCAATATACACAACTGTCTACTCGAATATTGCAATTATTAAAAGACAGCAATATGTCAAGTGGAAAAGAATTAGCGCCTGACTTTAAAAGTTCAGAGTTTGCGGGCGAGGTGCAGTCAATTATTAATAAAATGGAAGACTTGCAACAACATATAGCAAGACTTGGAAAAATTATCACTCAACATCAAGATGAGTTGTTATCGCAAATTAATTCTATAAAACAAACACAGTCCAGCTTCATTAAAGATATATCAAGTAAGGGAGAATCAACTGCTGCTAGGGATGGCACAAGTGAATCAATGCAATTAGCTCAAGATTACCTTGCTAAAAATCCTCAGCTAACCATATTTGATCTAAATTCAATCTCTGCTAAGAATAAAAAAGGTAAGAATCGCTTAATTGATGGATCTTTGTGTAAATTATTAGTAGAGCGGGGAAATTTAGGAACTAAGGAGGGGTTATCACCAGAACATTATTATGCATTGAAAGGTACAGCCAGTCATAACTTTTATCAATTTATGAGCTGCTTAGTGAATTCAGAAAATGTAAATGACAAAGATTACAAGGGTAATAACTTATTACATAATATTATTGCTTCAAAGCGTAATGAAAGAGATACCCTGACAGTAGTCAAACTGTTAATTGGTAAAGGTATTGAACTAAATCAATTGGATGCCCAAAGCCGTCCCCCATTATTCCTTGCGTTACTCAAAAAATATTTTTGCTTAGCTATGTTTTTGGTGGCAAATGGGGCAAGAATTAACGCGATTCTGGACCCGGTTGAGTTGAGACAGTTGTTCACAGAAAGCCAAATTAATGGAATCCATGCGATTTTAGCTATAGATAATTACAATAATATTATGCTTGTTGATGCTATGAATGAAAACTTATTGCATAAATTTGTCAGGCTTAATAGTGAGGCCATGATTAACTATTTGCGAGCTCAGTCTGATAAGACGTTTTCAGCTATGGCGAATACGCCAAGCAGATTTCACCGAACACCTTTAGGAATTGCGTTGGTCTCCTTTTCAAGCCGTAGTAAATTAAGGGCGAAAATTATTAAGCTATTATTAAAATATACTGATAAGGCATATCTATCTAGGTTAGATCATTCTGGTACAGCGCCAGTGCATCAGGTCTTTACTGCACATGGTCCTGTTTATGAGTTCAGTAATAGCTATTCCCGATCTGTTTCTCTCTATTTCAAGAGATTAACTCATGTCATTGACAATTATCTCGACGTTGGTCACTTAAATTGCAGAAATATAGATGGTGATACGCCAATGCATTTGTTTATGATGCTATTGGCAGATTTAACTATGGTACGAGAAAAACCTGATAATGAACTCAAGGCCTTAGTTGCAAGCTTAGTCAAAAACGAGATAAATGCTAGCGTGCCCAATTACCATGACAAAACACCGGTTATGCTACTTACAGAGAAATGGTTGATAAAACAGCACAAACTAATACTTGAAATAAGATCTGACCGCACTCTGTGTAAAACCATGTTAACAATAATCAATATGCTTGTTGATAAAGAAAAATCAAAACTTTATTTTAGCGAAACAGACCGTGTCTTGTTAAAAGACCTGGCTAATAAATTCAAAAGTCATGGGGCTCTTAAGGTGGCTGCACCACCCATGAATTATTCATCTGATATGAATATTTCGCAATTCTTTAGTCCTATAAATCAGAATCCACAAATAAAAGATATTGATATAAAAGAGCATGAATATGATGGTGCGGTTGATGACAGTAAGGATATTACAATGTCAGTATTAGATAATTTTAGCAGACTTGCACGTGAAGAAAATCAAAAAACCCACGATGTCCTGACTATTGATGAGAGCTCAAGGTTAGCTAATTTCGATGATATCACGGCAGATGAGTTTATTGATCATATCTTATCGCCGAACTAGTAGGTTTAGTTAATGACGCTTTAGCTAGCAAACCATACGTCATAAAGGGGCGTGGCTTGATAATGTGCTAAGTGTTTTTGAAAAAAAACCTGGGCAGCTTTTAGCTTATTATTTTTAATTAAACACATCAGATACATTTGGGTCATTAATTCATCTTGGGCATCGCTACCACCGATACGAAAGCATCGCTCAATAATGGGGGCAAGCTGTCGCTCAGCTTGTTGGTAATCATTCAGGGCAAAATAGCGAATGCCATTAAGTAAAGGTATGGTTATATCATGCCATAATTGAAATTGGTTGCCGGTAAATTGTTGACTGAAACGTTTAAGATTAGCAATGATTTCCTTGGCAATATCATCTTTATTTGCCCGCACTAAGGCATAAAGATAATGGATATTCAGAAAGGGTGTATATAATTCATATGGATGATGATCAATGTGGACAACCAGGTCTTGCCATTCATCCGTCATATCCATGCCAGCCATTTCCATGCGCCATAGCAAAGCAATCGTATCAATTTGTTCGCCTACTAGAGTTGATGGTTTTGGCCAAATGCGTTGCTTAAATAAGTCATTTGTCTTTTGGGTATCAAGTTTGGTTAAATAAAAAAGTGCTAAATGCCATGTATTGTGGACTTTAAGCAGTTGCAATGTATTGTCCCAACTCGGCAAGTATTGTTCCATGACTTTAATCCCAGACTCAATATCTGCTGTCAATAAGTAGATATGACTTAGCGCGTGATGGGCCCAAGGTGTTTCTGGTTTTAATGTCACGGCTTGTTCTGCTAACTTTAATGCCTGGTTATATTCACCACTTAATTCGGCGGCGAAGGCATGCATGGCCAGGAATTCAGGGTTGTTCGCATGGTCAGGACATGCCGCAGTCATTCGTTCGCACATTGCCAAATATCTTTTGCCATTATAATATTGGCCGGCACAATAAAACATATATTCGGCAAATTTGGCTGCGACCAAATCGCTTGGTTGTAATTCTGTTAATGCAGAAAAGATGGTAATTGCTAATTCATAGTCAAGGCGATACCAAGCTTGCATTGCTTGGAATAACATACGCTCTCTGGTATTACCTTGAGGTAATAGTTTTTCTGACTTGAGTAAGCCTTCCTTTGCTTGCTGATTACTCTGGTCATTTTGGCCAAAGAGATAAAATGCTGCGGCAAAGATTTGAATCAAGAGATTATCGGGATAGTTGGACGCAGCATTCAGAATTGCTTGTGCCTGATTGCCACTGGTTACAAATTGCTGACAAAAATGGTTAATCGCTGCAGTTTGTTCAGCGTCAAAACTTGTTATCGGGACTTGATAGATATCTTTTTCCATAACTAAAGTATATACCTATCGTATGCTGAAATGCCAACTTCCAACTATCATTTTGGCTTACTATGGGCATAGCATGGTCTTTGTATTTGACCATGCTATATCAGCAGTTTGGCATTTTTGCTATAAACTATTCTTTCGACTATGACGGTGATATTTGCCATTAGTGTTTGCATTCTCATGGTGTGTACCATTGCCATCGCGATCAACTCCGTTACCATTGTGGTGCCAATGTGTAGGGGCCCAATGAGTTTGATTAGCCTTTTGCACTGCAGTTCTTTGTCTAACTTCTGCAGCAAACTTAGCCAATTGACGGGTGTCATAATCATTAATTGCCAGTTCTAATGTCGCCGCCATTGAGTCAGCCGGTGGATTTTCATACAAATAATTTAACAAGGCGTCTGCGTCATTAAAATTACCCTTAGTTTTGAAATACTCTAGCAATATATACCATTGTCCTGGATCATATTGTCCATAGCTGGTAAATAAACAAAGCGATTTTTTAAACTGTTGTTGCGCCCCATACTCAAATCCGAAACGGTTATTTGATG
The DNA here is from genome assembly GCA_963748135.1 of uncultured Gammaproteobacteria bacterium. Classification (GTDB taxonomy): domain Bacteria; phylum Pseudomonadota; class Gammaproteobacteria; order JBGSLN01; family JBGSLN01; genus CAVVHY01. Next base: position 2,272 of record CAVVHY010000047.1, on the reverse strand, counting down.
AGCTATTCTTATCAATCCATTGAATGTAGATATCTAAGATTGTTGATAGAAATCTCATAAAGAAGTTTTGTTGTCTTTCGGTATAGTCAGATTGATTAGTTGTCCATATCGCATGAACATTTCGCATATGAGACGCGATTAAATCACTAAGATGGTTTGGTGAGAGTTTAATTATTTTATTTGCACAAGCTTCATTAGTTCTTAACTCTGGCCATAAAGAAAATAGTGGAATAACCGTTGTGAAATTCTGAGTCGTACCAAAGTTATTGAGTGATGACCTTAGCCTTTGCTGTTCTATCGAAGACCAGCTTCGTAGTGAATTTATCAGGGGGTTAAGTTTTTTGCTTGGCAAGTAATGTAGTTGTTGTGCTTGGTGCTGAAACAATGTGAAGATTAACATGGTGAAATCGTGCGCGTCGGTATCGCTAATATTTTGAGATAATTTTTCTAATAGACTAGTTCTGCGTCTGTCTTTTAATTGATAGCTGAAACTATGAGTACAGATTTTTGCCAATTCTTGCGTCAAATTTTCTTTCAGCACAAATTTTAATATGGTTGTTGGTGCCGTGTGCAAATTACAAATAGGCACATCTTGCAGTCTACGTTGTTCAGATAGTAATTTTTGCTGTTTAGATAGTAATTTACGCTGTTCACATAGTAATGTCTCAAGTCGACCATAAAAAATTTCAAAAGAAACATTATTATCCTCAATTAACCATTGGGAAAATACATCTATATATTTCTCAAAAACTAGCTCCAAGATTTCTCTTTCACCTGCTATCGCGGTAAATACAAGTGTTATAAAATTTTTCATTAAAAATTGATATTGATCTTCGCTGACCTGAGAAAATCTATTTCCTATAAAGGCAAAGAATATATCTAGCTTGTTAAACAAATTAATCATATGTGGGATGGTTAAAAGTATTTTTAATAGATATTCACGGCGAGCTATATCAAAAGGTGTTGTTCCTGCTATTGGGAAAAAGGTAACCTTAGTGATGTTAACTAATGTTTGATTGGCTTGATTAAATCCATGATTGAGTAACATTGCTGAAATTATGGCAAAGATGACTGAATCTGATGGTAATGTCCTTCGCGATATTGACTTGGAACAAAAGGTAAGTAACAACTGGAATTTTTCTTCATTGAGGCCAAATGTTTCTAAATCAGTGCTAAATATCTTTTTCACTAACGTGAGAAAGTCTTCTTGAAGAATTATGCTGCTTTTAAAACCTTTGTTAAAGGCATGAGATGGCCTAACATATGGAGTTTGCCGTTCTAAAAACTTTTGTAGGGCGTACATAAAAAACCTCATAAGCGCACCATAATGACAATTCCTAGCTTATGGGCGCATGGTATAGTTACAGGGATCCTTATCTTAAATCAAAAATATTACCAAATGTATCATATGGTTGAGGAATACTCAACTAGTTGTTGTCTTATGTAGCGCCAAAATAGAAATGTAATCTTCCCGCGTTTTGGCGGACACTTTAAAAGCATACATATCAAATCCCAAACACTCTATGGTTTTAAATCAAAAAAAGATTACGAAGATTCTTTAATCAAGCCCACAAATAGAGTTGATAAGCAATTAATTAAATCCGAATGGGATAACATGTTGCGTGTATTTGCTTCATTACTATTAGGTGAAACATCTCAGCATATTATTGTAAGCAAGCTCAGTTCATATAAGCGGAAAAATAAAACAAAGTTGGCATCATGGGAATTTGATAAAATTTTAATGAGCCAATATTTATTATGCTATATTGATGACCCTATCATTCGACAAAATGTACTGTGTGCGCTCAATCGCGGTGAAGCCTATCATCAATTACGCAGAGCGATTGCCAATGTCAATGGTCAAAAATTTCGTGGTGCAAACACGCAAGAACTTGAAATTTGGAATGAACCAGCACGATTGCTGGCGAACTGCATCATTTATTATAATGCTAAAATAATCTCAACAATACTGAATAACGTCAAGAAAAATGGTAAAGCTAATATAATAAATCAATTAGCCTACATTTCACCCGCTGCATGGCTTCACATAAATTTAGCTGGATACTACGATTTTAATGCGTGTGAATTTGAAATTGGTGTAGAAAAAATTGCTGCTAACTTGAAGGTCGCCTTTAGTGCACTCGATGGATAATTAGTTGGGAATTAAAACATTTTTTCTATTTTCCCACTTTTCGTCGCTGTCTGGCTAGAACCCCACAGTACCCTGCATGCGGGCGCTCATGATGACCGTTCACCAAAGACTCGCATGAAT
>CAVVHY010000046.1:0-15221 GCA_963748135.1 uncultured Gammaproteobacteria bacterium | reverse complement strand
CACAATTATTTTTATTGATTGGCATAATTAATGTGGGCGTTGCTATTTATAATTTTAAACTTTTACCCGATGCTATTATTAAATCTTTTGTACATTGGTTTTTTAAAACCGTTTATCGGGTTGAAGTACATGGCTTAGAAAATTATGCCAAGGCAAGCAAACGTTCAATCATTGTTGCTAATCATATTTCTTTTTTGGATGGTTTATTACTCGCAGCATTTATTCCAGACCGCGCTATGTTTGCCATTAATGCCTATGTTGCCAAGCGTTGGTGGTTAGAGCCGGTATTAAAGTTAGTTGATGCTTTTCCACTTGATCCAACAAAACCGATGTCAACCAAATCGTTAATCTATAGCATTAAAAATAATCGTCGCTGTATCATTTTTCCAGAGGGCAGGTTAACCGTTACCGGAGCCTTGATGAAAATCTATGAGGGCCCAGGTATGATAGCCGATAAAGCCGATGCTGACATTATCCCGATTCGAATCGATGGTGCACAATATACTCGGTTTTCTAGACTTAAAGGCAAAGTCCGAATCAAGGCCTTTCCTAAAATAACAATCACGATATTGCCCCCGCGAAAATTCTCTGTGCCAGATCAGTTAAAAGGACGTAAACGAAGGCAATACTTAGGTCGTAAATTTTACGATTTAATGCGTGATTTAATGTTTGAAAGCAGTAATTATCATCTTCCCTTATTCACATCTCTTATTGATGCTATCAAGATCCATGGACGCCATCATATCATCTTAGAAGACGCACAACGAAAACCAATGAAATATAAATCCTTTTTGATGCGTTGTTTTATCCTTGGACATTATTTAGCAAAACACACTCAGAAAAATGAAATTACAGGTATTTTATTACCTAATATATTGGCCTGTGCGGTTAGCTTTTTTGCTCTACACAGCCATGGACGGGTCCCTGCCATGTTGAATTTTTCCGTGGGTGCGAAAAATATTAAAGATGCATGCCAAACAGCAAAAATTAACACTGTAATCACAGCAAGACAATTTATTACTGTTGGCAAACTTGAACGCTTGATTACTGCGATGGAAGAATTAGCCATTAATATAATTTATTTGGAAGATCTCGCAACTAAAATTAACTTACCGCAAAAATTGCTTGGCATGCTTATGTCATGGTTGCCAAAGACAAGCTTCACTAGACTCAATCCTAAACTAAAAGCAAGCGATCCCGCTGTAGTGTTATTTACCTCTGGCTCTGAGGGGACACCCAAAGGTGTTGTCTTAAGCCATGAAAATATTCAAGCTAATCGTTTTCAATTAAGTAGTATTATCGATTTTAGTGCCCAAGACATTATTTTCAATGCCTTGCCCCTGTTTCATTCATTTGGCTTAACTGCTGGTTTTATCTTACCGTTAGTGAATGGCATTCGTATCTTTCTGTATCCTTCACCATTGCATTATCGCATCGTGCCTGAATTAGTCTATGATACCAACGGCACAATCATGTTTGGTACTGACACCTTCCTAGCCGGCTATGCCAAATTTGCAAATCCCTATGATTTTTATAGCATCCGCTATGTCTTCGCTGGTGCTGAAAAATTAAAACCTCAAACACGTGATATTTGGATCAATAAATTTGGTCTTAGAATCTTTGAAGGTTACGGTGCCACAGAAACGGCACCTGTGTTATCAACAAATACCCCTATGCATAATAAACCAGGTACCGTAGGTCGATTACTCCCAAAAATGGAATACAAACTACAACCGGTAGCAGGTATAGATACAGGCGGGCGTCTTATTGTCTCTGGCCCTAATATTATGAAAGGCTATTTATTAATAGCTAACCCGGGGAAACTTGTCCCACCACCCGATGACTGGTATGACACCGGTGATATTGTCAATGTAGATGTGGAGGGCTATATTACGATCTTAGGCCGTGCTAAACGCTTTGCAAAGATTGGCGGAGAGATGGTGTCCTTAACTGCGGTAGAAGGTTATATCGCCTCATTATGGCCTGAGTTTAATCATGCAATTATTAGCATACCTGAGACCCGTAAAGGTGAGCAATTAGTATTAGTCACTGAACATCAAGCCGCAACAAAAAAAGCCATCAAAGACAGGTTTCAAGAGATTGGTTTAAGTGAATTGTATTTACCAAAAATAATTTTGCATATTAATAAAATGTATTTACTTGGTTCAGGCAAGATTGCTTATCCTGCCGTACAACAATATGTTATCGATACATTAAACCAATAAGTTAATTTATCAATTTTCAAGAATCGGCTGAGAATACCTTTTTGCCCGACTAACCACTTGTCGACCATAGGTATAGCGGGCAATCACATTAGTAACCAATTTATTAACTAAGGTTGGTATCTTTGGCATGGGTCTTAATACATCAACGATTAAAACCACACGCATTTGTTGGCTTTCATTTTCAACCTTATGCGGCCAACTATCATCAAACAAGACTGCCTGCCCTTCTTGCCAGGTATACTTTTGTGAATTGACATAAATACTCGGTGGAATATCATTTGGGACATGTAGTGCCAAATGATATCGCAGATAACCTAAATAAGGTCCTTCATGCAAGGGAATGGATTTTCCAGGTTCTAAGATAGAAAAAAAGGCTTGCATCAGATTAGGAATGGTTTTAATGAGCTTCGTTGTCTCTTTACATAAGGCTTGATGTTCATCAAGGTTATGGCCCAATAAATATAACATGAACACATTCCAGTTATTCTCCGTGCTATTTGAAATTGCACTTTCACCCGGATCAATTTCATGGTACTTCGGTAAATTTCGACTTACTTTATAGGCATTATCAAATTCAGTTTTTATGGTGCAAAAATTTTTGGTTAATCTATTCAATGATGGATAGGTTTTATCGATATTAAAAAATACTGGTCGATTATTCCTTCCAACAAAGCGTGCAAAATAATTATTTAATGCCGATTTAAATATATGATAATCCATAAATCCCTCTTGATATTATTTTATGATTTACGACTATATGTTACTAAGCTTTATAATTAACTTTGTTGAGCACCCATTGAAACATTATTTATTGCCGCATTATTTGAGTTTTTATACCCTAAATACAAATTATATAACGCAATAACTGCTGGAAACATGTTTGAAAGTATACCTACAGAGTCATTCTTGCCAAAGATAAAATAAGACAACAATAAAATACTACCCGATAAACTCATATACCAAAATAATTTTGGCATCTTCGATTGCTTTGCTCGATAAGATGCAATCACTTGCACAAACCAACGCCCAGCAAATAATAATACACCTAGGTAACCGATCATTTTCCACGGTGTTAGTACGACACCGTGAAAATTCATAATAATTTGATTCATCAAAATAACACCTCATATTAATCAAAAATAAACTTCTTAGGCATCAAGCTAAGTGAACGATTTGGCTTTGCTTGACTGAGATTCTTTTCAATTTCTTCTAAACTGGATCCTTTTGTCTCTGGCACTATATAATACGATACTAATGCGCCTATTATACAAATCATACCAAATAACCAAAATGTATTTGTTGAGCCGAAGGTATGCAATAAACTTAAGAATGACATAGCCACAATAAAATTCGCTAGCCATTGCACAGCCGTCACAAAGCTCATTGCAAGTCCTCGCACTTGTAGTGGATAAATCTCTGAGATAATTAACCAAAATAAAGATCCGATACTTATACAATAGCCCGCAATGTACACAATCATAAAGATAATGGTAAGCCAAGGCATGATATGCGAATGAACGTTAAGCATAAAATCTAAACCAATAATAAAGAGACTAACACCTGCGATAAGTAAACCAAAAATTAATAATGAACGTCGACCTATGCTATCCACAATTATTACGGCGATAATACTCACCACGGTATTAACGACACCCATAATAAAGGTAGCAAGCACTTGCGCTCCCGCATTATCAAATCCAGCATTGGCAAAAATCGTCGGCCCATAATACATCACCGTATTGATACCCACAAACTGCTGTAATACCCCGAGGAAAAGGCCAATAATTAAGACGGGTCTAAGTCGTTTTGAAAATAATTGTTGCCAAGTACCTCGCGGTGCTTCAAGGCTTCGCTTGATGGCTTTAAACTCAGGTCTTACCTGACTTGTACGACGAATTTTGGCGAGCGTGCGATAGGCTTCACTTAATAACCCTTTTAACACCATCCACCGTGGTGTCGATGGTAAAAACAACATCCCGACAAATAATAAAATGGCTGGGATAATCCCAGATAAAAACATCAGTCGCCAAGAGTGAGTAGGCACTAACAAATAATCTACGAGAAATGAAATCGCTTCACCACTGGTAATCGCAATCGCATTTAATAATACCAAACCACCCCGAAAATGCGCCGGTGCCATTTCCGAAATAAACAAAGGTGTCGTATAGGAAGATATACCAATAGCCAAACCAACGATTAAACGACCCAAGGTCAAGAAATAAATATCTGGTGCGAATGTTGAAAGTAACGTCCCAATAATAAAAGCCATTGCTGCTGTTTGTAACATTTTACGCCGACCAAATTGATCCGCTAAACGACCACTCGTAAGCGCACCGATAAGCGCACCTAAGACAACGCTACTGACAATCATTTCTTGTTGCCAAAGTGTCACAACAAATGTTTGTCTAATAAAGATCAATGCGCCAGAGACAATCCCAGTATCATAGCCAAATAGAAAACCACCCAAAGCGGCAATTGCTGCGATGATACTCACAAATATTAAGTTGTCTTTTTTTGACCAGCGCCGTTGAGCCATACTCAGTTAGCCTTATTAAGATGGCATGAAACATTCGGTGCTGATTTTATCTCACTTTGCAAAAGAATTGAAATAGCAGTGCTATATCCGTTCATTTATAAAAATCATTTGCCGCGGTGGCGCTGGATTATTAAACTATTACAAGATTCTATCTTTTAGTGAGAAAAACTTATTGACTTACGATAATTATTTATCGTATTATTGACTTGAAATCGCAATGAGGTGATTTGAGATGGCGAGAATAAAAAAGATTAGTTATTTATTTCGATTAATCTTTCAATGTGTATTTTTTATAGTCCCGATAACAACGTTATTGTTTTGGGTTTATGCACCACACATCCCACAGCAATATGTCCCATTTGGCTATATGAATATTCAATTCACACCATCGATACAAGTGCTGGCCTTTTTGGTGAGCATGATACTAACCTCGCTTATTATGTTTGGTTTGTATCAGTTGATTATGATCTTTAAAAGTTACGAGTCGGGTCAGATTTTCACACTTGAGAACGTCAAGTGCTATCGTAGGCTAGGTTATACACTATTCATTTGGCCATTTGCGGAGATGCTTTATGAGGCATTGTTAAGTCTCGTGTTAACACTACATAATCCCCCGGGGCAACATTATGTAAATCTCAGTGTAAATACCCACGATTTGACCTCACTCATCATTGGTGGCGTGATTATCCTGATATCGTGGATAATGGCTGAAGGCTATCGATTAGCCGATGAGCAAGCACATACGATTTAGGTGAACCCATGGCGATTGTAGTGAATCTTGATGTCATGTTAGCGAAGCGCAAAATGCGCTCTAACCAATTGGCACAATTGATTGGAATAACAGAACAAAATTTATCGATTTTAAAAAATGGTAAAGCCAAGGCGCTACGAATAACAACGTTAGATGCCATTTGTAAGCATCTGGATTGTCAGCCTGGCGATATCTTAGAGTTTTCAGACGATTTATAACTTGCAATAGCTCTTGATGTACGTTGTACGTCCCCCCTGCCCCGCTCTCCCCTTGGCGGGGCTTTTTTTGTGCTAAAAAAACTGTTGTCTATCAAGACAGTATTTAACCTAGAATCGGCAGTTGAAATCTATTACGAGCGCTTAATCGTCTGAATCTACAGGCGATTAAGCGCTCTCACTACAGTTTCAACTGCCGATTCTAGGTTTAAGTGTTCTATAATTAGAATTAATTAGCATAAAAATAAGGAATAACTATGCAAACCAAAGGCGAAATCCTCATTGTAGGGGCCGGCCCTACCGGTTTAACCCTAGCAAATGAATTGAATCGTTACCAAGTCCCCTGCCGTATCATCGATAAATTAACTGAACCAACCAATCAATCTCGGGCCGCTGGCATTCATGCAAGGACCTTGGAAGTATTAAACAATATGGGGCTAAAAAAACGTGTGGTTGCTGAAGGTTTAAAAGTGACGGGTATTTGTATGCATGCAAATGATCAAGAAATTATTAATCTTGATTACACCATTGTTGATAGTCCAATTAATTTTGTCATTATGTTACCGCAATGTGATACGGAAAAATTACTTCGAGAACATTTAGCCAAATACAAGCAGACTGTTAACTACAATACGGAATTAGTAAACTTCGAACAAGACGCTTCAGTGGTACATTGCACCTTAAAACACAATGGAACCATGGAAAAACTATCTGTACCCTATCTAATTGGTTGTGATGGCGCCCATAGTCAAGTACGTCATACATTGAAACTTGATTTCGCCGGTAGTGCATTAAAAGAAGATTGGATCATGGCCGATGTCTTTGCCGATTGGCAAGGCGATGTGAATAAGATCCATATCTATATGAGTCCCGAAGGCGTATTTATGTTATTTCCCATGCCCAACAAGCGTTTTCGTATTGGTGCAGATCATCGTCTACAAGCGAATCATGAAACTGAACCCACTAAAGATGAATTTAACGATTTAGTCGGACATTATCTTAAACGACCCTTTACCATCCATGATTTTAATTGGATCACTAAATTTCGGATTAATCATCGCAAGGTCAACACTTATCAAAATGGTCGGGTCTTTGTCGCTGGCGATGCAGCACATATTCACAGCCCCGCTGGGGGACAAGGGATGAATACCGGTATTCAAGATGCCTATAACTTAGCATGGAAATTAGCGATGGTTTATCATGGTAAAACTAAAGAGAACATTTTGGATAGTTATACCAAAGAACGTAGCCCCATTGCAGAAGGGGTTTTGCAAGAAACCACGACCTTAACCAAACTCATTACTATTAAGCAACCTATGGTGCAAAAGCTTCGCAATGCGATGATGTCATTGGTGACGAAATTCGACATTGTACAACAACAAATGGTAAATCGCATGGCAGAGGTTTCACTTAATTATCGTAAAAGTGATCTCAATGCCCAAGATTGGCCGGCACATTTTTCACTTAACAAAGCAAAATTACAAGTTGGCGATCGGGCACCTGATATTGTATTGAAAACCATGGAAAACCAACCCATCCATTTATTCGATTTATTGGTTGCGCCCCGTTTCGCCACACTAATTTTTACTAACGGTGATCCGGGTGCATTGGAACAAGCAAAGACAATTACAGAAAAATTAAATACTATTTATAAAGATAATTTTACATCGATCATCATTTCAACTACAACACCAAAGACAATTATCACCAGTGATCATATCACCCAAGTGCTTGACGAAACCCAGGCCGGTCATGACCGCTATGCCGCCAATGAACCTTGTCTCTATCTAATCCGACCCGATGGCTATATTGGCTATCGCAATAAACCGTTAAATATGCAACAATATCTGACCTATTTAAATCGGTTGTTAAGCCATTAATTATTTACTAGATAAACATTTATGAATAAAAAAGTTGATTTGACATCGTTATCAGAAAAAAAACTTAACACGACGATGAAAAAAGCACTTGCCCTGGCTAAGCAAAATCAGGATGGTAAAGTTGCGAGTTATATACCAGAACTTGCCTCAATAGATCCAGACTTAACTGGGGTTTGCGTGCAATTAATCGATGGTCGCCGGGTAACGGTTGGTGGTATTGAAAAAGAAAAATTTACCCTACAAAGTGCGGCAAAATTGATTGTCTTGATCGGCATGTTAGAAGAACATGGCCCAGAACAAGTTTATTCCTGGGTCAAAGTGGAACCGTCTGGTGATGATTTTGCATCGGTTGCAAGATTAGATCAATTTGGGCCAAGGCCATCAAACCCCATGTTAAATTCCGGTGCTATCGTATTATGTAGCCATATCCCGGGCAATGCCGAACAACGCTTAACCTGGCTTGAGACGTGGACAGAAAAATTATTTGGTACCAAACTCTCAATCAATCAAAAGGTGTTTGCCTCTGAAAGGCGTACCGGCGATCGCAACCGGTCTATTGCTTATCTCTTAAAGAGCAATAAAATGATTGCTGGCGATGTCGATGATATTCTAGAAACCTATTTCTATCTTTGCTCTATCGAAGCAAATGTGATTCACGCGGCAAACCTGCCCTGCCTATTGGCTAACCTGGGGCGAGATACGCAAGGGAATCAAATTATCAAGGAAACTACGGCACGTGATGTAACAGCAATCATGGCTACCTGTGGTCTTTATAATGAGTCTGGGTCGCATTTAGTATTAACTGGCATGCCTGCCAAAAGTGGTGTCTCTGGATTTATCTTATCAGTGGCCCCACATATCGGCGGCATTGCAGCCTACAGCCCACGGGTCAATGCGAAAGGCACCAGTTATCGGGGCGAAATCATGCTGCAACATTTGTCACAGACGTTTGGTTGGCATTTTGCAGGCTGATTTTAATTTAGACGTCCAGGCATACCGGGATTTCCAGGTCTTGTGACAGGATATATTTCCTGATCTCTATCAGGATCATCAGGATGTTCAACAACAATTTGCTCGAGTCTCGTACCATGATTGTCCTCTTGACTTGGTCCTTGGTCATCATCGCCACGGAAGAACCACGACCGACTTCCTGGTTTAGGCATGTTTACTGTACCACCATATGTCTGTCGAGGATCTCTCGTACTATGAACAACAATCTCAATGGGACAAACAGCTTGTATCAATTGCCTTTTTGCACCTGGAAAACTTTTTGGCGATGCGGCTTTATAAATGACATCTGTACTAATCGCATAGTGGCTATTCAAAAGATCGACGATGTCTCCTATATCACCTAGTAATTCCATGTATCTATCATTTCTAACTAAACCACATACTTCAGACGTCTCTTGATCTATCGTTTCACCACATTGTGACTCTATATCTGTCTTACGAGTAAAACGATTTACAAATGCTCTGTCTGGCAAGGTAGCATAATAGATAATCAATGTCTTAATAAACTCCTGCGCATTACTGCGTGGGTATTTCAGTTTAAACCAGTGGTAAAAAGCTTTAATTAATGAATCGCTATCATTGAAATTAATGGGTAGGGTAGCACCTATCGCAATAATACTACTAGACCATGTCTGTATCGCATCATTCAATGACAATAGTTCACCTAGAGGTTGAGCCAAGTATTTATAAACTAATTCGGCACCACTCAACCATGTATTCCAAGCTACCAAGCCAAAAAGGCTAGAGCTGATTAGCAATGAGGTTAGTGTTGAGGGTTGATCTTGACTTCTTATGATTGAATTACCAAATTGTTCTGAAATAAAGTCCACTAATTTAGCTGCAACACTGCTCTCCGCATCAACGAGTAAGGCTAATTTAGATGCACTAGATGCTGTTCCAGCTAAAATACCTCCGATAATAGACAAAATCGTACCACTTGAAACGGCATCAGCTGCGGCAAGACCAACACCACCTGCATATAGTAGTGTGGTAAGTAAAGGTAGAGACATAACAAACCACTTTACGTATTTCAAATCATAATAAGTAGTTTTCCCTTTCGCTAATCGCGCTATTTCTGCCTCAGTTAATGGTTTATCTAATAAACTATTTAGGTCTCCTATCAATTCAGACTTTAGAATTTGACTCACCTTCCCATATTCAGGATAAGTCTTACTTACTGCCTTATTCACTGTTGATCTTAACACTAGGGCTGTTGCAGCGATAAGTTGTAGGACTATCAAAACCTTAGCAACAATGGAATTATGGATATCTTTTGTTGTATCTTTGGCAAATTCCAGGTTGGAAAAAAAGGAACCGATATTGACCAACACTAAAATTAGCGCACCCGCTAGAGCCATGGGTCGACTAAGCTTATAATCAAAATGAAGGTGTGCTTGACTTATCATCTTGTCCATCAATATTTTCAAGTCTTGAATTAAATCAGGAATTTGATCCAATGAGCGTTGAGTTATTGAAAAATTAACTAAGGCACTAGAAATAAGTGACCAAATAACCAGTAAGTCTTCTTTTTTGAATATTTTTTTGGCGAATTTATCACCAAATATAACAAAGGGAAAACTACCACTTGCAGCCAAAGTCACCATCGATAATTCCCAAATGATTTTGAAGGTTAACTTTGTCTTAGAATTTGCTTCAAATTTACCTAGTTTTTTAAATGCCTTTAGAGCTTTTGATACCTTGGGTGGTAAACCATTTGGTAACTCATTGTCTTCAAAAAGAGGCGTATCTTCTGTTGGTAGTGAGGTAATAGCCGGACTATTTAAAACATTAATTACCCTCCGAACTAAAGGCGTTGCGTTTGTGGTAATTTTCCCACTCTTCTTATCTTTTTCTTCTGCGTATAAGTAAGTGCAGACGCCTGGGACACTTGTTTGGACTTCCGAAAAAAAAGTACTGTCATTAGTTACCACTACTGAATCGGTAAAATTATTACTTTTTTGGTGGTCAAATAAAATTAATTCATGCGGTTGTTGAATTGATTCTTGCAGGCTATGAATAAACGTTTGATTGGTAATTCGATCATCAACATAGATGCGCACAGTGACTCCTTGGGTGAAGCTTATAAATTAAACTAGCCACAATGTGACCAAATTGGATGATAGGCATAATTGCTTAAGAGAATATTAAGAAACCAATTTGGTGATAAATTTTTACTTAAAACCATAATGTTTTAAGATAGCACTTAAGAGTAGTCAATTTCTAAGAATGTATCTCAATGATTTTACTTAAATTTTTGTATTTGTTTATTTTGTGCGCTATACTACAATAAACTAGGGTGACTTTGCGAGGAATTGCTGATGCTGCAGATGCCAGGCCAATCATACCGTGGCAGCCTACCATCGCTAACCGCCAAAGAACGTAAGACCGCAGCAAATATAAAAAGACACGTTGCAAAACTTGCTGGAGAAATTGGTGAACGAAATATGTTTCATTATGAATCTTTGCAGCAGGCTGCCAAATACATAGAAACGATTTGGCGATCCTTGGATCTCCAAGTCCGCAAACACTGGTATTTTATCGGTGGCAAAGAGGTTTGTAATCTCGAAATCGAGTTGCCTGGTCGAAAAAAGACTAATGAAATCATCATCATCGGTGCCCATTATGATTCTGTATTTGGTGCCATCGGTGCCAACGATAATGCTACCGGTATTGCCGCTATCTTAGAATTGGCCAGGCTGCTTAAAACCGGTAAACGGGCCCGAACCTTGCGCTTTGTAGCCTTTGCTAATGAAGAACCACCGTTTTTTAAAACCCGGATGATGGGCAGTCTCCGCTATGCTAAACATTGTAATGCCCTGAAAGAGAAAATAAAGGCGATGGTATCGATCGAAACCATTGGCTATTATGACGATAACACCAACAGTCAAACGTATCCTTTTCCTTTTATGTTTTTTTATCCTAACCGAGCCGATTTTATTGGTTTTGTGGGTAATGTCAGCTCTAAAAATTTGGTCCATACGAGCATTCGGACCTTTCGAGAAAATACGCAATTTCCCTCAGAGGGTGCAGCTGTCCCTGCCTGGATTCCAGGTGTGAGCTGGTCCGATCAATGGTCTTTTTGGTATTACGGTTATCCTGCCATCATGATCACCGATACCGCACCCTATCGTTATCCTTACTATCACACCAGTGAAGACACACCCGATAAGCTTGATTATCAACGTACGGCACGGGTTGTATTAGGCCTCAAACATGTGATTGCCAATTTAGTTAATTGTCGCTTGTAAACAAGTTTACGACATAGCTAATTCATCTTCTTCAGCCGTAATGAAATCTTCATAGCTTAGATAGTTCGGCACGTAGTTTTTAGCCTCTTGCTCAACAAATTCGATATAATTATAAGCAACGATAACCGAGGTAAAACCTTTTTGATGGTAAATATCAACAAGCGTAGGGTGGTTTTTTACAAGATAGTGTTGATAATCTTTTTGCAATGCCTTGCGAATGTTCTCCGGCAACTGTTTTAGATGTTTGAGAAAGAGATTGACCTTGTATTGGGTATATTTCTTTTCTAGGGTACTAATGCGTTGTGTCGACGCCTGGGCAACCTTATCTGATACAGTTGATCTCTTACTGAAATCTACGGCATTAGTTGCTTTCTGGGCATTACCCTGCTGTAATACCGTATGCAAATAAGCATTCATATTATCAATTTGTCCATCTTTGTATGCCTTGGTACGCATAATCATAGCCAGCTTTGTCTTTAAATACTTCGGTTCATAATCGGCAATAAATTGTTTGGCTTGATGACTTTTAAGGCCCAATGTACGCACTAATTCTTGGTAGATATCACTCGAAGCCACAAAAGCTTGTGCTAGATTATCAGTACGTTTTTTCTTAAGCGAGGGAAAATAACCTTCATTGTCACCAATTAAAAACCGGATAGCGACGACTCTCCTTCCCTCATGTCGATATTCTGGCTCAATTTTGATATCAGCCTTTTTGTTGATCTCATTTACCGCGGTTGTTATAACATTGCGTTTGAATTCTTTAAACGAGGGATATTTATCACGTTGTACACCCATCAAGCTTCGAAATAGATCCACATTAAACCAACAGGTTTGGTTAATATTCTTAAAACGCACACAGTTTTCATATAAGACTAAGCTATAGCTAGAATTAAATTTTGCTTGAATAAATAAATTGATTCGACCATAGATCTCTAGTGAAGCGAGTATCGATTTGATTTGTGGGCTATAGGCGTATTTAACCAAACCATTTTCGATCGATGCGCCAGCGAGCAAGGAACTGGCGTGCCAACTTATGGTCGTATTATTGATATTATCAACGTTTAAATCATCTGTGGCCGGATTGATTTTATCTTTTTCCAATAAATTCCATTCCAAGACTATCGAGATGAGACTCTTGAGTGATTTTTTAATCAACGCAATATCATTGCTATTATAGCCAATCAAACTACAAAGACGCTTAATACTGATTTCAAAGATTTCTTGTTGCTTAATCCTATCAAGCGCATTAAATAACAAAATATTACAAATCTTACGCTGCAATAATGACAACTTATTTTCGCAATGAATTAAGCCAACATGTTTTTTCAGTATTGGATCATTATCGAGAGTATGTTGTTTTTTTTTCTTGGCATATTATATGCCTCGTTACCTTTGTTGTTATATTATACTTCCTTAGGACTTACGCAAAACACGCTATGCTTTGTTAAAAACTCACTCAAAATGCTCATTTATTATTTATAAACTGCGCTTTTTCGCTCGTTTTTGCCTCGCCTAGCATCGTTTTTCGTAAGTCCTATTCCTGTAAATCTACACCCTTTATCCTGTAGATCACCACTTTTAATCCTGTAAACTACCACCTTTGACCCTGTAGGGCTACACCTTTAGTCCTGTAGAACTACACCTTAAGGCGATTTTTTATTTATTTATTAATAAGTTACAACGGCTAAATTCTTTAAAGATATTAAAGATAATAAACGTTTATCTATATATATTTCAAAAGAAAACCGTTTATAGGCAAATCGCTCTTTATTTGTCATAATGTAGGTGGTTAAAAAGGGGAATGCAATGAAAATAATTGCCGTAGTAAATAATAAAGGCGGTGTAGGTAAAACAACCGTTAGCAGGATTCTTGCTGAATATTTTTCTAAGATAAAAGATGAACGCCTTTTGGCAATTGATATGGATCCACAAGCCAATTTCAGCAATCGGTTTTTATCCATGGAGATTGATGAATATCAAGCCGAGGGAAAAATCCCTCCACTACATCCTGATTATAATCCTGATGATCCAAATGATAGTGATTGGGATGGGCGTAGTAGTATTGCGGGTATATTTTTTGGTGAACCGGTTTACCCCTACCCTACTTATATCAAGAATTTGGATATATTACCCGCGCATAGTGCAAGATTACTCTTGGCCGAGGCCGTGACCCGCGATGAAGTCGTAGAAAAGGTCTATGATCAACTTGCCAAGTTTTTGTCATTGCCTGATGTCAAATCACTCTACGATCGTATTATAATTGATACACCACCATCTAAAAGTCCACTAACAATTTCTGTTATTCGTGCCGCAACCGATATTATTATCCCCTCACTCATGGAACCTCAACCTATTGAGGGTATCTATGGCATGCTACACCTCTGGAAAACTGAGTCATTGCGTCGAAGTGAAGATAATCCACTGAATCTAATCGGTGTTTTGCCAAATAGCTTTGTTAAACGCGGCATAGTGCATAAGGATCATCTCAAGAGTTTAAAGCGACAATTACCTGAGCACGTCTTAAATTCAGTTATTGCCAGACGCTTAATCTTTTCTGAGGTTGATGCAACTGATGCTGTCCCACCTTCCATCTTTGATTACCCTGATTCGAATTTAGCTAAACAAGAGGCAATGAAGGCTTGTCAAGAAATAGAAACACGGATGAAGGAGATTACTTATGTCTAGAAAACGATTCAGTATTTCCGATGATATTGCCCGCGGTATTCGTAACACAGTGAGCTCCGTTTCAGGTAACAGTGGTCAATTACATTATGAGATGATGGCTATCGACGTCATTGAGCTTGATCCAGAAAATCCACGCAAGCTATCAATTACAATGAATGATATTAAGCATGGCTTAGCAAAAAATGGATCCCGTTATTAAAAAGAAGCAGAAAGAATTCGAAACATTGCAATCACTTGCAAAATCTATTACCAAGGTTGGTGTGCGTAATGCCATTGAGGTTTATAAACATAATAGCCGATATCGATTGATATCTGGTGAACGGCGTTTATTGGCTTCATTACTAGCGGGTAAGACTCATATCCCAGTGCGAATTAGTCAGCGCCCAGATGAATATCGGCTGCGTTATTTGCAATGGATTGAAAACATTCAGCGAGAAGATTTAACGTTATGGGAAAAATTCGTTAACCTCCAGCAATTGGTTTAAGCCTATCGCCAGACCTCTGAAGCAAAAATATCGGCTGACGTCATCAGCGAACTTTTGGGGGTATCACAAACCCAAGCCTATAAATATCTCGCGTTGTTAAAGTGTAATGATGAGCTTAGAGAGTTAATCAAAGTGGGGAGCCTGAATAGCCTCAAGCTATATCATGATATTTATCAACTCAA
>CAVVHY010000045.1:0-33306 GCA_963748135.1 uncultured Gammaproteobacteria bacterium | reverse complement strand
GAGAGGGGAGGGTGAGGGCTAAGTGATTGAGGACATAATTTGGACAACATGGGTTGTCCTCAAATGCTTCCTCTATGATTTCACTTAAACACCATCGTTTAACTTTTTCTAAGTAGCGCTGCTTGATCGCTTCTAATGCAAGAAACACTAATGATAGCACTCGCTTATGTTTAATTGAATTTGCTTGAAAATCACGATGTAAATTTTGTCTTTCAAGCCCCAAACCTATTAACCATAATAAAAATAATGCCAGCATACCTATCATTAATTGGATGCTTAATCGAATCGGATCTTTACTGCGGCTTTCTCTTAATCCTATTCCCCATCGTGGATCTTTTGTATCTCTAAATTCATGTTCTATCTTCATACGACCCTTATAAAAGTTCATAATAACCTTCGCCGGTACTTTTAATGAAGATGCAATCAGCCACGGTTTATTTCCAGCATTCTTATGTTCCTTTTCGCTTTTCCCATATTTTACCTTTCTTTGGCGTTGTTCCTTCACTTTCTTTGTCTTATAAAGATATAAGTGAGAAGCAAATGGCTTTTGTTTCCTTAACTTGACCGCGCCTATATATTTTGGTTCATCCGTCGCCAATTCATATAAGTCACTACAAGCCTGCCAATTGCTCTCTCCTTCTAGTGTGTAATGCATGTTTGTTAATAAACGTCCCACATAATCCCAACCTAAATCTATAACTTGCTTGAAAAAATCAACATGAAATCCTGCATCTGTAATTACACAAACTTTAAGTCCCGATGGTAATCGCGCCTTCAAGTTTTTTAAAAATTCTCCCTGTACCTGTTCATTGCCTAATAGCTCTTCCTGTGAAAGTTCCTTCCAAAGCACCAAACTTCTCCCTTTAACCACCACACTCGCTCGCAACAAATGATACCCATGCACAACAATGCTTGACCAATCCACTAACATGTTTATTTTCTTTCGTCTTAATAGCCATTGATTCATTGCCGTATAAATTGCTGCTCGCTCGGAATACAACTGTCCATTCCCTAGCAAATAATTTATCGCTTGTATTTTGCTTTTCGGTTTTATCCCTTCTGCAAACGCCGTCCTAATGATGTCAAGCTCAGTTTTCCACCATGAATCACACTGTCTACTGCATTTAATAAAGACTCTTGACGTTTTGCATGGCTTATTGCTTGTGATTTCTTTAGGATTTTATGTAATAATTTTGTCGGTTGCATAGCGGTTCCTTATATAGAATATGAAAAACTTTATTTGATCACGAATCGCTATGTAACTCAACTTCTTGTTTTAATTAATGTATTTATTCCTTAAAAATTTATAACTGTGCAATGTTTGTGTATAGATCACTTAGGGGTGAGGGGGTCTCTAAAATACTTCTATCTCTTCCTAATTCTACCTCTTACCCCTTCCTAATACTTATCCCTTCCTAATGCTTACCTCTGCCCAATCCTAATCGTTTTTCAGTATTCGTAGCCTCATCCTTGTAATCGAATAACCAATCTATCCATCCATGACGATGGGTCTTGGCAACACTTTTGACAGAGATATTTTCATCGACGTAATGAAACGGAAAGATTGCCCCGCGGCGTTGTAAATACTCTTTGCCATACTCAGTATTAATATAACTATTAACAGGGTCTGGTTCTGAATCGTAGCGATAGTCACTTGCAATTGCATATGCCAATGCACGCAGGCGACTAGCCTTTTGAATATTTCCAACAAAGCGATTATATATACCCAGCGTTGCAATCCCAAGCATATAGCCTGATATGGTTCTACCACCATCGATGCGATCGGCCTCGGCGTGTAATCTTTGGATAAGTTCAGCTTTGGTCAAACAGGGTTGCGCTTTTGTTATTGAATCAGGTGCTAAACTTCTGCGCAATGAATTGGCTCTAGAATTGTTAGGCACTGGCAGAGCAACTTTAAGATCGATTAGCTTGTCAGACAAATAATCTTCCCTATGCTTAACCCCGGCTCTCGTTTCACAATAACGGCCGGTGATTGGCGCTTCCGGATTTGAACTAGCCTCTCTAATAGCCAATGCCACGCGCTGAAAATCAAAGTCGCTTTGATGATAGATAATTACCTCATCACAGTCGGGTGAATGCTGTAAATAGTCTATTAATAAAGGCTCAGGAGTAGTTAGGCTAGTCGAATCATCCCATTGCGGCATCGTCTTTGAAGATTCAATTTGATTAAAGGCAGTTAATAATTGAGATTTTCGTTTAGCATTCAAATCTTTTTTATCTTCTTGATTTACGGCGACAGGTAAACCTATATATCGCCAAATATTGCCCGCAGCTTTTTCTTCAGGCTTAATAGGCAATGAAAATTCGGTACACAAATCAGGATTATCATGTAAAAAAATATCACCAGACACTATCACGTCTGCGATTGTAATACCCTGGCCGGATAAGTTATCAATTAATTTTTTGATAGCTTTAAATTGCGATTCTCTGGTGTCACCCCAAGGCATACCACTATAGTCTGTCATGTAAAGACAAACCTTAACTTCTTTGCCGTCATGGCGAAGGTTCGTAATTAGAGCCTGCATAGCTTCAACTAATGCTTGATCTACATTATTACTTTGATCCAGCAAACCACCTCTGACACCAAGCAATACAAGTATAGCCATGATAGAACTCCGAAATTTTCTATAGTAAAAACCATGTACTCGCCGGCGATAGATTAGGCTGACATGGTTTTATAATTAAGTATTTTACAGCTAAAATGAGCAGTCATTCTGACCCGCAGCATTGAATTACAATTTAGTGTTGCCTCAATCCCAATCGGCATTCAGTATTGGTTGGCTCACTTCTACCTTGAGTTAATAACCGAAGTAACCAAGGGGTGCGATGCTTTTCAGCAACATCCCGGACAGAGATATATTCATCAACATTATGAAATGGGTTGGTTGTCCCGCGACGTTGCAAATCTACAGTACTATATCTCACATCCAGAAAACGACTTGTGTCAGTATCATCCCAGAGCAGATCGCTACTAATTGCGCCAGCCAAGGCACGCAATTGGCTAGCCTTTTGATTACCACCAGTGAGCCAGCCAAACGGCGTCCACGCATAACCTTTTGCCGTGTAACCACCATCAAGGCGATCCGCCAGCGTATATAATCTTTCAACAAGTTCATCTTGGGTCTTAGGTGGACCAAATTCATCTGCTGTTGTTTCTTCAAGTTCATTGTCTTGTTCTGGTAAAAGATTTCTATTCTCTCGACCGGATGCTAAATTTAATGCTGTTCTTAGCTGATTACCAGAGAAGTCCATTGTCACAAGATTAAAGCTTTTTTTTGCGTCACCAGCATCACGTCTATCATAATTTATACGATCAAATAAATTCCTAAACAATTGCTCATTAAAATCATTGGTATAAATCTCGGTTACATCTGCTAAGGCAGCTGATCCAGTAAATAAGTCATATAATACAGTCCCCGGTAGCTCATGAATCTGGCCGGCCCTGTATGCCTCATCTAGAGCAGAACGATGTAACCAATCATACACCGTGATTTGAGATGGTCTAAGTTTATCTCCTTTTTGATGCCGACCTGGATACAATCCATAATGACCGGCTACTGGCTTACCGATAACTTCCCAAGTGCAACCCGCTATTCTAGGCTGCTCCTCATCTTCAAAAACATCAGATTTAACTACTCGCCTAGGTTCAAGCGTTAACCTGTCGTAACTAGCTTTTAATACTGCATCAGTAGGTAGCAATACATCTGTAATCTCAAGACCACGTCTTGCTAGTTTATCAATCACGGTGGCAATAATACTGTATGGTGTATGAAAAGAAATTAAAGGTAAATTCCATACTGGCGTATTTATTATCTTTGGGGACTGAAACGCATAAAAAGAGTGAGCTTTATGAATTTGGCGACGAACCTTTTCGGGTAGTTTAGGCAAATCTTCATTGTTTGGCATAAAGAGATAAAATGCGATTGGTTCAGCATTAGTATTTCCATCAACTTGAGGTGATACATATCGTTTTAATAAAAAAAGCGCATCGCGATTTAATTCACCACGATCATCCAGCAAGCTATTCAAGCTGATAAAGACTGCTTTGGTCATCATAAAGCTCCAAGTTAGTAGATTACAATTGGTATAGGGTCTATAGATAAAATCTCAAATTTGCCAAGCTTGGCTAACACACTCCCAAACTTAGTTAACACAAGCCGCTTTGGCAACCCTACCTGTGATCAACTTTAGCACATACATATTTTAAAGACAACCTTCGAATGATTTAGTTGTATTGCTTAACTATATGAGGTAATTAACTAGATGACGTTATGAAGCTTAATAATAAAAACCAACGTTTGACTTGCCAATCAGTTCGGCGAGGTGATTTAGCACTTCATCGCTAGGATGGACCCACCATTCTTTTGGAAATTCAACCAAGGCCTTGGCATCATGACGTTGGTATTCGATGCATACTGGACATGGACCTTGGCTATAAGGTTTTAAGATCGCTTGCAAGCGTGCGATGGTGGTATTCGATAATTCTTGCTGTTGCAGTTTGATAATTAAATTACGTGCATATTGCTCGCGGGCTTGGCTTAGGGTAAATAATCGTCTGGCGCTTAATTTATAGCTACCCGAGGATTCATCAAAACTACCCTCGGCCTCAAACAAGACTAATTCATCTTTGCTTAACAATTCGCGATATTCTTGATACGTGTCAGAAAACACGGCCAATTCAATGCGGCCAGTACGATCATCGAGCGTCACAAAGGCCATACGATCGCCACGCTTGGTCATCATGGTACGTATCGCAACAATCAGCCCTGCGATCAAAAAGGTCTTATTACCATCGAATTTTAATTCCGCGATCGGTGCCGAAATCAATTGTTTTAATTCATTTTGATATTGTTCGAGCGGGTGGCCTGTTAAATAAAGCCCTAGCGTCTCTTTTTCACCTTGCAAACGAATGTCATCTGGCCATGGGTCGATATTATTATAAAGCGCGGTTTGGTCATCGGCATTGGCGACAAACATATCGCCAAACATATCATTTTGGCCACTGGCTTTACGTGCGGCGTTTTGTTCCGCGGCCTTCATCGCTGCCTCTAGGCTTGCCATTAAGGTGGCACGATTGACAGCAAAACAATCAAAACTACCGGAACGGATCAATGATTCTAAGACCCGTTTATTGACTTTGCGTAAATCCAAACGCCGACAAAATTCAAAGAGGTCTTTAAAGTTACCATTGTTATCACGCTCATGAATGATTAATTCGATCGCCGATTCACCAACTCCTTTAATTGCACCCAGACCATATAAAATCGTATCGTCACAACCGTCTTTGACGGTAAATTTATAAAAACTCTGATTGATATTCGGTGATTCAACCGTCAAGCCCATGCTGCGACATTCTTCGATAAAAGTCACCACCTTATCGGTGTGATCCATATCCGATGACAATACTGAGGCCATAAATGCCGCTGGATAATGTGCCTTTAACCAAGCGGTTTGATAAGCCACTAAGGCATAAGCAGCCGAGTGTGATTTATTAAAACCATAACCGGCAAATTTTTCCATCAAGTCAAAAATTTCATTCGCCAACTTTTCATCGACACCATTTTCCACTGCGCCTTTGGCAAAGATTTCGCGTTGTCTTGCCATTTCTTCCGGTTTTTTCTTACCCATGGCACGGCGTAACATATCGGCGCCGCCCAAAGTATAACCTGCTAAAACCTGGGCAATTTGCATTACTTGCTCTTGATAAAGGATAACGCCATAAGTCGGTTGTAAAATGGGTTCTAATTCTGGATGCGGATAGTACAATCTTAGCGCGGCCATGTTTACGATCAATAAAGTCATCGACCATCCCCGATTGCAAAGGGCCCGGACGAAACAATGCAACCAAGGCAATAATTTCTTCAAAACAATCGGGTTGTAAGCGACGAATCAAATCTTTCATGCCGCGCGATTCAAGTTGGAAAACACCGGTCGTGGCATTGGCCTTTAATAATTTAAAGGTTTTTTCATCTTGCAACGGAATTTGTTCGATATTAATGAACGCATCACCCTGTTGTTGCTTAATTACGTTAACCGTCTTTACCGCCCAATCAATAATGGTTAACGTACGTAAACCCAAAAAGTCGAATTTAACTAAGCCCACTGCCTCAACATCATCTTTATCAAATTGACTCACAGGATTAGAGCCAATCGATTCAAAATAAAGTGGCGTAAAATCAGTTAATTTCGATGGCGCAATCACGACACCACCGGCATGCTTACCGGCATTACGCACTAAGCCTTCAAGCTTGCGCGCCAAATCAATTAAACCTTTGACATCTTCTTCTTGATCATAGCGATCACGCAACGCCTCTTCTTGTGCCAAGGCCTTTTCTAGCGTCATACCAATTTCAAAAGGAATCAATTTGGCAATCTTATCGACAAAGCCATAAGGAAAGCCTAGCACCCGACCAACATCACGTACCACGGCCTTAGCTGCCATGGTGCCAAAGGTAATAATCTGTGACACTTTTTCTTGACCATAACGTTCGGCCACGTATTCGATGACGCGATCACGACCATCCATACAAAAGTCGATATCAAAATCGGGCATGGAAACTCGTTCTGGATTTAAAAAGCGTTCAAACAGTAATTCATAGGCTAAGGGATCTAGTCCAGTAATTTCCAAGGCAAACGCAACTAAAGAGCCGGCACCGGAACCGCGACCTGGACCGACGGGGACGCCATTATTTTTGGCCCAACGGATAAAGTCGGCAACAATTAAAAAATAACCGGCAAAACCCATGGAATTAATCACTGATAATTCGCGTTCTAAGCGCGCATCATAAACTTTTAATTTTTCCGTATAATCATCGGCGGTTTTATCGAGGATTAAGGCTAATTGCTTGGCCAAGCCTTGTTGTGCCACCGCAATTAAATAATCTTCTACGCTTTCATTATTTGGTGTTGGAAAATTTGGTAAATAGGCTTCGCCCAATTGCAAACTGTGGTTGCAGCGCTTAGCAATTTCAACACTATTGATTAACACTTCTGGAATATCAGAAAATAATTGTCCCATCTCTTGTTGCGTGCGCAGATACTGTTGCTCTGTATAATCGCGGGCACGATTTGGGTCTTCTAAGACTACGCCTTGATTGATCGCGACGCGTGCCTCATGCGCTTCAAAATCATCAGCGGTAATAAACCGTACCGCATTGGTTGCAACCACAGGCACACTCTTTGCCTGCGCCAATTCTAAGACCTTTGGATTGTAAACACCTTCATTGCCGTGCCCGATGCGTTGTATTTCAAGATAAAAACGAACATCGAAATGTTTTAACCATTGTGATAACCAAAGCTCTGCTTGGTCTTGATTATCTTTTAATAATGCACGCCCAATATCTCCCCAATGCGCAGCCGAAAGTATAATTAAGCCTTCATTATGATGATAAAGCCATTGCCGATCGATTAAGGGTAAACCACTGATTTGGCCGTCACGATAAGCCCTGCTAATAAGTTCGGTTAAATTTTTATAACCGATTTCGTTTTGACATAACACATTAATTGGATATGGCGCACCGTCTTCGGCCGCGATTAATAATTCACTGCCAAAGATTGATTTGACACCTAAGGCAAGGGCTTGCTTGTGAAAGCGAACTGCACCAAAGAGATTGACTCGATCTGTGATCGCCACCGCGGGCATGGCGTCAGCAACACACGCACTTAATAATTGCTTGGTGCGAATCACACTATCGATGAGTGAAAATTCGCTATGTACATTTAAATGAATAAACTTAGGTTTCATTAATCCATTTCCATTGTGGCGGCAATGACTGCACGCACCGGGGCATAACTCTTACGATGGATCTTGGTAGCGCCGAGTTGCTGCAAACTTGCAACATGTGACTTGGTTGGATAACCTTTATTCTGTGCCAAATCATAACCCGGATAAAGCTTATCCAAGCGTTGCATTTCACGATCACGATGGACCTTGGCCAAGATCGATGCCGCGCTGATCGCCGCTATCTTTTGATCACCTTTAATAATAGTCTCTATTCTACAATCAAACTGTGGGTAATGGATACCATCGATTAAGGCTGTATGTGGCTTGATGGTGAGTTGATTTAACGCCCGTTGCATAGCTAGTAAACTGGCTTGCAGAATATTAATACGATCTATCTCGACCACGCTTGCCTTGGCGATGGCGTAACAGAGCGCTTGGTCGATGATGATGTCATACAAGGCTTCGCGTTTGCTGGCCGACAATAATTTGGAATCGGCGAGACCTTTGATGGGTCGTTTGGGGTCTAAGATGACCGCCGCAGCAACCACAGGCCCTGCCAATGGCCCGCGTCCGGCTTCGTCAACCCCGGCGATGTGGTGTTTGTGTTTGGTTTTGGTATTCATATAATAAATGGCTTCTGTTATTTTAGTTAGTTAGATTTAATTTTAGAGACCCCCTCACCGGTTCGGAAGATGGATGATAGAGGATGGATGATGGTGTAATTTTAGAAACCCCCTCACCCTCCCCTCTCCCCCAAGGGGGCGAGGGATAAGAGGTAGAAACCCCGAATGCATAAAGTTGTTGCAAGGCCAACAATAATTACAAGGCCAATCAAATTCTATCTGCCAACCATAACTGCAAGGCCAATCAAATTCTATCTGCCAACCATAACTGCAAGGCCAATCAAATTCTATCTCTCACCCCGAAGGGGTGAGCCCCATATTTCCCTCTCCCCCTTGGGGGAGAGGGGAGGGTGAGGGGGTTTCTAAAATTACTCCATCATCCATCCTCTATTATCCAGCTTCCAATTAGCTAGTTTAATGAAAACTCCTTTCATTTGAAACCTCGATATTCTATAATTTGCCCAGCTAGCCATCATGAAAACATAAAAGGTCAATAATTATGGAAAAATTGAGATGCGCGGTTATAGGTGTAGGTTATTTAGGCAAATTCCACGCGGAGAAATATGCTAAGCATCCGCAGGTAGATTTGATAGCAGTATGCGACATTGAACAAGCTCGAGCAGCTGAATTGGCAGAAAAATTTCAAACCGCCGCCCTTTCCAATTATCGAGAATTAATTGGAAAGGTTGATGCAGTCACCATAGCGGTACCAACAATCTATCATTATGACATCGCCAAATTTTTCCTAGAGCACAACATCCACGTCTTATTAGAGAAACCGGTCACCACCACCGTTGAACAAGCCGACGAATTAATCCGAATCGCTAAAGAAAGAGCTTTAGTGCTACAAGTTGGTCATCTTGAACGGTTTAATACAGTGTTGATTCGAGGCGCAAAAATTATTGACCCGTCCCGGTTATATCGAATCGCATCGCTTAGCGATGTATAACCCACGCGGGACTGATGTTAATGTCATGTTAGACTTGATGATCCATGACATCGATATCATTCAATATCTTATCAATTCACCGATACATGAAATCCGTGCCAACGGTGCTTCAGTATTATCGAATCAAACAGACATCGCCACGGCCCGTATTCAATTTAAAAATGCCTGTGTCGCTAATGTTGTTGCGAGCCGCGTTAGCATTAAGTCTGAACGCAAGATGCGAATCTTTCAACCCGACGCTTACGTTTTTTTAGATTTACAAAATAAAATGATTTCTGTACATCGTAAAGGTGAAGGCGAAATGTTTCCTGGGATTCCACAAATCGTTAAAGAAGAACATTCCATTGAACAAGGTGATTCCTTAAATTCGGAAGTACTTGCCTTTGTCGATAGCATTCTCCATCACAAACCTGCTGTGGTTACGGGTGAAGATGGTAAACGTGCCTTGGCCACCGCAATTCGTATCACCCAGTTAGTTCAGGCACAATTCGAAATTGAGGCTATAGCCTCGTGAAACGAATATTAATCAGTACCGGTGAAAGCTCGGGTGATTTACATGCAGCAAGCTTGATTCATGCAGTTAATGCGCTTAACCCAGATTGTGAATTTACCGGTGTTGGTGGTGATCATATGCGACAAGCCGGTGCTAAGATTATTGTCGATGTCAAAACCTTATCCGTCATGGGTGTTATTGAGCCACTCATTCATTTACGTGAAATTAAACATGCCTTTGATACAGTTAAAAAAACTTTACGCGAATCACGTCCAGATTTATTTATAATGATCGATGCGCCGGGGATAAATCTTCGCCTTGCGAAATATGCGCATAAGCTTGGGATTAAGACTTTATATTATATCAGTCCTCAAGTTTGGGCATGGCATCAAAGTCGAGTTAAAACGATTAAACGAGTCATCGATTGCATGGCCGTAATCTTTCCCTTTGAAGTTGACTTTTATCGGCGCTTTGATGTGCCCGCGAAATACGTCGGTCATCCGTTAACACGCAAGGTTAAACCATCATTAACAGCGACTGAGATTAAACAAAAATATGCACTGACTGATGCCAACCCAATTATTGGTTTGGTTGCGGGCAGTCGCCATAATGAAATCAAATACATTTTACCGACGGTATTACAATCGGCTGAATTAATCGCCAAAAAATATCCCGACACCAATTTTGTATTGCCTATCGCCTCGACATTGCCAATTGAAAAGATCCAAAGCGAATTATTGAAATATCCAATTAATATTACCGTGGTACACAATGACTTATATAATGTGATTTCAGTCTGCGATGCGGTAATTGCAGTATCAGGGACAGTGACTTTAGAGATTGCCTTGCTTGGCGTACCGATGGTAATTATTTATAAAACAGCGTGGTTGACTTATGTCTTGGGTCGTCTACTAATAAAAGTAAAAAGCATTGGCATTTGTAATTTGATTGCAGGTAAAAATATTGTCCCAGAACTTATTCAACATGATGCCTCACCGGAAAATATTTTTAAGGCAATGAATCGTTTTATCACTGATAAAACACACAATGATCAAACTCGAGAACAATTAGCAGCATTAAAGGCACATATGTTAGCTGAAAAACATACCCATGCTATTGGTAACGTTGTCCTTGAGATGTTAGCCTAGACATTAACTAACTAATTCAACAATCAAATATAAAACTAAAATAACCATGGATACAGAGACAATCGCTAAACACACACCGATGATGCAACAATATCTACGCATCAAGGCAGAATTTCCAGAGACATTATTGTTTTATCGCATGGGCGACTTTTATGAATTATTTTTTGAAGATGCCAAACGGGCTGCGCAATTACTCCATATCACTCTGACCCATCGCGGTCAATCGGCAGGCGAACCCATCCCCATGGCAGGTGTCCCCTATCACGCTGCAGAGAGTTATTTGGCAAAGCTTGTAAAACTCGGCGAATCGATCGCCATCTGTGAACAAATCGGTGATCCGGCAACGAGTAAAGGACCGGTCGAGCGCAAAGTCACACGAATCATTACCCCAGGCACTGTCTCCGATGAGGCATTATTAGAAGAACGGCAAGATACTATTCTTACTTGTGTCCATAATCATGGTGATAAATATGGTATCGCTTCATTAGATATATCTAGCGGTCAATTTCATTTATTACAAGTTGAAGGTCGTGCCGCCTTATTAAGTGAATTAGAACGTTTACACCCGGCAGAATTGTTAATTGCTGAGGGCTTTAATGTCGATGGCTTGGTAGCCAAACAAGTCGCCATTCGCAAACGACCGGTCTGGGAATTTGAACTTGATAGTGCCATGCGGATCTTGATAGCACATTTTCAAACGCAAGACTTAAGTGGCTTTGGCTGCACTGAACAACCACTTGGGCTTGCTGCCGCTGGTTGTTTATTACAATATGTCAAGGCAACACAACGCACCCAATTACCACATATTCGTGACCTCAAAATACAACAAAGCAGTGACAGCATTATCTTAGATGCAGCCACGCGTAAAAACTTGGAACTCATCCAAAATCTTCAAGGTGGTCATGATCATACCTTGATTTCGGTACTCGACACCACCGCCACCCCAATGGGTGGGCGTTTGTTACGCCGCTGGTTGAGTCGACCACTACGCAATCATAAAGAATTATATGCCCGACAAGAACTCATTGAAGTCTTATTAAAGAAACACCGTTTTGAAGCATTGCATCAAGTAATGCGCGGGATTGGTGGTATGGAGCGGATTGTTGCGCGAGTCGCATTAAAATCGGCCCGACCAAGAGACTTGGCACAATTACGCCAATCACTAGGCTTAATACCAAAGATCCACGAACAACTTAGTGATTTAAACACGCCTCTATTACACGCACTACAAAAGCAAATCAGTGAATTTCCAATTTTACATAATTTATTGCAACAAGCGATCGTGGAAAATCCGCCGGTGGTGATCCGTGATGGCGGCGTTATTGCCGAGGGTTATAACGAAGAATTAGATAAGCTGAGAAATTTAAGCCAAAACGCCGGCGATTATTTAATTGATTTGGAAAATCGCGAACGACAACGCACCGGTTTATCAACCTTAAAAGTCGGTTATAATCGCGTGCATGGTTATTATATTGAGATTAGTCGAAATCAATCAGATCAAGCCCCGGCAGATTATACCCGCAGACAAACCTTAAAGAATACCGAACGTTTTATTACGCCGGAATTAAAAGAATATGAAGACAAGGCCTTAAGTGCGCGGGAACGTGCATTGGCCTTAGAAAAATCATTATATGATACCCTGCTTGATACCTTGCTGCGTGACTTAATCGCATTACAAGATAGCGCCGCAGCGATCGCTGAACTCGATGTCTTGACTTCGCTAGCTGAACGCGCCGAGAGTTTGCAATTAACTAAGCCGCAATTGGTGAAACAACCGGGGATCCATATTGAAGCCGGTCGGCATCTGGTTGTGGAGCATGTGTTAGCCGAACCGTTTGTACCAAACGATACTCATATTACGAAAGACTATCGCATGTTAATTGTTACCGGCCCAAACATGGGTGGTAAATCCACTTACATGCGACAAATTGCATTGATTGTTTTATTAGCCCATATTGGCAGCTTCGTACCCGCTAAAACTGCAACGCTAGGTCCTATTGATCGCATCTTTACTCGCATTGGCGCTGCCGATGATCTCGCCAGTGGTCGTTCGACCTTTATGGTAGAGATGACCGAGACCGCGAATATTTTACATAATGCCAGTGATCAAAGTCTGGTACTTATCGACGAGATCGGTCGCGGTACCAGTACCTATGATGGTTTATCGTTGGCATGGGCGGTGGCAAGTTTTATCGCCGAAAAGATCAAAGCCTTTACTTTATTCGCCACCCATTATTTTGAATTAACCTTGTTAGCAGAAAATACCAAAGGCATTGCCAATATCCATTTGGATGTGGTTGAACATGGTAGCCAAATCGTATTTTTGCATAAGGTCAGTGACGGTCCTGCAAGTCAAAGTTACGGTATTCAAGTGGCAAAATTGGCCGGCATACCACATGAGGTAATCGAACAAGCCAAGATCAAATTAAAGCAATTAGAGGCGCATGGGATTGGTGATGCGATCCGCGATATCCCGGTGCAAACTGATTTGTTTATGCAGTCTGAAACTGCTGCCAATACCTCGGCAACCAAACCAGCCGAGCCGATGGTGGCAGAGGCTATTGCGACAAGTGATGTAATGCAACAAGCGGGTGTAAAGCAACCAAAGGATGTAAAGCAACAAGCACCTGAGCCTGCCGTTGTCACGGAATTAAAGACCATCGAACCAGACGACTTAAGCCCGCGCCAAGCACATGAGGTACTTTATAAATTGAAGGCCTTGCTGGACGACTCATAGCCAAACCCTATCTTATTGTTTAATAAACAATAAGTATAACTTATAATTGCTAATATGAATTTATACCAGCTTTTGTTAATTGACAACATGAAAATTAATACCTATATTTGAATTGTCAATATTAATCTATTATGATAAATACAGATTATTGATATGAATTAATACTATGGATAAACAAACTCTAGCCCAAATTATCATTGACCAAGCGAAGGTGCCTTTGCCTGTGCCACTAATCCATCGCAAAAAATATCATGAAATAGCCTCTCTGCTTAGTAATCAACAAGTGATCATCCTCAGTGGCATCAGGCGTTGTGGCAAATCAACGCTTATGCATCTCATAAGACAAAAGGCATCTCAATCTGACTATGTCATTAATTTTGATGATGACCGACTCATTCCTTTTAAACTGGAACATTTCCAATTGTTGATTGAGGCCTTCATTGAATTATATGGTGTACAAACGACGTTTTATTTTGATGAGATCCAAAATATTCAAGGCTGGGAGCGATTCGTGCGTCGTTTGCATAACGAAGGTAAAAAGGTTTTTATTACAGGTTCTAATGCTCACTTGCTAAGTAGTGAGTTCGGTACCCATTTAACAGGAAGACATATTGCTATAAAACTCTATCCCTATTCTTTCAAAGAATTTATTGCATACCAAGATCCTAAGCTGTTGAGCGAGAAAAATTTAACCTCAACCCAAATTGCACTACTAAAAAAATACTTTGCCGAATTCAAGATCCTGGGTGGAATGCCTGAGTACTTAGATAATAGGCAAATCCAATATCTACAGACACTTTATGAAAATATAATTTATAAAGATATTATCGTTCGCAATAAATTACCGCAAGCAAGACCAATAATGGAGCTCGTCTACTATCTTGCAAGTAATAATACGAAAGAATTTACCTATAATGCGATACGTAAACTACTTGGATTAGCAAGCTCAAATACCATAGCTGAATATTGTCATTACCTAGAAAATAGTTATCTATGTTTTACTATAAATCGCTTCGCATATTCACTAAAGGCACAAACCCATCACGCAAAAAAGATTTATTTCATTGATCATGCACTAGCTCATAGCGTTGGCTTTCGTTTCAGTGATGACTATGGCAGGGTGTTAGAGAATATTGTCTTTCTGCAATTAAAACGACAAGATAAAGATATTTATTTTCACAAGGGAAAATCGGAATGTGATTTTGTGATTCGCCAAGGTCATAAGATAACGGCTGTCATACAAGTCTGTATGAGCTTAAAAGATCCGGCAACTAAGAAACGCGAGGTCAATGGTCTATTAGAAGCCATGCAAACATATGAGTTAACAAGTGGCTTAATTATCACCGATGATGAATCAGGAAATGAAACGATAAAACAAGATGGCAAAAACTATGAGATCAACATTATGCCATGCTGGCAATGGTTATTAGCCAGTGAGGCATGAGCCAAACTAGAAAAGTTTTGTCGGTGAATATTATATAACGCTGGGTTATCCCAAAATAAATCATATGACATGCTGAAATGCTCGTCTAAAATAAGCACACACTCTCTATCAACCATAAATCAAAAACTTGCAAAACTACCGAGCCTAGACAATACTTAATAAATTCAACCAATAACAATAATTATATAGGTGCACTATGACTAATAAATTCAATAAACATAAAATGCCCAGTCGCTTTGTTACCCAGGGTTCAGAACGAGCCCCACAACGTTCGCAATTGCGTTCCATGGGTTTTACCGATAACGATATTGAAAAACCTTTCATTGCGATTGGTTCTGCGTTTAATGAATTAGCCCCTTGTAATATGAATTTGTTTAAACAAGCAGAGTCGGTCAAAAGCGGCGTCTCTAGTAATGGTGGTATGGCGAGGATCTTTAACACCATCTCTGTCACCGATGTGCAAGCTGAAGGGAATCCAGGCATGCGTGCATCATTGCCTAGTCGCGAAGTCATTGCCGACTCGATTGAATTGGTGATGCGTGGTCATAATTACGACGGCTTAGTTATGATCGGTAGCTGCGATAAAACCAATCCTGCCATGTTAATGGCCATGTTACGTCTTAATATCCCCAGCGTCTTTTTATATGGCGGCACAATGTTACCAGGTAAATGGCGCGGCAAAGACATCACAATGCAAGATGTGTTTGAAGGTGTGGGTTCGCACGCAAAAGGTGAATTGACTGATAAAGAATTATATGAATTGGAATGTTTAGCCTGTCCATCCGCAGGTACTTGCGCCGGTATGTTTACTGCCAACAGTATGGGCTCAATCTCAGAGGCATTAGGTATGGCGGTCACCGGTAGCTTTGCCACACCAGCACCGTACGATTCCAGAAAGGCGTATGCCGAACAGACAGGTGAAGCGGTGATGAATATGTTGAAACTCGGCATCAGACCTAGAGATATTATTACTCGCAAAGCCTTAGAAAATGCGGCCGCCCTTGTCGCCGCAACAGGTGCATCTACCAATACTACGTTACATTTACCCGCAATCGCGAATGAAGCTGGTATCGATTTTGATTTAAGTGATATCAAAGAAGTCTTTAAACGTACACCATTAATTGCTTCGCTAAAACCCGGTGGTAAATATCCGGCAAAATACTTATTTGATGTCGGTGGCATTGCCGTAGTATTAAAACAATTATTAGATGGCGGATTTTTACATGGCGATTGTTTAACAGTTACCGGTAAAACACTTGCTGAAAATATCAAGCACGCAAAATTACCACCCGATCAAGATATCGTCGTGCCAATTAAAAAGCCGATCAGCCCAAGAGGTGGCTTATCAATCTTGACTGGTAGTTTCGCCCCCGATGGCGCTGTGTTAAAAACTGTCGGTGTCAATGTGCGTCAATTTACCGGAAAGGCCAAGGTCTTTGATCAGGAAGAGGCTGCATTTACCGCGGTAACATCAGGCAAAGTCAAAGCCGGCGATGTGGTTGTAATCCGTTATGAAGGTCCTAAAGGTGGCCCCGGCATGCGTGAAATGCTTGCCACTACCAGCGCCATCTTCGGCCAAGGATTAGGTGACACGGTTGCCTTAATCACCGATGGTCGTTTTTCCGGTGCCACACGTGGACTCAGCATTGGACATGTCTGTCCAGAAGCCGCCGATGGTGGTCCAATTGGCTTAGTCAAAGATGGCGATGAAATAACAATTGATGTTGATGAAGGTACGATTGACATTAATGTCTCAAAAGAAGAGTTGGAAAAACGCAAGCAAGCCTTTAAACCACTGAAACATGAATATACCTCGGGCGCCGTTTGGCGTTATTGCCAACACGTGGGTTCAGCGCACCAAGGTGCCGTCACCAACCCTGGTGCTAGAGGTGAAACCAATGTCTTTGGTGATTTGTTAGAAAAAGGCTATAACGGAAAAGGCAAATAGCATAAGCATTGCTTATTAGAAGTTATAATAAAAATCTAAACCCAAATACTGCTCGGCTAATTAAAGTCAGGCAGTTTTTTTATAGGATTAAATCAGCAATTTTTTGAAGGGCTTGTAAAGCAATATCCCATTTAGCTGGGTTATCATTATAGACAAGTGGGCCAATGAATTTTTGATATCGTTCTTTGTACTTTGGGTTTTCAGTTAAACACCTTAGCCCAAATTTTAATTCAGTTCTGGGATCATCTTTAAATTCTTTATGTTGATTACCAAACTGATCTCGATCAATTTTAATTACTCTGCTAGTTAATGTTTTAGTCAGCTCTATATTAGCAAGCACATCATCTTTTAAAAAGTCGAGATCATATATATGCCGAATTAATGTCTCATCGTCAGCTTTTGTATTATCTCTTTCATAAGCTGCGGTTCGCCTTAGAATTGATATAAACTTTTCACATGCTATAGTTTTTGCAGTAACGCAGCTAATTTCACTAATTTCTGGTTCTGCGTGAGATACCTTTGCATAAAGTGAACTTACTGATGAAATTATAGCATCCTCTAATAATTCTGACTCGGTAAGTTCTAATTTAACATCTGGGCGTATCCCATTTATTGTTTCAAAGTCTTTTGGATACTTCACAGAGTATTCTTGAAATTTATATTCATTTTTACAATTTTTATTAACCAAATTAAAAACTTTACTTTTTTCAATATAATCGAGAATAGAATTATGTAGCTCTTTTTTTAATTGTTTCTGTCTAGATCTAGAGCTTTCTTTCGTAGATTCATTTGCAACCATTTTGATATCAATATCTTCAGACATTCTGTAAATATCGTGATGAACTTTTGCTAGGCAAGTTCCACCTGAAAAGACAAACTGGTAGCCATTAGATTCTAGCTTGCAAATATCCTGTAATAAATGTATTGCGAAGTAATCCTTTTCGACTAAGACAGGGCTGTCGATACCTAACGCAGCAGCCACATCGGAAAATATAGATGAATCTTCTATCATTACTTATTAACAACCATTACTTTATTTTTGCCAAAACCTATTTTTCTACTAAACCTACCATAAACATTAATCTCCGGCCGAACTGGAATTTGCGTACTACCATTCTGGTACGCTTGATACGATTCACCTCTCGTGTAGTTAACACCAAGTCGCTTACATGATTCTTCGGCGACTTCCATCAAACCACCTCTCGCAGCAATCATGGGCTTACCCGTAATGCGATTTTTCCTAGCCTTGGCATAAAGCCCATAACCAATACGCTGTAACTTCTGCTCTCTAGTTAAAGCAAGCAGGGCACGACCTACTTGATCATAATCACCAAGCTTTTCGAAATCTCTACGCAAAAACACACCTCTACATGAGCGCTTTATCTTGCGTTCGATACGTGTCTTTAATGTCTGTCTAGTCATAACAAATGCCTAATTAAAATTCTATGTGAATATAATTATCTTAGCAAAAATACGACAATTTGTAAAGCAAAAATACGACATTTCTAATGTAGAGTTGCGAATGTAACTATTTGTTTTTTAATGATAATCAAGCAAATATCTCGAGGTTTAAGTTTCAATTTATATTAATTAAAATGATCAGATAAGCTTATCTAGGTAGATAGCTATTGTAGATCAACATCGCTGTGCGATAGCAACCTACATTCAGGTAGACAGCCCAACTAACTTTTGCAGGCGCTTTAATTCAGCAGGGGTTAGTGATTTATATTTGCCTGGACGGAGATCTCGGGGCAAGGTTAAAAAGGCATAACGGATGCGGATTAGGCGACTGACTTGGCAACCTACGGCTTCCCAGAGTCTTCGCACTTCACGCTTTCGGCCTTCTTTTAAAATAACATGATACCAATGATTGGCGCCTTCACCGCCAGCATCGATCACTTTATCAAAGCTAGCTAAGCCATCAACTAATTCAATGCCTTTTTTCATTTTCCCAATTGCTTCATCTGAGACATTGCCTAATACCCTGACCGCATATTCACGTTCAATTTCATATGAGGGATGCATTAAGCGATTGGCCAACTCACCGTCGGTGGTAAATAGTAATAGACCTGAAGTATTGATATCCAATCTACCGACATTGATCCAGCGTCCTTGCCGCAGTTTTGGTAAATCATGAAAGACGGTTTTGCGTCTGCGCGGATCAC
This sequence comes from uncultured Gammaproteobacteria bacterium, assembly GCA_963748135.1. Taxonomy (GTDB): domain Bacteria; phylum Pseudomonadota; class Gammaproteobacteria; order JBGSLN01; family JBGSLN01; genus CAVVHY01. The sequence continues at coordinate 14,055 of CAVVHY010000045.1, read as the reverse complement.
GACGGGCGCATATCACCCCCGCGGGTTTGTGATAAATAATTACACGTTTAGAATTTTGATCGTATTGTTCGCGATTAATTAATTTGCCATTGAGATACAGTTTGTCGCGCTCTGATACGCGATCACCGATAGTTGCCAAGCGTCGATTGATCTTGACTCGCCCTTGGGCGACCCACTCTTCAATCTGGCGTCTGGATCCAAAACCTAAATCAGCTAAAACCTTATGGACTTTTTCAGTCTGTGGCTTAGAATCTTTACTGCTTGCTTTTCTTGTTTTATAGATGCCTGGCATAGTTAGTGATTCTCTTGTTCAGTCACCGCAGTGTCACGTTCATCTTCGACGACTTGCTCTGGATCTTCTGAACCAGACTCGAAAGTCTCTGTCATAGATTCATCATCAATGTCTTCAGTTGACTCGATTGCATTCTCAACTGCGTCGTTGTCAAGCTCCGAAAGTTCCATTACATCTTCATCACCCGCAACATCTTTACCGGCAACCATATCTATTAATTCTTGTTCCGTGGTTTTCTCTGGTTGTTGATCTGGTTGTTGATCTGGTTGTTGACCTCTTTCTTGATCTTGTCGCTCCAATTCTAAATCAAGTTGCAATTGTTCGGCCACCTTTTCTAAATCTTTAATTTGTGCCAATGGTGGTAATTCTTCCAAATTTTTTAAATTAAAATAATCCAAAAATTCTTTGGTGGTTGCAAATAAACTTGGTTTACCTGGGACATCTTTATGACCGACAACTCGAATCCAACCTCGATCCGACAAGCCTTTAATGATATGCGAACTCACACTCACACCGCGAACCTCTTCAATCTCGGCCCGGGTGATGGGTTGACGATAGGCAATCAAAGCCAAGGTTTCTAACACTGCTCGCGAATATCGTGGTGGTCGCTCTTGCCATAGTTTTACCAGCCATGGACTATATTCTTGTCGTACGCGGAAAATATAGCCGCTGGCAATTTCTTTTAATTCCAGTGAGCGTTCTTGGTAGTCTTCGGCCAACTCAGCTAGCAACGCCTTAAGTTCTTTATTGTCTGGACACTCCTCTTCAGAAAATAGACTCGCTAAGCGATTGAGTGTTAATGCTTCACCAGAAGCCATTAATGCACCTTCTAAAATTAATTTCATCTTTGCTTTATCTAATTGCATTTCAACTCCAGAAAAATTATGCCGCTGTTCTACGCCGCAGCCTTAATATGAATCGGACTGTTTGATTCATTTTGAATAACTTCAATCATTGACTCTTTTAATAATTCCAAGATTGCTAAAAAGGTTACGACCACACCGATACGGCCCTCTGCCAAGTTAAATAGTGTTGTAAATTCAATAAAACTATCCGATTTTATTTTTGAAAGAATGGATGACATTCGTTCTCTAACAGACAAGGTTTCAAATTGAATATGGTGATGCCGATTAAATTCGGCGCGACTCATCACATCTTTAAATGCCAATAATAATTCGCGCAATTGTAATTGCGGTAGTGGCCGCTCTACCTTGAGATCGGGTAAATCGGTTTGCGCATTAAAGACATCTCTACCTTCACGCGGGAGCTCATCCAAATTTTCCGCAGCAATTTTAAATTGCTCGTATTCTTGTAACCGACGTACCAATTCTGCACGTGGATCTGCTTCAGCGTCGTCCTCATGATCTTGTTCGCGCGGTAATAACATGCGCGATTTTATCTCTGCCAAATAGGCCGCCATCACTAAGTATTCCGCAGCCAATTCAAAGCGCAAACCACGCATCATTTCAACATACTCTATATATTGATGGGTTATGGCGGCAATTGGGATGTCCAAGATATCGAGATTTTGTCGCTTGATGAGGTAAAGCAAAAGATCCATTGGGCCTTCAAAGGCTTCTAGGAAAACTTGCAAGGCATCCGGTGGGATATACAAATCTTCTGGCAATTGCACGGCTTGGCCACTAACCAAGGCTGTAGGTAGCGTGTGCACAACCGCTTCGCTGACATTGGCTGATTCTGCTGCTGGCTCTTGGGTGGCTGATATGTCGACGACCGTGTTTTCGGTGGCATCGGTTGGGGTATCAGTTACAATTTCATTCATGGGTGGTTTATTTCCGTGCTAATTTAAAGCAAGAACAAGAATACCAAATAGTATAGACAAGAAGCAAGCGACTAGTGACTTGGCTAGTAACTAGTTCCTAGCCCCTAGCCCCTAACCCCTAGCCACCAGCCTCGTAAAAATACCTCTACCGCTTCGGATCGAAATAGTGTAAGGTCGATCTTAATGATGTTTGTTCATAAAATGATAAGGTTTGAAATGTATACTACTCCGAGCAGCTATAGCAAACAACTTAACCTTAAAAGGCTGAATACGCGGTAACTTGATGATGAGTAAACAACAAAAATTGCCACAATTCCCTCCTGGCGTTTTAATCATGTCAGCAACCCTACTATTGCTGATGATTGGCTTTATGATGATCTTTTCATCTCTGGTCTTATACGTTACCAGCTATTTTCATTTCACAGATAACCAAGCCTATGATTTAAGTGGCGCTTACAATTCCCTGGCCTTTGCTATTCCATTATTGGGTGGTTTTTTGGGATCGCGTTTCCTGGGTTATCGCTTCGCCGTAATCGCCAGCACCCTCTTTAGTATCACTGGCTTAATTATTCTCTCCTTAGGTTATGTCTGGGCCTTATATCTTGGACTTGCAATTTATGTCATGGGTGCGGGTACCAGTGTGCCTTGTCTCTATGTCCTACTTGGCAGGCTGTACCTTAAAGATGATAGCCGCCGTGATAGCGGCTTCACCTTAAGCTACATTGGTATGAATATCGGCGCCTTTATCGCGGCATTTAGCTCTGGTTTTATCCAAGAACACTTAAGCTTTCAGACTGAATTTTTGCTTGGCGCCCTCTTCAGTGGTGTGATGCTCATCCTTTTTCTCTCTTGCCAACATCGGTTTACCCTCAATGCCACCGATAAACTCAAGCCTAGACAACAACAATCCAAGATACGAGTACCCAAATCAATTCAAAAACAAATCCTCGGCATTCTGTTAATGCTAATCGCCGTGCCGTGCATCGCCGTGCTGTTAAATCACGCTGCAATTTCTAACGCCATTTTACTTACTGCCGGCATACTTAGCGGCATCTTAATTGCCACATTAGCATTAAAAGAGAAAGGGCAAACGCGTAATCGTATGTTTGCCTTTTTAATCTTAACCATTATCTCAATTGGTTTCTGGACGATGTATATGCTAGTGCCTAGTGTATTAGTCCTTTTTTACCAACACAATGTAGAACGATTACTGTTTGGTATGGTGATTCCAACATCAAGTGTTGTTTCACTAAACCCATTTTTTATTGTCACCCTCGGCCCAATCTTAAGTTTTATTTGGCTTTACCTCGCCAAACGCGGACGCATCATTTCAACTTCGGCCAAATTTGCGACCGGTATTTCTTTGATGGGGATAGGCTATTTGGTCTTGGTCTTGAGTGTGCATAGTCATAATAGCCTTGGCCTGATCTTATTTGCCTGGGTAATCCTAAGTTACTTTTTCCAAACCTTAGGTGAGTTATTCTTGGCGCCCGCTGGATATGCCATGGTTGGCGATTTAGCCCCGCCGCGCTTTGAAGGCTTGATGATGGGGATTTGGCAATTGGCAACCGGGCTTGCCGGCGCAATTTCTGCATTCCTCGCGAGGCTTAGTGACACCCCCAAACATGCAATTACACCACTCGCAACTGATCCCATCTATGCCCATGCCTTTCTAATGTATAGTCTGATTGCGCTGATCATTGCGATCATTGCCATTGTGTTAATTCCAAAGATTAAATCCATCAGTGGTTACGCCAATAAGCTCGCGACAGCCAAGGCGGCGACCATAGATTGACAAACAACTACAATTTCAACTGCCGATTCTAGGATTATGGAAAGCCAGGAATAGTAGGTTCAACCCCCTGATAATCGACTTGCGGATAACGCTTTTTAACTGCTTCTTCAATTTCATCAACTCGTTCTTTGGCAACATCGACCATCATTAAGATATGGCCTTTATTCATTGCTGGGTAAAAGGGTTTCAAGTGCACGTTAGGTGTCATCATACCCACCATACTGGCTGACCAAGCACCAAGTACAGCACCTATGATCATGGCAATAACAATACCGCCACCGATTTCCCAACCCATGGCAATATGAAACGCGATCCCGGCGATAATACCAAAAATGACACCGGCACCAGCGCCTAATAATAGACTATGGAGAATGTCATTTTTTTGAAATACCGTCGCTTCTGGCAGTGACTTCATATCTGTACCTTCCTTGGCAAGGAAATGAATATAATGATGGCAAACACGCTTAATCAACAGCACATCCAGTATCTTTTCCGCATCATCAAGGTTTGGAATGATAAAATAGAGCCGTCGTCGCATAGTGATACTCCAATGTATAAATTATAGTCATATATTCTAAGGCTAGTTGATTTGGTGTGATTTGCAAGCGTAAGAGGTCTATAGCAGACAAGGTAAGAGCGGTAATTCCGTGATATTACCGCTTTTTAGACCGCATTTGGTATCGATATTGTCGAAAATAGGCAGAATGGGAAAATCAATCGATTTGACGTAATACCGAAGCCATCTCTATCGCAGCATCAACGGCGTAAACCCCTTTATTGCCATGATTGCCACCGGCCCTAGCATATGCCAATTCGGCATCTCTGGTGGTGAGCACACCAAAGATCACCGGGACATCGGTCTTGAGCGAAACTCTGAGGCAGCCATCACTGACTTGTTCACAGACATATTGATAATGATCGGTCTCCCCTTTGATGACCGCGCCCAGGCAAACCACCGCTTCATAACGATTGGTTCGCGCCAAACGCTGGGCGACGATAGGTAATTCAACACAACCGGGAACCCAAACCACAGTAATTTGATCTTCTGAAAATTCCAACTCTTGCAAGCGCGCAATGGCCCCCTCATATAATTTTTGGGTAACCTCTTCATTAAAACGACTTACAATGATGGCAATATTAAAATGACGTTCAATGTCTTGTGCGGTTATTATTTTCATTAATTAAAATCTCCATTGAAAAACTATTTCATTCACTGAATTATAAACTGGAATCTATACTTTAGCTATTTGCTTTCTAAAGCAGTATTCGTATTTAACGATAACAAATGTCCCAACTTATCGCGTTTCGTTGTTAAGTAAACTAAATTTTCTTTGGTTGGATTCATCTCTATCGGTTCACGACTAACAACTTCTAAACCAAAACCTGGAACACCATAAAGTTTGCGCGGATTATTGGTTAATAACCGCATTTTGGTAATACCTAGATAACGTAAGATTTGCGATCCAATACCATAATCTCGGTGATCTTCATGAAACCCCAATTTCAGATTAGCTTCAACAGTATCCATCCCTTGATCTTGTAAGGCATAGGCCATAATCTTATTGGCCAAACCAATACCACGACCTTCTTGCCGCATATATAACATCACACCACCCTCTTGGGCAATTTGGGCCAAGGCCGAATGCAATTGCCAACCACAATCACAACGTGATGAACCAAAGATATCTCCGGTCATACATTCTGAATGTACCCGTACTAAGGTTGTTTGCTCAGGATCAATATCACCTTTTTGTAAAACGACATGTTCCAAATTATCTAATTCATTAGTGAAGACTTTAATTTTAAATTCACCGTATGGATCAATCGGCAAACGCGCCTCAGCCACTTGCTCAACCACACTTTCACTTGCCATTCTGTAAGCGATTAAATCATTAAGTGAGATTAAACTTAAATTATGTTGCTTACCGAATTCAATTAAATTTGGCAAGCGCGCCATGGAACCATCTTCATTAATCACTTCACAAATCACTGCCGCAGGTTTTAAGCCTGCCAGTTTTGCTAAATCGACACTCCCTTCAGTATGACCAGCACGGAATAAAACCCCGCCTTTTTTAGCACGCAATGGGAAGATATGACCGGGCATGACGAGATCGGTTGGGTCACTTTTTGGATCAATCGCGGTCTTGATTGTCTGGGCACGATCATGGGCGGAGATCCCTGAACCTTTACAACTAGCCGCTTCAATTGAGATAGTGAATGCCGTTTCATATTTAGACGTGTTATTGGTTACCATCATTGGCAAATCAAGACGTTCAATATCTTCATCAACCATTGGCATGCATACTAAACCGCGTGCATGGGTAATCATAAAATTGATTGCCTCCGACGTTACCTTTTCAGCGGCGATCACTAAATCACCTTCGTTTTCACGATCTTCATCATCAACGAGAATAATCATTCGCCCTTGGCGCAAATCATCTAAAGCCTGTTCGATAGTTGCAAATGGCGTTTTCATAGTGTTCCCCTTTTTTCCGCCTCGAAACGATTAACAATAATACGTGCCAAATAATCGTATTCGAGATTAACTGCATCTCCAATCTTTAAAAACTGTAAATTTGTTCGCTGCAAAGTATGTGGAATTAACATCACTTGTAAACCATCATCAAATACTTCATTGATAGTTAGACTGATGCCATTGATACAGGCACTGCCTTTTTTGACAACATAAGCCAACTCATCAGCAATCAACCCTGAAAAAGTCATGGCAACAAAATCATTTTCGCTTTTGATATTTGAAACCGTTAATGTCTTATCCACATGCCCCATCACAAAATGACCACCTAGCCGATCGTTTAAACTTAAGGACCGTTCCAAATTCACTTTGCTACCTGTTTGCCACTGTTTAGCTGCGGTCAAGCCCACGGTTTCTGGAGAGACATCACATTGAAAACAACCTTGCTGCGGTTCAATGACAGTTAAACAAATACCATCAACTGCAATACTTTCACCCACAATCAAATTTTCAAAATCACAGGCAATGCTCACTCTCAGTGAATTGTCACCTGGAATGATATGGCTGATAGTGCCACAATGATCAATAATTCCTGTATACATATTTATTGCCACCTTAGTTCACATAAAACATCTTCGCCCAGACTTTGCCACTTGATAGCTTTTGCATGCTTCAATAAATCAATTCTATCATTAAATGCGCTATAAGCCTCCGTTCCCAAGACCTTTGGCGCCAGATAAATATACGCCTTGTTTAATAAACCTTGCTGGATCAAGCTACTGAAACAATACCCACCTGCCTCAACCCATAAATCATGCATGCCTTGTTCACCAATATGTTGCAGTATCACCGGTAATTTTAAACCATATTTATCGCGTGGCACAGCGACAAGTTGAACATCTTTCTTAGCCAGTGCGGCGTATTGTTTTTCATTTGCTGATTCATTGTGAAAGACGGTAATCTTATCAGAGGTTTCAAAGATTTTTGCCGTTAATGGTAGGCGTAACTGGCTATCTAAGATATAAATTGGTTTATTATAAACTTCATTCGCCAAACGTACATTAAGCTTTGGATCATCATTAATAATCGTTTGACTGGTCGTTAAAATTGCATCACTGTGTTTGCGTCCTAGATGAGTAAATTGTGCCGCCTGCTCACCGGTTAACTGTGCCGGTTTACCATTATCCTCGGCGATTTTACCATCGAGACTCAAAGCAATCTTGGCGGTTACATATGGCAACTTAGTTTGTTGCCAATGATGATAACTTTGATAAAAGTTATCGATCGCCTCTGTGTGTAGCAATTGGGTTTGTATTCCAGCTTCTCGCAATCGTTGGGCACCCAGACCCGCCACCACTGGATTAGGGTCCGGGTAGGCATAGATTACTTTTGTTATACCACTTTTTATGATTAAATCGGTGCAAGGCGGTGTCTTGCCGTAATGGCAACATGGCTCTAGTGTTACATATAAAGTCGCCCCTGCTGTTTGCCGACAATTTTCTATCGCATTCACTTCGGCATGCGCAAGGCCGGCCGCCATGTGACAGCCAGTCGCTAACACTTGACCGTCACGGACAATGATTGCACCCACTGCAGGATTAGGGGCACAAAAGCCGCGGCGGGTGGCAGCAAGTTGTAGCGCGGTTGTAAGATATGGTTCGTGCATGCGTGAGATATGCCTCTTGCGTAAGTCCTGAAAATATACTTTTAGAGCAACTTAGGAGAACAATATTGTACCCTAGCTTGGCAAATGGATAAACCTTTATGAGAAAAATATTGTACAGTTTATTGTTTAGTCTTGGATTATGTCTATTCCAATCGGCGTCGGCTTTCGATATTGAAATTATCGGTACCCCCAATTTTAGTGACGCGTCTAATTTTAGCAGTGGCCAAGTCTTATCATTAAGTCAAACTGAAGAAGACAAGCTCGGTAAAAAATTTATTAAAGCAATACTCAAACAAGAATCCTTATTAAAAGACCCTATTGTACAAGACTATATTAGAACGCTAGGACAACGCTTAGTGCGCGGTGCTCATGCCAACTCTAAGCGCTTCCACTTTTTTGTGTTAACCGATGCAAGCGTTAATGCCTTTGCAGGCCCAAGTGGGTATGTCGGTGTCAATACCGGTTTGATCAGCGCCATGCAGTCAGAAGATGAGGTTGCTGCCGTTTTAGCCCACGAAGTAGCACACGTCACGCAACGCCATATTGCCCAAGCAATTGACCATGCCAAACAATTACGCATACCTACCTTGGCAGGTGTGTTAGCGGCAATCGCCCTTGGTGCTGGCACTGGCAATCCAGCGCTCGGTAGTGGTGCCGCGATGGCCAGTATGGCCGGGGCAACCCAAAGCATGATTAATTTTACTCGCAGTAATGAAGAAGAGGCAGACCGTGTCGGCTTACATATCTTATATAATGCCGGCTATAATCCTATGAGTATGCCTGAATTATTTGAACGTTTTCAAACACTACAGCGTATTTATCCCAATGATGCCCCGGTATATTTACGCACTCACCCATTAAATTCAGCACGGATTGCCGCCGCTGAAGAAGTCGCCAAAAATCTACCTAAACGACATTATCGTAAACCTTATAATTTCAGTTATATTCAAGCCCGCGTCAATGTAGACACCAGTGATAATTTATACGAAACCTACAATTATTATAAAGATCGTGTTAACGGTTCAAAGAAGGCAAAGAATAAGTTAGCAGCACGCTATGGTTATAGTTTGATATTGTTGCGCCTAAAGAAATTAAAACAGGCATTAACTCAAATTGATTATTTGATTAAACGCGAACCGCATAAGACATTATTTCTAATGACCAAGGCTGCAATCTTGGATGCCAGCAATAAACAAAGCGCTGCCGTCAAGGTATTGCAAGAGGCTTATGAATTTGATCCTAAATATTTCCCAGTCGTTTTAACCTATGGCAAAGAGATGGTTGCTGCCGGCGATAATAAACGTGCGGTAGATTTTATTGCTAAAGAAGTTCGGCATTTTCCTAAGCATGCCCCACTCTATTATTATTTAGCACAAGCGCAAGCTAAGCTTGGAGAGCAAGCACAAGCCCATCAGGCGCAAGCAAAATTCTATGAACTACTCGGCAAAAAACAACTTGCCTTAATGCAATTGCAATTAGCATTAAAGGCACCGCAAAAAGAGCGTTATGATCATTTGCGCATCCAAGCCAAGATTGATGAATTACGCCGCAAGATGTTAGAAGAAAAACGAAGACAGTAAAATTAAAGATTCGAATTAACACCTAATGATCAATCGCAGAATTTGAAGGATTTGACTGCGGAGTTGATTGCGTTGGCTGCGAATTTGAAGTTGGTGACAAAGATGGCACCGTCGAAGCTGCAGGTGTGACTTGCATTGCTGGCTGCTGAGTTGGCACTAACTGTTGACCTGGCGCTTGTTGCTGTGCTGACGCTGACGGCTGTGCTGGCTGCTGTTGCTGTGTCGGCTGCTGAACGGGTGCTTGTTGTAAGGCACGATAGCGTTGAATCACTTGCGCTATCGGTTGACCATTTAATTGCGCCCGACCATTTTCATAACTAAACTGCATGATCACATTACCGTCATCATTCACTGTCACCATACCCACGGCTTGCAATTGCTGCAATTTCGCCTTGGCATCATAGGGCTGACCAGCTTGTTGTGCCAATTCTGGCAATAATTTTAAAGCGAAGTGTTCCGGTAGTTGCAACATCAATTGCGCCTTGGAATTTAATACTAAGGCAGTATACATAGCACCTACTAATAATGGATTGTTTTGCGCATTATCAACATCCAACTTAGGTACACGCAAGTGACCAGTGATATACACATCACCCTCAGGCGTCTTTAAACTCAATTCTTGCAATTCTTGGCTAGTGCCTGAAAGCAATCGTGCATAAGTATGCAGCATCTCTTGTAACGCCACTGCAGACTCACCTTCTTTGGCAACAGTACTACCCGTTTTTTCCATTAAATCTTTTAGTGCTAATAAATTTTTGGCTTGCATATGTTTTAATTGATATTTCAAAACACCAGGGCCCATGGTTTCAATACCCGCAAATGCAATCGAACCAACTGAGGCATCAATATTATAATTTAATGACTCATTAATTAATTCAGATTGTGAATGGATCTCAATATTATTTACTTTGACCATCGATGTCTTGGCCTTGGTAATATCCATTTTTTCAATATTATCAGTGCGTGAACCCACCCACATACCACTGCCATTGACTATTTGCCATTGTTGATTAAATTCTGTTTTGACACTGGGCACGATAATTTGGTCCTGGTCTTCATTATTAGTAATTTGAATACCTTTAACCGTTGTTTCACCGTGCATATTTTGCCAAGCTTTGGTTATCGCAAAACTTCCCGTAAATCCTTGCATAGTTAATGTCGTTTTTTCACCTTTATGCATATAACCATTATTTAAAACATTGGCATCGACAGAGCCATTAAAATAAATCTTAGCAAATAATTTTAATGGAAAATCGATTAATTTCGCATTGCCTTTAAGGATTGCTTGGCCAAAAAAGATTTGCGTATTGCCTTGCATGTTGGTCGCAAAGGTCAGAGGACCATGATAAATCGTTATATTAAATTCTAAGGATTCCTTATCACGCAATAAAGTCTGTTTAGCAATCGCACCATTGCCAGTCGATTTGATTGTGATATCGGCTTTGGAAGTCAACCAACCTGCTTTGTAATTACTAAGCTTAACTTGATAACCCATCGGCCATTTGGTTTGTTTGAACTTCTTAACCAAATCATAATGCAAGTATTGACCCATCAATGCCGGCGTCACAAAGATAATAACCAAGATGATTATGATGATAGATAGAATCCCTTTTCGCATGATGGTCCCCTTGTTGTTTGATACTTTTTATACTTTATTCAAATGCGGCAATAGCCAATGTCAAAAACAAATTGCCCTATCCCATTATTACTCAAAGGCACTGATACCCGTCAAATATTTACCTAATATTAAGGTATGAATATTATCCGTTCCTTCATAAGTATAGACCGATTCCAAATTATTCATATGTCGGATCACATGATAATCCAAACTAATACCATTTGCCCCTAATAAATTGCGCGCCATGCGGGCAATTTTTAGCGCCTGTTGGCAACTATTGCGCTTGGCAAGCGATATCATATTAAAATCTTCTTTACCTTGATCTTTTAAACGACCAACTTGCAGATTCAATAATTGCGCCTTGACGATTTCAGAGTACATTTCAACCAAGTCTTTTTGTACCAATTGATACGAAGCCACCGGTTTACGAAATTGAATACGGCCTTTGGTATAGTCTAATGCCGATTCAAAACAATACATGGCACTACCGATTGCACCCCAGGCAATACCAAAACGCGCCTGGGTCAAACAACTCAATGGCGCGACTAAACCTCGGGTCGAACCAGGTAGCAAGGCATCATCAGACACGAGGCAATCTTGCAAAATCAATTCCCCGGTCACTGAGGCACGTAAAGATAATTTATGTTTAATCTCCCGGCGTTCAAACCCCTTGGTAGCTTTGTCGACGACAAATCCGCGCACCCCATCATCCGTCATTGCCCAGACAATCGCAATATCAGCCAATGGTGCATTAGTAATCCACATCTTGGCACCATTGAGACGCCAACCCTCTTTGGTCTTCACCGCCGTTGTGCGCATACTAGCCGGATCCGACCCGACATCAGGTTCCGTCAAGCCAAAACAACCAATGACTTCACCGCGCGCCATCTTAGGTAAATATTGTTCTTTTTGTTGCTCACTACCAAACCGATAAATAGGAAACATCGCCAACGCGCTTTGCACCGACATAAAACTTCGAAGCCCGCTATCACCGCGCTCTAACTCTTGGCAAGCCAAGCCATATTCAACAGCACTGGCACCGCTACCACCATATTGTTCAGGTAATGTCATACCAAGCAAACCAAGCTTGCCGAGTTCTTTGATAAATTTGCTAGGAAATTCACCTTGGTCATAGGCATTTGGCATGAGTGGGATGACTTCTTTATCAACAAAGTGACGCACAGTATCGCGGACAGTCCTTTCTTCATTAGATAATTGGTTTTCTATCTGTAGCAAGTCTTGCATGAATTGCTCCTTGGAATTCTGTTCGAAATATAACCAAAATATATTTCTTGAAATATATTTTTCCTAGGTTTAAGGTAATCTTAAGATTATATGCGATATAGTTAACATAAACTATAGTGATATAGATTATTAGGGGAAGAAAAATGTTAACAATTACACCAGATGCAGAAGTACACAACAAAAATATTGCCTTAAAAGAATACATTGATCATGATTTACTTTGCAAAGTTGATCCAAATGATTCAAACAAACATCTCCTAGATGACTTGCGAGGCAGTTTGCGCATCAATGGAAGACACTTGAAAGACTTGCATGCTGAAAATGCTTTAATATTAACAGGTCTCACTAATGACTCTCAAACTCAAGCTGACGCTAACGAATTTTTAGGTAAAGAGCTCGGTGAAAATTATCAATTAGCATGGAAATATTATACTCAAGACCCAAACGATCTTGGGCTGCAATTGCTAAATGGCCCACTGTATGAAGTTAGTATGAATATCGCTGCTCAAAGCAATGCCCTTAACTTATATCAACAAGAAGGCGAAGTTTTTCTTTCAAGTGAAGCGACTGATTTTAAGATCGATAACATGAATGGAAGAGAAAGCTGTTTTATGTTACCTGGCTCAATCAAAACCATATTTAAGTTAACAGAGAATGGATTTGTTTTAAATACTATTGAAGTTTCTAATGAATTCCTAGAAAAGATAATTGCAGGTGAAGTCACTGATAATTTAGATGATTATTTGGCATATGCAGTGACAAGCCAGCAGCGTCCTAATAACGCTTCTAATATTTGGGAAGCAGCGTCAAATCAAACTGTTGAAGCTTTGGTTAGAGACTTAGTTGCAGACTTAAAAGATACTTTATTGACTGCCGCAGATAAAATCAGTGCTTATAACGCGCTTTATAACATCCTTGCCAAACCTGCTGAAGTTACAAATTCTAAATTAACTGCACCGAAACCCACAGCTTCACCAACACTAGAAAAACTCACCCACTTAAAAAATACTGTGGAGTTTGTAAAGGCACAACGGCGTTTTGAAAAGGCTCTAGATAATGAGGACATTAATCAAGATCTCAGAGATAGTGCTGAGCCAATTTATTCGGAAGTAACGCAAATGTATTATAACCGACAGGCTCCCATAAAAGATTTAACATCGGTTTTGAATAAGACGGTTGATGTGCTAGAAGATCCTACCTCTGAAGAAACTATAAATAAATATGTTGAATCAGCGAAGGACGCCGGTCTAACGATAAAAAACAGTAAACGCTTGTCTGATAAAATGCTAAATTTTGCGTCAAAAGCTCTTATCTACGCTAACAAAAAGGCTAATAATAAATTCGCCAATAGTCGTTGTATTTTATGGGCGACTAAGCGGATCCTTGGCCATAACGTGAGTGCGCTTGTAGCAACATGCACACCATCAAAAACAGCTTAATTCGAATTATCCTAGTCGAGATAACAGAATGACGCCAACATTCAATAGTAGTGACACTGCATCTGCATTCTGACAATTTTTAGAAAATTTCGGATTGCCTAAACATTCTCATGCCGGGGGCTACTGCAAATTAGCGAACAAAGTGAACTTAGTTGCAGTTCATA
>CAVVHY010000044.1:0-65493 GCA_963748135.1 uncultured Gammaproteobacteria bacterium | reverse complement strand
TTCGCAAGCATAAGCGCCTTCGGCTTCACTGCAAGTGAAACGCGGCTCCATTGGCATTGGCATATATATGTGTTAGCCTTTGGCGCCGCGTTCGGCTATAGCCTCATGATTTACAGCACAATCTCAAATATGATCCGGAACAATACCTTACGGAAATGGACAAAAAATATCAAAAAGCAGTTTTTCCGGAAGACGATAACTATTGAGGGTATAGATTATAAAGAAAGTTTAACTCGCTATCTCTTGGAAACAAGATTTTATGGGGCCCTGTTAACGTCGGTCGTTGGACTAAGTCTGTTTGCGACCCTTGCTACAGCTGGTACTTGGTGGTATACCGCCAAGGCTGGGATGGCGCTATCACCGTTTATTATTAAAGGTGGTGTCTGGGTCCCTGATATTACCGTATCAGCTTATACATCTACCGACTTTTTGTTTAATATCAGTAATTGATTAGACACCTTTAATCAATTAACTAAGGTATCTATTAAAAACATGTTTCATGGCGTTTGGCATAACCTTAAAGCCACCAAAGGTGAAGAAAATTGGTTGCAGTTTTGTAATCCATTTAGATTAGCAATTAATGCTATCAGCTTACCGCTAAAGATAGTTATCTTTATTGGTCATGTTGTGGGTGAAGGTGTGACAGCCGATATCTTACATCCAGTACCCGCCGTGTTGACCGCAATTGTCAATACATTGGATGAAGTTGCGCAAGACTATCATTATATTTTTCCATTTGAGGAACACGATCATGCCCATCATGGTGAGCATGAACACGGCCACAATCATAGTGATCTTCCTGGTACCTTTATCAAAATTTGTTTGGCGCCAGTGTATCTGCTAAGCAGTCTTTGGGATTATAGCTTCGGTTACCTGCCATCACGTAACGATGATTTCCGAAACCGTTATCATAGAACACTTAACCAATCCATCAAACGTAGTTTTAATATAGAATGGCCGAGCTTATTAAAATCAGGCGCTCATTTAGCAGCTAAAATAAAAAATGGCTTGATTACCTTATTACCTGCAAGAATTTGGCCAAAATCAGCGAATGATAATGGAACCAATATTGTTGAACTAACCACAGTTGAAGTAACAACAGAAATCAACTCTGAACCAAAAACTTCTGAGTCATGGCGCCGAATAGAAACTTATCAACGCGTAAGTGCTGAAGTTAAACGCTTGGGACATGGAACCAACCCGTTAAAAAAGAGCGCAAAAGCTAAAATAACTATTTTAGGAAATGTAACAAATAACTTGATCAAAGATAATGCAACTTCAAGCTCGCTCTCCGATGAAAGCAATGAAGGGACATCCCAGTCTAAACAATTAATTAGTGATGATGGTAATTCTACTGATGAAATTATGATTGCGAATGACGCAAATGGCATGGCAGGTAAACGCAGATAATCTTAACGTACCAGCTCAAGATTCTGGCTACCTATCCAAGGAAGATGAAGCCATCCTAAACACGGCACGTTCGCGAATAAGATTACCCGTCGGACTATTAGGCATGTTTGGTAAATCTCCTAGTACCAGAACTATGGATACACTCAGCCAAATTCAGCAAGAGACAGGAATTCCCTTCATGACTGAAACTAAAAAAAATTCAACCGCATCAGCATAAGATAATTATTGGTCATATATACCTAAATTCAAATGGATTCATGTCCCAATGGCTTCATGTCCCATTGATTTCAATGATTTCATCGTCCTAATCAACCCCCGCAGTCCCCCTAGCTTACATATTGATATAAGTCTCAAATTATACGAAGATTTATAGCAAAGCCCTGGCGCAAAACAATAAAATCATGCTAAGCTTTGCCCTTCAAAAATCCTATCCGCGCCCGTAGCTCAGCTGGATAGAGTAACCGGCTCGAACCGGTTGGTCGGGAGTTCGAATCTCTCCGGGCGCGCCATTAAAATCAAAGAGTTACGAAACAACCTCTTCATCATAAACACCCAATTGTGACAAATTTGTGACGTGAATTCGATCCGCTGCATCGGAGATATGCCGACTAGATAAATGCGCATAACGCAATACCGTTTCGAAGTTAGACCACCCACCAAGTTGCTGTAATTCATGTAGGCTCGTACCATTTTGTACATGCCAACTCGCCCAAGTATGTCGTAGATCATGCCAACGAAAATTTATAATACTTGATCGTGCTAGAGCCTTCCGCCAGGCACTGCAATTACATCTTCTAACAGGTTTGCTTCTATAAGTGAAAACAAATTCAGAATGTTTACCAATTTGTCTTTTAATAACATCTATTGCGGTAGCATTTAATGGGATAGGAATTGCCTTTTTAGTTTTGGAATTTTCAGCAGGAATGTAGGCATGTCGGAACTTTAAATTAACATGTTTCCATTTTAGTTGAGTAATGTTGGATTCACGTAATCTTGTTGCCAAGGTGGTATTTCACTTTGACGATTATATTGAAGCAAAAATCTTATCTTTGGAATATGCCGAAATACTACTCCAAGCGATACGTGATAGACGTAATATTTTAGTAAGCAGCAGCCCAGGTTCAGGTAAAACCACTTTTACCAATGCGCTGCTCGCAGAGCTTTCCCGACATGTACTGCTGGGTCATCGAGTCGTAATGATTGAGCAAGTCCAAGAATTGCAATGCAGTCTCTTAAATACCAAGGCCATGCTAACGACGGTAACTATCAATACCAACACTTTATTGTGGGTCAGCATGCGGGCCTTACCCGATTCTATCATTGTCGGTGAAGTCCGAGACGCCAGTGCACTTGATATGTTAAAGGCATGGAATATGAGGACGGGCCCTGGCTTTTCAACCATTCATACCAATTCAGCCAAAACCGCCGTGCAGCGTGTTTTAGATTTATGTTGTGAAGCGGTGGTTGAACCACTTTAAAAGACTAAACAGGACACAAAGCTCTATATGGATTGTTTATTAAGTATCAAGCGCTTAAAATTAGATATAGAGGATGAGAAAGCGCAACAGGTATTCATTATCTATCAACTTCTGCTATCGTTAGATTATGCAGCATTGATAAAAAGCACCAAGGATATGGACGACCAGATTAAAGCTGAATTCACACCAGCAAACTACATAAATAAACTAAAATCACTTTGCTCTAAATCAGATGATACACATAAGGCATCTTTTTTTAAGTACGCCATTGATAAACAGCATCCACTTTATCAAATCATAAAAAATATCTTGCAATTTTTGCGGGATCGAAAGGGAGCTATTGTCAGCGACGAAACAGTTAATATTGTTACCTTTCAACCACAAGAACTAGTATCGATATTTGGCAATGCGTTAAATTGTATAGCTGAAGATTTACATTATCGGGATAAAAAGCAGCTAATTACAAATATGGTCAGCGTCACAAACAGAGGCACTACATATCTATCTCGTTTCCCATGCGAAATTCTCAGATATACAGCAATCATTGGTATGTCAGATCACTTATCACATGAAAAACAAAAAGAAGTTGTTGATGATTGTTTCGCTAAGTTGTCCTGCTAGGAAAACTCAGCTTTGGTCTCAAAGATGCTGTCTTTTAGAGAAAGCGCATTAAACCTAATTCAATTAATAATAGTTTCCCTATTTATTACTACTAATTTTAGTAATTACACCTTCCCCTTAACATCGTAAGCTAATGGCAGCTAATAATTACAATTAGAAGGACAGGTTTGATGAGAACCATCAAAAGCGTGTCATACGCTCTCATTATTTTTATAACTGGAAGAACGGTGTCAGGTCTTTCATTATAGCATTTTGCAACTTTGGGGGGGGATGTCTCTGCTGCTCTTGAACTTTATGAATGGTTGTCATGTGTATCCTAAGGCTTTTTAACAGCTAGCACGATTGTTACTTGGAAGCGACCTGACCCCATAAATATTGGAAAATGCTATAATGAAAGACCTGTTCCCATTCTCCTTACTTCGCTTTTATCGAACTTATTTTCCGATATTAACAAGTATATTGACCTTCTACAACAAAGTGTTTGATAGTGGTGCCGCGTATAATTTAATAACTTCGTCCCCATCGACAAAGGTAGTTTAATTATGCAAAGGTATCGTGCCGGAAAGTCAGGAATATCAGATATGACAGTATCAGCTGAGACCGTCGTGGCGCTTCAAAAAAGCATAGCTGAGCTTGAAAAGAAATTAAAAGCAGCACCTGATAAGGACACATCCGCTTATCGAACTCTTAAGAAAGATTTAACCCAATTGTACATTCAACAAGGTGATGTTTTAAAAGATAACAGCAAGTTCTTAGATGCCTGTGCAGCATATTATCGAGCCTATGA
The DNA here is from genome assembly GCA_963748135.1 of uncultured Gammaproteobacteria bacterium. Taxonomy (GTDB): domain Bacteria; phylum Pseudomonadota; class Gammaproteobacteria; order JBGSLN01; family JBGSLN01; genus CAVVHY01. Next base: position 61,197 of record CAVVHY010000044.1, on the reverse strand, counting down.
GTTCACGAGAAGTTATATTGCCATGAAGCGATTAAGGCTTGATAGTGAACTAAATCGAAGTCTCAGAGTGACTCATAAAATTAATATTTCAGCTGCAGATTCTGATGAACAAGCATTCGAATATTTCCGGTGTGGGTTACAAGCCTTAAGCGGTATAGGGTTACCAACACCCGACGAGTCGAAAGCGTTTGCTTATTTTAAGGCTGCAGGAAAGAAGCATCCCCCGTCCCGCTATATGTTGGGTTTCCTGTATTATGCTGGGCGTGGAGTTGATTGAGACTATGAGCAAGCTTTTAAATGCGCTCAAGAAGCAGTTAGGCAAGGATTTGCAGAAGCGCAATACAATTTGGGAATAATGTATAGAAAAGGACGAGGCGTTGCCCGAAATTACGAGAAAGCCGTTGAGTGGTATCTTAAGGCGGCTGAGCAAGGACATGCAACGGCGCAATTCAATTTGGGAATAATGTATAGAAAAGGACGAGGTGTTGCCCAAAATGATGAGATAGCTGTTGAGTGGTTTCTTAAGGCAGCTGAGCAAGGATATGCAACGGCGCAAAATAATCTAGGATTAATGTACGCATATGGACGAGGCGTTGCCCAAAATTACAAGAAGGCCGTTAAGTTTTATTCCCAAGCGGCTAAGCAAGGACATGCAATGGCGCAATCCAATTTAGGGTGGATGTATCTAGAGGGACAAGGCGTTGCCCAAAATGATGAGAAAGCCGTTAAGTTGTATTCTAAAGCAGCTGAACAAGGGTATGCAGGGGCACAAAACACTTTAGGGTGGATGTATCAAGAGGGACGAGGCGTTGCCCAAAATTACGAGAAGGCCGTTGAGTTGTATTCCCAAGCGGCTAAGCAAGGACATGCAACGGCGCAATTCAATTTAGGCTGGATGTATAGTGAAGGATTAGGCATTTCTAAAGATAATGAACAAGCTCAGCTTTGGTGGGAAAAGTATATCAATAATATTGGGCTTACCCTAGTTCAAGATGAAGATATAAAAATTATCACAGATTTTTTTAATGGTAGGCTTCTAAATACATCACCCTTTACAAAACCTTTTATGGATTGTTCATTACGTGCCAAACGCTTAAAACTAAAAATTAATAATAAAACCGCACAACATGCTATTACTATTTATCAACTTTTGCAGAATTTAGATTATGCAGGCCTGAAGGAAAGCTTTCAGGACATAGATGAGAGTACAAAAGACAAATTCACGCCAGAAAATTATATAAATGAACTGATACTATTATGTTCTAAGTCAACAAGGGAACGCATGGTTAGTTTTTTTTGGGTTACTACCATCAGTAAGTCCGATAGGCGTTACCAGATTGTGAAAAAAATGTTGTTGCATATGCAGACCAAACTCGGAAAGATAAAACCTACCGGCAGTAATAGACTGAATATCGATGGCATTGAACCTACCCAATTGGTTTTAATGTTTAATAACATTTTAACTTATATAGCAGAAGATGAAAATTATCACAACAAAAAGGAATTGCTCACGAAAATGATTACTGCAGCAAACACAGAAAAAAGTTATCTGAGTCGCCCTCCTCATGAAATTATCGAGCGTATTTCAAATTATGTAATAGAAAATTCCATACCCTCAGAGACAAGAAAAGACCTTGTGAGTGTTTCTTTGACCAGGTTGCAGTGCTAAGATGTAAAAGTGTCGACTTGATCTGACAGTCACTTCTGAAAAATCGGAAACTGTCAGATTAAGTCTGAGCTACCACAGATGAAGATACAATTTTTATCGCTTCATACCCATTATTTTTGCACCCAGCTGATTGAATTCAACCTTAAATTGTAATTCTTTATTCAAGCGCCGTTTAAAGAGGCCAAAATCATTTGGTGCTCTTCCTTTATCTCCTTCACTGTCATTTTCAACCACATCGGATTTATTGATTACAGACTTAATAGTTTGCTTTTCTTGTATGGGCGCTATTTCAGCTCCAGGCATATTAATATTTTTTTTGATGACTTTCATTACCTCAGCAACGATAGATTCATAACTCATATTTTGAAGTTTTACGTCGGCAATGATTAAAGCTATAACTTCTTCAATAGGTGAAACAGCACCTGGTATACGGAGTAATTTTTTAAAATCTGGGAAATTATTTGCTAATTCGTCTTTAACGTATCGAAGAACGCGCGCAAATAATTTTGCATTACTAACGGCCACATTACGCATTAAGTTACTGGTATACTTTCTTTGTCGCCCCATCACTAAGGTTGATAATGTGTTCAGTATGATTTTTACGAAGGTTTGCTTACATAAAGGATCTAAACCAGTGAGATCAAATGTTTTTTTTATCTGACCATGATTTAAATTTAGAATCAATTGATTCTCATCCTCACTTAATTTAATCTCAAATTCAATTTGTTGGCGTTTTTTATCTAAATATTGTTGTCGGGTTTTGGCTGCATACTCACTAAAGTCGAATCCTGCTAATTTATCTGGCATGGTTTTTGGCTCATGCTCCCAATTAAGGCTATAAGGCTCACGCCCAATGATCAGCTTGAAAGCTTCTTCTTGAGTTTCAGCACCAATAATGCTTGGTATAATCCAGCTGGCTTTTTCATCTGTACAGGTTCCGAGCAGCAAATTCTCAATGGGATTCATACTAAACGTCGGTGCAAGTTCAGTGCCATCTGTAAAAGCAGTGATACCCAGTTTTGGATCGATCTTACGTATGATGCGATCCCCATTGTCATAACATGCAGATTCAGCAATAATCAAACCCTGTAATGTATCTTCTAATTTTGCTTCTTTAAGCAATCCCAGTAATAAATCCAGTTGCTTTTCACAATCTGATTCTGATTTTAAACCTTGGATGATTGCAAAATATATTGCTAATTGAGTAACCGTTGCAGATTGCATACGTGAACTACCAGATAATGCATTTGCACCAACATCTAAGGATAAAATATTCATCTTCTCTGGATTTTTTACAATGGGATGTTGTTTATCGGTGTTTTTCTTTGTTACTTCAAGCGCTTTATTATCATTACAACAAATCAACCAAGGTTTTAAATATTTTGGTACTGTTTCTTCGGCAGCATGATTAATTTGTGCATTTACAAAAGTTGCATTTGCGCTGGCACTATTGCCAATCAATAAATCTTTGCCTAACTCAAATCCTTGTTGTTCTAATTGTTGAATAGCATAGTCTTTATTATCTTCGAATCTTTCAATAGCACTGACTAACGCAAAATCTCCTCCTCCAATAATACTAACAAATTGTTTTTGATATTCCGGGAATTTTTCTCGCAGTATTTTTTCAAGTAACAACCCTAGACGTCCACTAGAACCACAACCAGAGAAATATATTTTACCGCCACTTTCTATTGTCTTTTTAATTGCAGATATGAATGCGTTAAATTTATCTGAAGATAAATAGGTTTTGAGCTGCGTTAAAGCCCTTTTATCAACATTAGTACACATTATGATAGCGTCACTGACTTTTCCATCATCCTGCACAGCTTCGGCCATACCTATTGTTTCTGGAGCTCGCTGCTCGGTGGATAATGTAGGAGAATTCAAATGTCGGTATAATTGTTTTGCAGCATCGCTCAATATTGCTAAGGAATCCTTATCATTATCTGATTTTTTATTTAATAATTCTTCTGAAGGAAACCAATTGACCCCATGTTTTCGTAACCATTCTTCTTTATACCAATAAGTTACAACTTCTTTTTCATCTATTATTACAGTCTCTTTTTTGATTTCTTCTTTTCGAGATTCATAATCATCCGGGTGGCCAACACGAAACATAAGAACTCCTTAATAATGCCCTCAACTTCACCTGTGATTCGGGTTGATTAATTTTACAGCAGATTAATATATTATAAATCCGTATCCTATACGGAGCAAGTAGAACGGGGGCCTCCCCAACAGTAGCTTAGAGGGCTCTGTTGCAAAAACTAAACTTATTTAAAAAGACCTATTTTTTGACAGATATCAACTGTAAATTCCAAACAGCTCATTAATAAATGAAACTTCTGTTCTGCAGCCATAGAGCCTTGCATTAAATTGTCCCTTTCTAAATAAGCGCATAACTTTAAAACCTTTGATGGTGACAAAGACCATTTTCGTCGATTGAAAACCTCTCACAGGCTTAATAAAGATTTTAAATTTTCCATGATCGGCTTCAAGAGGATTATTAGGGTATTTTACTTGCCAGTGCTTGATATTAGCCTTTAAACTTTGTTCCTCTTTAAGCTCACCAATCACTTAATGATACGCTAGATTTTTATCCGTATTAATCACGCTGGCATGACTATTTGGACTTGCTTGTAAGAGCTTTTTTTATAAAGCGTTTAGTCGCTCTAGCGTTGCGGTGATGGGATTGATCTTGATCCGCTTTTCCGGAGGATTATCTAAGCCGTATTTTTGATCTCGAACTGTGCTTCAAACTCATTAGGCGAATAATAGCCAAGAGTTGAATGCATTCGCTTTGTATTATAAAACATTTCAATGAATTTAAATATTTCTAATTTTGCCTCCTCTCGTGTTGAAAAACGGTGTTGATAAATACATTCAACCTTAAGCGTATGAAAGAAACTCTCAACCACAGCGTTGTCATAGCAACATCCTTTCGCGCTCATACTGCCAATCATCCCAAGCGTCTTTAGGTGGCGTTGAAAATCATGAGATGCATACTGTACGCCACGATCAGAATGATGAATCACATCACCCTTGGGCTTTCGTTGCCAATAAGCCGATAACAATGCCTTTATGACCAGCTCTCGTGTCATGCGCTTATCCATAGCCCAACTCACCACTTTCCTTGAAAATAAATCCATGGTCACCGCCAGGTAAAGCCAGCACTCATTGGTTGCAACATAACTGATGTCAGACACAAAGATTTGGTTTGGCCTTGATACGTTAAATTGCTGTTTAACCAAGTTGTCAGAGACAGCATGACTATGCCTTGAGTTTGTGATTGCCTTAAACTTCCTTTTGCCAACGGCCTTTAAATCATGCGCTCGCATTAAACGGAGGACTCGGTTACGACCCACATTCTCTCCTTGCTTTCTATGTCTCCGGTTTAGCGGTTCGAAGATCACTACAACAATATTAGTCACTTTGAGTCATGTTTACTCCCTATTCCTAGGAGAAATAGAACTTTATTAAGCTACATTGATTCGCCGAGAAAAAGTTTACAAGTTGAACCAGTCTTCATCTTTCGATAGGACGTGCTTAGGTGTATCCTATGTGCTTAAGATACAACTGATTTTGAATTTCTCTTGATTAATTTCTTGTTTGATAGGTATATTTATAAATAGCTGTGAGTTTGAGTCAATTCTTAAATAAAATAGAAAAATATGATTGATAAGAAAAAAATTGGATATTGGGAAGCAACGTCAATAGGTATTGGCGGGATGGTTGGTGGTGGTATTTTTGCTGTTTTAGGGTTATCAGTACAGCTAACAGGTGGCGCTTCACCAATTGCTTTTTTTCTTGGTGGCGTAGTTGCGTTGTTTACCGCATACTCTTATGCTCGTCTATCAGTCGCGCTCCAGAATGCTGGTGGAACAGTCTATTTTATTGACAAAGGCTTCAGCTCTAGTTTTTTTACTGGTACGATGAATATTCTTCTTTGGCTGAGCTATATAATCATGCTGTCATTATATGCCACGGCCTTCGGTAATTATTTTGTTACTTTTTTTTCAGCTTCAATGCGCCCCTATTTCCTTCATATAGCAATTACTTCAATAATAGTTTTTTTAACAATTTTAAATCTATTTGCTGTAAAAATTGTTGGTGCTTTAGAGGATTTTATCGTTTTCATCAAAGTTTTTATATTAATTATCTTTATTGCATTTGGAATCTGGAATATAACTCCTGACCGTTTAGCATATCATAATTGGTCTTCTCCAACTAGCATATTTATTGGCGGCATGATTATATTTTTGGCATACGAGGGTTTTGAGCTGATTGCGAATACAGCAAAGGATATCAAAGATCCTGCCAAAGCTTTACCTCGTGCATTTTTTACTTCAGTTTTAGTTGTCATTTTATTGTATGTAGTTATTGCTATTGTCACAGTTGGTTGTTTGTCAATGGTTCAAATTATTGAAGCAAAAGATTATACTTTGGCAGCAGCAGCTAAGCCTACTTTTGGAAATGTTGGCTTTGTATTAATTACTATAGCCGCTTTGTTATCTACAGCATCAGCTATTAATGCAACCATCTATGGGGCAACCCGTCTAAGTTATATTATCGCTACAGAAGGAGAGTTGCCCGAAATATTAGAAAAGAAAATATGGAACAAACCCATAGTTGGATTACTAATTACAAGCTTTCTCACTTTACTATCAGCAAATTTTATTAATTTAGAAAATCTTGCTCTAATGGGCAGTTCTGGATTTTTACTAATATTTGCTGCGGTTAATATAGCCAACACCCGTTTAAGTAATAAAACTAATAGTTATGCTTTCATATCAATTATTGGTGCCGGCCTGTGTCTTTGCGCATTTCTATCGCTAATTTGGTACACCTATCAAACAAAACCTATATATTTATTGGTCCTAGCTGGTATGATATTGTCCTCAGCGTCAATAGAAGCTTTTTATGAGATTTATTTGCGGCGCAAAATTAAACTTTCTAAAGATAAACTATAGCGGTGTCAGTTCTTTCATCATAGCCATTTTGCAACATTTATGGGGTCATGTCTCTGCTGTCCTTGAACTTTATGAATGGTTGTCATGTGTATCCTAAGCTTTTTAACAGCTAACACGATTGTTACTTGGAAGCGACCTGACCACATAAATACGCAGCGTATTCGTGCAAAGCACTTGCAATAAAGGTTTGATACGATAACCCTTTTAAACAGCTCGTTTTTTAAGTCGCTCTAAATCCGCTGTTGAGATTCGTAATGTTACACGAGCATCTTTGCGTAAAGCGTTAGTCGCGACTGTTTTAGCAAAAACGGCCTCTTTTTTGGCATCTCTGTCTGTTACCCATTCACCTCGCTCGACAGACTTTAAAAGCTCTTACTCTTCCTGATCAAGCTTCGCATTAATTACACGTCGCCTCTTCTTCATGATTCACCTACCTTGCCTAAATACTCTTTTGTCAACTTTCGGCTTGGAAAAATAGTTTTAAGAAATACAGTTTGTTCATCCTTTCTTACAAACGGCACCAAATACACATAACCATCAATAGCCACCTTCTTTAAACAAGATATCCATAAATCTAATATTAATATATATTTTCTCTCTCCCTACCTTTATTTCATTTAAGATATTCTCATCAACAAGTTTTGTTAAGTACTCAGAAGCAGATTGTCTTTTTACTATACCCTCATCTACTACATTAGATATCCTACAGTATGGTTGCACAAACAATAGCTCGACCAATTCTCTTGAGTATATTTTTGGTAATTTATTTTTAACATGCTCAGTCGTTTCTTCCAACAGGTCAACTATGATTTTAATCTTATTGCATGTCCATTGGGATGTATTTGCAACAGCATCTAACATGTATATGAGCCAAGACTCCCAATCTTTTTTTAACGTCACATTTAATAGATTTTGATAATACTCCGTTTTATTCTTGATAATATAACGACTCAAATACAGTATGGGTATATTTAATAATTCTTGTTCGATCAAATATAAAATATTCAATATTCTTCCGGTACGACCATTGCCGTCTGTAAATGGATGAATTGCTTCAAATTGATAATGCCCCACTGCCATTTTTATCAGAGGATCAATATCACTTTCATCATTTAAAAACTCTTCCCAATTTTGAAGTTTATTTCTTAGAAGTATTTCACCTTCTGGAGGGGTATAAATTATTTCTCCCTTTGCTTGATTCGATAAAGTAGTTCCGGGAACTTTTCTAACAGTCATTTCAATACCATGTAAAGTTGAACATAGCTTTTCTGCTAGTACAGTATTCATTGGTCGTGACTTAATAGCTTCAAATCCTTCTCTCAAGGCTGTTCTATAGCGCAAAGCCTCTTTTGTGGCAGGATCAATATGAGCCTCAGATATGCTATTAGCATACCGAAACAACTTATCTGTTGTAGTCACTATATTTTCAATCTCTGAGCTTGCTTGAGCCTCTAATAAGGGAAGAGTATTTATCAAAACACTTTGATTTGGGCAACATCTCTGCGGCTTTTCTCAGCTCCGCTAAAGAAGCCCGTGCCTCAATACATTTTTTTAATATCTTTTTACTCTCAATATCTTGTTGAGGTGGTAATTTGGGCAAATTATTATAAGGTTTAGTGACATCAATTTTCATAATACGTCTAAATTTCACAAATATATCGACATAATTTTATAGATACGTCGATACTATAAATCTGTCAAGACAATATGTCGATATTTTTTGATTTTATCGACATAATTTCAAGATATGTCGATAGCATAGATATATAAATCATTTATGTCGAAACTTTACTATTCTATCGACATATTGAAATTTAGAAACTAAAAATATGTGTGGATAACAGCATGTTGCCAAAATTTTGACAATATCAAGACTGTAGGAATATTGTAGATCATTAACTCTTTTCTTATGTATTTCAGGCTATTTTAGACTACATTTTGCTCAAATTAAACATCGCAACCTATTGGTTAATAATAAATTCTATATAATCCTACCTGGCTTCGAACTCCCGACGAAATATATTAAAACCGAGTTCGACAAATTGGCAGGATTTCCAATTTGGACACGCGTAGCGCGGGGCGAAGCCCCGAGGTCCAGGGATGGCTCGAGTCCATCTCTTAAGGGCGCGCCATAGAATTAATTTGATTCTGCGAACAAACAATTCCATTTTCGTTAGCGTGAATTGTGCCTTCTTAACATATGATCCCCACTATCAAAACATTCACCACTTCCCGTCATGGATTTACGATCAATGCCTCTATGATTACCCGGCATCTTTGAATCTTCTATTTGCCGTCTTAAATGATTTGCTTCAGCAATATGTTTTTGATGAGCTTGATATCTTGGATATTTAAGCTCTGTCGGTACATTTCTGCTGTCATCTTCCCCCAGGCCTAATTGGCCTTCAATGTTAAACCCACAAACAAAGCAACGACCAGTGGTAGTAACCATGCCTATTCCTGCGCACTCGATCATGTAACCCTACCAAACCGGCCATCGGAGCGAAACGACGCTAGTCCTTATACTACTTCACCTCCTTATCAGTCAACTTGGCTTTGATCTTACGTACAGAATCACCTTTGAGGTCTATACGATAAGCATGGTGATCTAAGCGATCGAAGATCGCATCAGCAAGCGTATTATCATTGATATTTTCATGCCATAGTTTAATCGGCAGTTGGCTTGTGACAATCGTAGATGTTTTATCATGGCGATCGTCCAAGACTTCAAGTAAGTCACGCCGCTGTTCTTGATTAAGTGAGAGTAACCCCCAATCATCAAGGATGAGGACATCAGTCTTGGATAACTGTTCTAGGCGTTTTATATAAGAACCATCTGCATGCGCCATACTTAATTCTGGCATCAAGCGAGTCATTCGCGCGTAATGTGAAGTATAGCCCTCAAGACATGCCTTATGAGCAAGTGCACACGCCAAATAAGTTTTGCCTGTCCCTGTGGGGCCAGTGATGAGGACATTGCGGTGGGCCTTAACCCACTGACAATTAGCAAGCTCAAGCATTAAGCCTTTCTCTAATCCGCGAGGGATTTGATAATCAACATCTTCCATAGCTGCCTTGTGCTTGAGCTTTGCTTTTTTAAGGCGATTTTGTAAACGACGGTTTTCTCGTAAGATAACTTCCTGTTCAATCATTAATGTGAGCCTGTCCTCAATACATAATTTAATTAGCTTTGAAATTTATCTGAAAAGCTTAATATTCGTTTTAAAATATCATGAAAGTTTGGTTGCTTACCATAGTATATAGATGATTTCTTTACAAACTCATTTGCATACATCTTTTGTGCTTTAGCAGGCATATTAAATGCTTCATTTTGACTGATGTTTGATGCATCATCTTTACGAAATATTTCTAACAACTCTTAGGTCAAAAATCCAAGCGTGTGAATAACAAATCCATTATCCATCATCCGCATAGGCGACAAACAATGCTTAATTATTCAGTCAGGGCATCCACCGATGAAAGCCAAGCAATGCATATGGTACAAATAAAGAGAATTAAAGCAAAAAGCAATACGGGACGTAGAAGTGTCAGTGCAAGCGGTTAAACCGATACTATTAAACATGATGATAAAGTTGCTATTACTAACGAATTAGAGAAAAAAGAGGCAAAGGTTATGGGAATATAGGTGATTTATTTCAACAACTTCTAGAATGGCGCGAAATGTAGGCTCCTGTGTTTTTTTATTTCACTACTACGTATTTTGTACGGATGCAAAGCGATAAAACTCAAAGCTATACTGCCCATGATGTAAACATTATATTCAATATAGGAGTGCGTATTAGTATGAAAAAAAGTCATGAAGAAACATGTAAAAGTGAAAAGAAAGTTCCTTTAGGAGCTAGTTTATCCAGTGTGCATGAATTAAGTTTTGTTGAATTTCTAGTTTATTATTACGGACATCGTTCTGATTCTGAAAGGGAGCAGTGCATTAGAGAAAGAACGAAGTCTTTATCGCTAGTATCTGAAGCAAAGCCATTATCAGAAATAAAACCAAAAAAAACGGCAGCTGATTATTTGAAAGATTCTGAATTAGTACCAAAACAAGCGGCATTTGATTATTTTAAAGATAGTGTTAACTCGCTTTCAGAGGATTTGTCGGCTGAGTGTATGACAAATTCGCCAAAAATTAAACCTACCCAAGACTGCTTTTGGGCATCAAGGGGAATTCTAATATATGTTGATATAATCAGGAAAATTAATGATGATGAATGTCTAGATGATATTCTATCATCTCTTCCAGAACCTTTACGCGGTAATTCCAAATTGCTCACTGCTATCAAAACTCTACACAGTTGGGCTAATAATCCTGATGTACTCGATGGTACACGACTTGCAAATTATTGTGAATTCAAAAAAAAGCACTACGCTTGGCTTAGGCATACAGTAAGAAAATACTTAGATATCTCCCTTGAAGGTGGCGTGCTTTCTTTTACTGATTTTGCTTCTAGAGACGAGCAAGATATAAAAAAGCAAGAAAGTTATCGCGCCTCTTTAGAGTCTTTTAAGCAATGGCCAACTTTCTTTTCAAGAAAAGAGCATCAGAGTACAGTTGTCACTAAAAATGAAGGTAATGAAAGGAAATCCCACAATCAGAGTATCAAACATGTTGTAAAGCCATCAACAATCAAGTAATGGCTTTTGAACAGCTTTTCAGAACAACGGGGGCACCCATTAGAAAGCCATGATCAACAGGCAAAAGCAATTTTTATGGTTAAATTATGTACGTTGACTAAGGCTTTCTAATGGGAGACCTCGCCATCCCATTACGATCTCCGCCCTCATCTCTTGCCCCTTATTTTAATGGATACAGGGTTAAATATAGGAGAAAATTTCAGTTTTGGAGCTACAAGCACAAAAAAAAATTGACATGCCACCTTATTTTGTTTACAATTTGTACTCTAGTTTGACTAAACATAGAGGAGGATAATCCGTTGATTCCAGCATTACCCGGATTGCATGGCATTGTAGATTTGCAAGGACGATTCCTGAGTATCAGCAATCAATTTGCCAACTATATTGGCTATCAATCAAGCGAAGATCTTTTAGGACAAGGTGTAACCTATAAAGATGTAAAAACTTCAGCGATCGAATTGGTTGACATTTTCTATGATGAAGATAAATTCGTTACAAAATCAAAAAATGAATTAAAGCAAATTGCCTATTGTGGATATCAAGAAGGAATGCGCTGGCTATTGGGGTCAAAACAACCTATATATAACGAATCTGGACAAGTACAAAGTATTGGTATGAGTTACATTGACATAACATCCACAGAACTTGCCAATTATTATTCCCGATTGCATCATGGAAACAAAAGCAAACAACTGGTTTATTATATAAAAGCATCCTTTGAAAATAAGCTTTTTACCAGACGGGAGTCAGAATGCTTATATTATATCTTACGGGGGAAATCAGCCTCCATGATAGGGAAATTGTTAAATATTTCTAAGCGTACTGTCGAAAGTCATATTGAAAACATCAAAAATAAACTGGTGTGCGACACTAAAAGCCAAGTTATCGAACAAGCCATGGACTTAGGCTACTACTATATCATTCCAGATTCCATTTTGAACCAAATTACTTCAGTATAAAGCATTCGGAAATAAGTCTAAACACTGTCGGCTTATGCCACTATCCTCTTGGGTGAATGAAGGTGCTCAACTAGACCAAGATGTGACTATTTTTTTCATTCTAAAACTTAGTTTTTGAACCTCGAACTATATTTTTTCGTATTTTCTTGTTTTAGTTTGCTAATCATTAACCGTAGTAATTTAAACCTCATATGATAATAAATCTTGAAAAGTCAGCAACTATACAGGAATTCTTGACTACTACAATCTAAAGTGGTCTAAATTTCGTTATTCACAATACCGTATACTATACGGATCATGTTAATTTACATATTAGCTAAACTGGAGCATGTATCTAGGGAACAGTAAAGGCTTACATTACAATCTCAAGGCGGAAATGAAAAACAAAACTTCATTCCTTGATGAAAGTGCATAATTAAAAGCTTTATATAGAATGGATGAAGCACTTTTAATTAGTGTTCAATTAGCAAAAGATAAGGCTTATACTGCAATTACACACCCATATTGCAAAGTCTAGCATTAGCTTGAAATCACATGAGCATTATTATGAGGATATATAAATGAAAACAATTATTATTACCGGCGGTAGCTCTGGGATTGGTCACGAAACAGCACTCGAATTATCACTGAAAGGTCATCGAATTATTGCGATTGGACGTAATCAAGATCGTTTAACTAAATTGGCAAACGAAAATAGTAATATAGAAACATTGACTGCCAACATTGCCACACAAGCAGGACGAAAAAAAATAAAAAATTTTATTGGGAATGATAAGATAGATGTGCTCATTAACAGTGCTGGGTTAATGGCGCCCTCAGGCCCTTTAGCCAATCTGGATACGCAATCATGGCGTTATCAGATGTCAGTTAATACAGAAGCACCTTTATTTTTAAGTCAATTGCTACTAAAAAATCTTGTGGGTGGAAAAATTTTAAATATAACAATCTATTCATCTTATAAAGTAACACCTGGACTTGCAAGCTATGGTATTTCAAAAGCCGCGCTAAATATGCTGACTGAATATATGCGAGAAGAATATTGTAAACAAAGAATTTCAGTCGGCCTGGTACTGCCTGGCATTGTTAATACAAGTATACAATTGCAGTTACCAAACGTAAGTAAGGCCCATGACATTAAGCGATTAGAGCCAAATACAGTTGCTAAATTTTTGAGTTGGCTTGTAATTGATACTGAAAAAAACGAATTTGGTCGAGGTATATTCGATATTTATGATGCATGGCATCAAAAGCACTGGTATTCAGGACCATTAATTATGAACCCATTAAGCGAAATATGATTACAGGGAAAGATCTTTTATTATAAGTTTTTTTGCAGTAGCTCAGACTTAATCTGACAGCTTCCGATTTTTAGAAGTGACTGTCAGGTCAAGTTACCGTGGCAATCCACGATGTCATGCAATCGTTGGATGGTTATAATACTATTACTCGGTTGTGTAATAAGGCCGTTTCCTCACTAATTGTTAGGATGTCTTGTAGACAATCCAACCTATTCTACCAACATTTTGCTCTAACACCTTCTTATGTTCTCGATATGCAATTATTCGCAACAATCACCGTTCAAATTAATTAGATATACCTTCGTTAGTGCTAAACTCTAGCGCATCCTACGATGACTTAATCCCATATCCAGCTTTCTATCCTCTACAATATGAACGTCACTAGTTAATAGAGACTCGTCAAATATCATGCCTCTCAGAACTCTTGCTGTCCTAGTATGAGGATGCTGATACGCATATTCATAGACTTGCTTCATATCTTGTATCTTACCTGCAGCAATAAGGCGTTTCATTTTACTCCAAGGATTCGCGAATATTGTTCTCGTTTTATAATCATGATTATATTGCCCAACAAAATCATTGAATTTTATTCGCTGATAACTGGATAAGTCTTGACTCAATGTATACATGGTATCTTCGATTTGTATTGTAGTAAGTCTAGCCTTAGGTATAACATCATTTATAATTGTGTAGCGAGGGATTTCAGGTCTTAATTCCCTATGGGTGTTGTTAGGAATTGATGACGTCGTGTAAGACGATTCGTTCAAGGGTGAAGGCTGAAAAAGTGCAAATGAAAGATTTCCCTGCTGTAATACTGCATCATTTATGTCAAGTTCATATATAATCAGTGCTGTTGGACCCACACGCGTTGTTGCCGCCTCTATCGTATTATAAATGGCAATATCATTTTTATTTAGATCATAAAGCATCTCAATTAAAAAAGCATTTGAGTGTCTTTGTTTGCGCATATAATATTCTGCAGGAGATACCGGAGTTAGTTCAACGTAAGCCGCCACAGGAGCTAAATTTCCAATTACAAATAATTTCATATCAATCTCTAATAAATTACCTAAAAATGAAAACATTTTAACATTCGCTGATATGCTAAAATAGCGTATAAAATACGGAAAAATTGATTCTAATGATAGCGGCCCTCGGGTGACAGACGCCAATGCTGGTCAAACGACAAAGACTAATGTATTCCTTATCCACCAGATTAGAAAATTTTCGCTTTGTTACATAACCAAGCATTTCGATTTTCCTTCCATTGCGCCCTCGTCCGGCTGATTGTCATTGTTCTGTATATAGCCTTTCTCTAAACAAAGGTCATGGGTTAATGAACCGAAAATGCGACCTACATTATAACCTGTTTTCGCACTGGCTTCTATGTATTCCCATCTCATTTTATCTGCAAGTTCTTTAGCTGTTTCATAAGGAACAACTCGTCTATTTTCAAGATCAGATTTAGTACCGACTAATATAATTTTATCATATTTGGGGGATAGTCTTTTCGCATCCTCATACCTTTTTATGATATTCTGAAAACTACTTTTATTTGTAATATCATATAACAAGATGATTCCATCAACTTTTTCCGGCTGATTGGCCCCCTCAATCCTATGAGTATAATCCCAAATTTGAAGTAAAATATTTTTCAACTCTCTACCTATTAAGAGATTCTTGTATTTTAATGCAGTCCCCATCGGACTTTCATTAAATTCATCATCAGTAAAACGTAATATTAACGAACTTTTACCTGTGTAATCATCCCCTACAATATGCAGTTTAATTCGATGATCACATTTAATCTCGCCTTTTTTACGTTCAATTCTTTTTATGTATCTTCTAGAACGTGATTGTTCTGAAAATAAAGTAGGCGGCTGCATAACCGATGTCTCTGTTTGGTGCAATGGTTCAGAATTGGAATTTAGAGATGGCCTCTTATCTTGGCTCTCTTCTTCAAGAATTTTTGGATAAGTTTTACTTATATGTTCTATTAGACGAGGGGGATTGGAGACGTATCGCTCCCAATTATTTAGCTTTAACAAAGCCCTTGCGCATTGCTCATTATCATTTACCAAAAGATCTACCTGAAAGCCAAAAAATTCGGTAAGGTCAATTAGGTTGAATATTAGCTCTATTTCCTGAGTTGTTAATAGTTTTACATTTTTTAATGTGAAAATAAGTAAAGGAGTAATATTTATATCCTTAATATCTTCAGTTAATTTTATGATGAATAATAATAATTTGTCTAATTTATCCTGTAGCTTTGCGTTTGTATAAAATTTTTGAGATAAAAAAGCTACATTTTCACGAACGAGCTGTTCCTTTTCCAATTCAGAGCAAGAATCGTAAATGCTTGTGAATTGGCGATATGTCAATTCATGCTTGCTTGCTAGATTGACTTTGAGTAGCATTTTTTCTTCGTTGTTAGCTTGATTGTTGTCTAGCAATGTAAATTTTAGCTCGTTTGAAATTTCACCCATTAAATTTTTAATAGCAAACTCAATTGGATTTCTTGATGAACAAATTAGTTTAGCTAAGTTAGAATAATTTAACTTATTTCGAACATTGTCTTCAGCCAACATCCATAGAACGCGACCTTCTGATATGTGCGATGTATCTAAACCAGAAAGCGCCGTGTTTAGCACATCTTTATCTAATCTGATAACAAACTCATCTTTTATATTTATCAATAATAACTGAGCTAATTTTGTGTGTCTGGTAAAACCACAAAGTTCAGAAACTGATGCTTCTTCTTGACGCTCAAAAAAGTATGTGGCTATGTCCTTAAGTCGATTATAAGTTAATGCCACATCTTTTAGAGATATCGAACCATTTAGATTAGGTTTAAGAATAATCGATTTAAGATCACCCATAGTGTAGTTGGGTATCGGGCCACCATCTAGTGCAGAATTCATTAACATAATAGCCAGTTCATTACTATTATTTGCTAATTGGCCTAATTGTAGTTTTGTGAAGCTATCAAGCGCGTTTCTTGTGTTGACTAAAATCTCCACCACGTTGGATCTAAATGCTGTGTTTGTACCAAGATCAACTAATTGATCTGGTGTAAAAAGCGCTCTAGACGTATCATCTTTAATGGCGGCTAGTGCTTCTTCACGATTTGATTTAAATTGTTCGACTTCATCCTGAGTAAAAGGAACAAGCAGCTCTTTGTAAGAATTAATTGTATTTTCAAGTTGTTCTTGCATCCACTGCTGTAGCCAAGCATAGTGTGATCTATTTAAATCAAATCTTTCTGCTGGTGTCATTGAGTCTTGAGTCGACGGATCATGAGTCCACATTAGTAGAACCTTAATAACGAAGAGAGCATGCTTATCCTCTTGCAGTTTCTTTGGTAAGGTTGTTTGAATGCTTTCATGGTTTACACCTTGTTTTATTTTTTTTAATATATCTATACGTAATTTATTAGGGTTAATCTCGAGATCATGTCTTGCTAATCCCTTTACTTTATGATGCAGGCACTCCATACAATAATGAACGTTTTCATTAAAATATTCAATTGCTGCTTGTGATGGTGTGATTGGTTTTACGTTTCTCATAGTGTTTACTCTCTACTATTAATTTCAAATGTATTCGTGTCTTTCAAATAATGATTAATTATAGATCAGGGCGTATGCGCCGTGTATCCGTATAATGTACGGAGGGCTTTGTTATTTTGTTTCAATACCAAATTAATAATGCTTTATAGATTCATAACAAACTAACTTGCTCTTCCATCAGCGCTATTTAGGTCGCAATCCGCATTGTATACGGATGTAGTTACGTCCTGAATGTAAGAACATGTCTATAAGGTCTAACTACCCAGATGAGTTGGATAAAATCAGGTATGAAGTTTGCAGTTTATTGATCGTATTTGAACAATTAGTATCAACCCGATATTGTAAAATTTAAATTCTATCAATGTGTTCAAGTACAAGAATTATAGATAACAACATAAATCGTAACGAGAGAAAAAAAGCTGTTTTTATGATTGAGAGCCTTAAAACTATATGTTTATTCAACAGATTTAAACAGCCTGGCATTTATCAAACAAAATAGAGCTGAAGTATTTTTAGTAGCAATAATATGAAGAAATAAATATTTATCATTACCTGATTATCGCTTTAATGGCTATTAATTACCTTTAACTCAATGAATTTCAGTCGAGCATTCGACAGTTAGTTATTAATGTTTGATACCTCAATGAGAAGGAGCAACTCAAGGAGTAAAAAATGAAGTCTTACACTCATCAAACTTCAGCTGACAAATACTTGTCACAATTCGGATATCAACAAACTCTAAAGCGTAGTTTAAATGTATGGCAGTTAACAGCATTTGGTTTAAACTATATGATACCACTTTCACCAGCAATATTTTTTGGATTTGTATTACTACAATCTGGAGGTACTGTAGCACTGCCTTTTATTATAGCAGGTATACCAATATTATTTACTGCTTCTAGCTACGCTATTATGGTTAGGCATTTTCCATTAGCTGGTTCATTGTATAATTTTGTCAGTCGATCATGTCATCCTTACTTAGGCTTCATAGCAGGTTGGATTGTTTTACTTGATTATTTACTCATATCAACAGTTACTGCGATGAGTGCAGCAATGTATATTCACGAGACATTTCATATAATTTCATACGAAACTGCACTATTTTTATTTGTCATACTAACAGGCTCTATTAATATTTTAGGTATAAGGTTACTTGCAAGTTTAGGTCTATTCATGTTGTTGGCGATAGATTTGCTTGTTTTCATAAATTTTTTAGTGTTAGGACATTCAATAATCCAACACAATCATCTATCAGGTTTATTTAGTTTAACTCCCTTTCATTTTAAAAAAATAAATGCTTTAATAGGGGCAACCTCACTAGCTGTGGCAAGTTATCTTGGTTTCGATGCAATCACGACCTTAGCTGAAGAAGCAAAACATCCAATAAATGATATCCCCAAAGCCATTTTTCTGTGTGTATTAATTGGAGGAGCAACCATGATATTGACAGGCTACCTGGGTGTTCTTGCTATGCCGCAGTGGCGGATGATGATTACGAAAACTTCTTGGGTAGAAACAGCCTTGTTTTATATCTCTAAGCAAACTGGCGGTGTTGAGTTTGCATTATTTTATTCGATGGGTTTTATTGTTAGTATGGCATTATTTAATATTGTGGCAATGGCGGCGACGGCAAGGCTATTATTCGGCATGGGGCGAGATGGTGTCATCAGCAAAAATATATTTGCACAATTAAATAGGTATTGGAAAACTCCCCATTTCAATATATGTATTATAATGTTAATTAGTATTTTTCTTGGCACATTCTTAAATCTAGTTGATATTGCAGCATTGGTAAATTATGGTGCCCTATTAGGATTTGCCATACTGAATCTTGCCGTTATATATTTTTTTATAACTTGTCGTAAAAAAATACTTAAAAGCAATAAACTAGCCACAATCATTTCGTATATTGTTTTACCTTTGCTTGGTTTATTAACAACAAGCTGGGTTTTTTATGGTTTACAAAGACAAACACATATTGTTGGGACTATATGGTTGATACTTGGGGTTGTTTATGGCTTTGTTGTAAAAAGGCGATTATATCTTCCGAGTTGTGTTAAATCCATCTAATTTATTCACACCGATATAGAATAATGACTATCAAATCTTCACCACCAAAAATTGCTAAACACTATCATGAAAGATCTGATCCCTTCGATCCAGCAGTTCATTTGCCAGCCAAAGTATTCGTGCGCTTTCTTCGATTGAGCGAAATAATAAATGATAGATGTAGTAGTAAGGGGGAGTGAGAAATTCTTGGAGGCATTTAAATGATACATAGATAAATATCATTTAATTCAGGTTGTTAACACAAGTTTCTGATAATGTCCCACCATATTTTTTTACCCCCCCATTATTGATCTATTCAATCCAGTGCTAGTTATTCTAAGTTAACAGACTTGAATAATAGCCAATCATTGAGTAGCATTGAACTCTTACCGGGTTATGTAGAGGTTAACTACCTCAAATTAACCCAAATACAAAAGTTAATTCTCTGTATTTACCAACAAATTAGGAATCAACATGGAATTCCCTAAAAGAATTAAAAATATTGCTGTGTTTTGCGGTTCTAGCATTGGAAAGAACCCAGCCATTGCACATGCGGCTTTAGAGATAGGCACTATTCTTGCTTCAAATCAGATTGAATTGACTTATGGCGGCGCTAATATTGGCTTAATGAAGATACTAGCTGACAGCGTAATCAACCAAGGCGGCCACACTATTGGTGTCTTACCTAAGGGATTAGTGGATAAAGAAATCGCACACTCAAATCTCCATCAACTTCATATCGTTGAAAACATGCGCGAACGAAAGGCTATGATCTTTAATTTGGCAGATGCATTTATTCTCCTGCCTGGCGGTTTTGGCTCGTTAGATGAATTCTTTGAGGTTTTGACTGAGGTCCAAGTGGGCATGCACCAAAAACCATGTGCCATCTTGAATATCGATGGTTATTATGATGATCTCATTAACATGATAAACAAAATGTTAGATCAAGAGCTACTCTATCATCGTTTGTTTGATCACCTAATTATTGATATTCAATCTCAAGAGTTATTGCAGAAAATTTTAAGCTATCAACCTATAGAGAAAGCAGAAAAATTTATTTCTACTCTTATTGGTGCGATTGAAACAAAATGAATGATACCCCCATCATAATAACCACTATTGGGCCAGGTATTAGGTTAGCTCCGATTTAGAGAATACGGGGTCAAATCTTGACATAACACATTATCGCATATTATAAATGTGTTAAGTCAAGACTTGACCCCGTAGCTCGAAACCTCAACAAAATGACCCGCAGCATATTCATGTAAAACACTTGCAATAAATGTTTGATACGGTAATCCTTTATAAGCAGCTCGTTTTTTAAGTCGCTCTAAATCCGCAGTTGAGATTCGCAATGTTACGCGAGCATCTTTGCGTAAAGCATTAGTTGCAGCTTTTTTAGCAAAAACCGCTTCCTCTTTGGCATCTTTGTCTGTCTCCCATTCACCTTGCTCGACAGACTTTAAAAGCTCTTGCTCTTCCTGATCAAGCTTCGCATTAATTACACGTTGCCTCTTCTTCATGATTCACCTACCTTACCTAAATACTTTTTTGTCAACTTTCGGCTTGGAAAAATAGTTTTAAGAAATACAGTTTGTTCATCCTTCCTTACAAACGGCACCAAATAAACATAGTCATCAATATGCACAACATAAATCTTCTGGTTAGGATACTTTTTCTCATTATGATGCTTAATAATATCTAATAAATTACCATCATCAATCGCTGCAATCACATCCTCAAAACAAATACCTCTTTCTTTGATTAGAAATTGGTTCTTTTCAGCAGAAAATTCAAATTGTTGTTCTATGTCTTTCATATTTTAAATTTAGCACAATGTGTGACATTTGTCAAAAATTGTCAAGCTTCTGTTAGCAGTCGGTTTTTAATTTCGACAAAACATATTTTGGATTCTATCGACATAATTTTAGAATATGCAGATAGCATAAACATATAAATATTTTATGTCGAAATTTAACTATTTTATCGACATATCGAAATATAGGAACTAAAGACAGTTGTGGATGAGTGGAAGAACGGAATCAGGTCTTTCATCATAGCATTTTGCAACTTGACAAGGGTCACGTCATTGCGAGGTTTGAAGTTCATAAAAGGCTATCCCTGTTAATCCTAATAGTTTATAAACGGAAACGATATATATAATATTTAATCATTGTGCTATAATATTGCACTAATTCCTGTATCAGTTATAATCAGTCTTCCGTTAGTATCTATCGCTTTTTCGCCTGGATAGCGTTTAGATTAAGATGAGCGTCAGACAGGATGACAAAAGCGATAGATACTTACAGAGGCCAGCTTAGTAGTAAATCACAATATTTAGGAGTTTATATGTTTTCCAATTTCTATTATACAGAAAGATCAGAATGCGGATACTCTATGGATGACAACGAAAAGGCAAAAAAATATGAGCAGCTTTTGTCAGGTGGCAATTATAATCATAAACGAACAAGAACAATATGATACACCAACTTCAAAACACGAACTGGTTCGCATCTTGAATTGCCGCTTTTTGCAAATCATTGGTGCCAGAGCAAATATTAATTAATAGTTACTTATGCAAATGCCTACTTTGGTAAATAATGTCATGTTTTTGATCGCGATATTCTGTGCTAAAGAAGGCTTCGCTTAGCATTCGATAATCATCTGCAATGCTATTATTGTCCCTACCTGTACGATTTTCTTTCGCGATACATGCATCGAAGATACTACCCAGACATTTAGTTTTGATATGAGCAATACGGTGATAATAGTTGTAGTTATGCCATCCCTTATTGTCTCTATGGTGAAGACGTGTTATTAATCTTTTTGCTGCCATAGTCAAATCATCATCACCATCTTGAATCGGCAGTGGAAATTTAGGATTGCCGAGATACAAGAGAACAACTAATTGAGTGATAGCTTGCCCTATCACCTGTGCTGAGATCGGAGTTAAATTGGTTAAAGCAGGTTTCTCCTTCGCCAAGAAGATACCCGCGCAGTAAAGCATTGCCTGTGATTTTTGTAATATTGTATTTACGTCATCAAAAGTTAAATCATCAACTTTATCTGCCTGCTTTGAAATGAATTGATCTAGTGTTGTTTGTAAACTATTGACATGTTGTCTTGTTAATTCAGATGTCGTACCAGTAAACTTCTTTTGATAGAGGGATCGTAAAAATGTGAAAGGCGAAGTAAAAAAATATGTATTGTTAGCTTGCTGTGCTTTGCGTTCACTATAATTCGTAGCAATCTGACTTAAACTTGCTGCCGCAGCATAAAAAATCATTTTTGGTAACGCGTTAGCAAGATTAGGATAATTCTCTTGAATGAATTTTTGATCATATTCATCAAGTTTAACCGTATCATCCAAGACATCACTAAATTGTTGAGCGATAGTCTTAGGATCATTAAATACCGACGTGCTTTCAGATAATTTTACCAGGCGTGCGCCACGGATAAGATTAAGCAAAATGGTTTGGGTTTCATGCGGTTTAAGTGATTGCCCCAGATTTTTGAGATTGTTGAGCTTTCTATAGTTAGTAGTAACGATCTCTATCCTAAGACGCAAGGTTGTACCTAGATTATAAGACGGTTGCACAAGGGTATCATAGTGGGTTGGATTATAATAATAGCTATTAACTGCACTCTTAAAAGAAAAACGGCTTGGTATGTTACACCACACTGTGTGTAAAGTATTTAACTCTTTTTGGAGTGCATTATTTTTAAATAGCTGCTGTAAATAGTTATTAAAACAGTTGCTATCAATAGCAATATCAGATTCAGCATTAAGCATTAAGCATTAAGCATTAAGCATTACGCGCGCTCCTTCAATGATATAGATCTATGTCTTGGCATCTACACAACTGGTACGTTGAGATTGACTTAAGAATAACAAACAGAATAAATGTCTGTCAACAATTTGTTCACCTATATGTTCGGCGATGAGAGGTTCGAAAGAATAAGGTTCGCATCTTGGCTTGCCACATTTTGCAAATCGTTGCTGCCAAGACAAATATTAATTTATGGTCACTTGTTAAGAATAATCATCTAAGGTGTCAATAAAATATAACTAACCCCTGCTCATTAGGTATTAAGGATTTCAGGTTAGTCTTTGAAATGACAAGCGTATGTCCCACTTTTTTATAAAAACTCGATAAAAATGATAATAACGACTGCCGCAGAATACAAAAACAAAGATCAAGCCCAAACACCATTGCCATCAACGCAACAATATAAGCTACCATATAACACATAATAAGATATGAATCATAAAAGGTAGTAGTTAAAATTTAGTTGAAGACCATCTGAATATAATCTATACTGCCAGCCTCAACCATTTATTACTTATATTACTAATCTTGAGGAGGCTTTATGCCAAAACTTAGTAAGTATACTGAGTGTAATGCACTCGGTGATCGACAAGAAGTTACCGGTGTTGAATATCATCCAAATGAAGAAAACTTACCTGCAGTCGTTGCTTTACTTCTGCCAAATGCAGATTTTGATATCGACGCTTTTAATATAGCAATCAAAGACTTCGAGGCTTTGTCTTTGACTATGCCCGATCAAGAAAAATCTCAGATTCGACACATCAGAGTCATTGACACGCACGAGCGTTTTGACGCCCCTGGCGAAAGTAATAACTTTTTCGTTTCATTTACCCTCCCTTCTCTAGCTATGCGAAACGGGAAAGATGAAGCTGTTAAGTTCTTTCTTGAACATAAAAAAGAATTAGGATTTGATGAAGGTTCATTTTTTATTGCCTGGGATCTGTGTCCCCCTGAAATTAAAAACGATATATTTGATTCATATCCTGAAATAGAACAAGCATACAACGGAGAAATGGGTTTAACTCCTAAAGGGATGAAACCTTAGGCAATCATTGGCTCAGATCTAAATTATTAAGCACGATAAGAACTGAAGCTTAATGCTAAAGTAACAGTGATGACTGCCTCAGTGCTTACGACATAAGTAGCAGCTCAGACTTAATTAACAGTTTGCGATTTTTTTGGTGTGACTATCAAGCAAAGTCTGAGCTACTACATGCAGTTAATTGTCTTTTACGAAATCTCAACAAAATATAAGTGAGTGTTAGATCTAATCTGGATGATTATAATTACTATAACTGTAGTTGTTGAGAGTTAACTTGACAATCACCGCTGACCATTGACTGAGGCAGTGATCTTGCTCCGCTTTTCCGAAGAATTATTTAAGCCGCATTTTTTATCTCGAACTGTGCTTCAAACTCATTTGGCGAACGATAGCCAAGAGTTGAATGCATTCGCTTTGTATTATAAAACATTTCAATGAATTTAAATGTTTCTAATTTTGCCCTCTCTTTTGTTGAAAAACGGTGTCGTTTAGCATTTGATAATCATCTGCGATGCTATTACTGTTCCTACCGAAGCGATGTTCTTTCTCGACACTTGTATCAAAGATTTTGCCCAGACAATTAATTTTGATATAAACAATACGGTGATAATTGTTATAGTTATGCGTTCCCTTATTGTCTATATGGTGAAAAGGATTAAAAAAGTTTTTTGAAACCGGTTCTACTGCTGGTATTGTGACACAGCATAAAAACAGGTTAAAAATTATTTTGTCACGCCTTGATGCCGCTATAAAACCTGACGATTTAGACTTGCCAGGGATGAGATTCCATCCACTTAAAGGGAATGATAAGGGATTCTATTCTGTCACAGTTAATGGCAATTGGTGTGTTATCTATAAATTTGAAAATACTGAACTGTAATTTTTTGCCCTTGAGTTAATCCTTTGCAAAATGCCTCAATTCAAGATCCGCCCCCGCTGTTTCGACCCTGCTGTTTTGCTCTCAGAGTACATGAGCAAGCTAGTCTATAAAAAAACCATGCGGGTTGCGCGTAGCTTCACAGCGTAGCTTCATAGGCTGAAATGCTTATACGACAAAGTCGCTTGGTAATTAACCCGACACTTTCCCTTGGTAATGATACTAATTCACATTATACTCATCACAATCTATCCTAATTTAATAGTAACAACGTCTCTTAATCACATCTCATTAACCTCATTTCCTGGCATAATTGTCACCAACTTTATTTATCGGAGATGTAGTATGTTTAAGCAAAAGCAGAATTCCAAGCACGCGCCAAACAATGAAAACAAGCGTATTGTCTATGTTGTTGGTAAACCAGTTCAATGCATTAAAAACTTTATGACCTCAGAGTTTGCTTACTTTTATCGTTCTGACATACCCAAGGATGAACTGTTGCATGCATTTGTGAATCAACCCTCACTACCCATGTTTGATACCGAATCTCAAGCCAAGCAATACGCAGCGGGTGTGGCCTCACAAAATAAAATATTCTTTACTCGCGATAGCTTTGCTTGCCCGCCCATCGCAAAGGTCTCAATAGATGTGCATACCACGACTACGCCAAAATCAACATCTGACCACATACCAGAGGACAAGCAAATCCAATATATACAAACAACAGCAATCCAGGAATATCTTTACCTATCATTACATGTTAATGACCAACACTATCAGCACGATCTACAAAACAATGAAAATACCGAATCTAATAAGCCAGGCTCAACCTGGTGTTTTTTATATTAATCTATATAGATATTTCATACTCGCTTTGTAACCACCTTGACTAATCAGGCCATGGCATCATTCGCCTATTTCTCTTGCCTGTGCATGTCTGAATTTAATAACCATATAGACCTATATTCATAATTAATATGATTACTATTTTGGTATACTACTGATTACTTTTTTTTAGCAGAGAGAACGCCCCATGCATAACCAAGAGCATCCATTAAACATTGATATGTTACCCGATGAGACCCTATTAACCATTTTTAGTTTTTTGTCACCAAGTGACTTGGCACAGGTTTCACAGGTCTCAAAAAAGTGGAAAAAGTTTGCCGAGGATGATTTATTATGGATAAAATTGTTAGAAGAACCAAGCAAGGCTAGAACTTTTAAAGCGAGGAACATTTCAATTAAGCAACAAGTCCACAAGGAACACCTGTGGAAACGCACTTTTTACATGGTTGGAAAACCAATTAAATGTATTGGCCGCAAAGGCGCTATGGATCTATATTCATTTCCTTATAAGCAAATTAACAACACTAGATTCTATTCATCATTTGCTAAAGACATTGACTATCCAATATTTACTACAGAAAATGATGCTATGAACTATATTACAGCTATGAATTTAACTGAACGAGGGTTGTTTTGGACTGAGAAAGACCCGATCATAGCCAAAGCCCCCGTCATAGCCAAGGTGGTTCTAAAACCCGATGCAATGATAGAAGATCACACTATCACAAAAAAATCTGGCAATGGAAATAAAAGCAAAGAGCTCGTCGGATATATAAAAAAATCTGCGATAAGCAGATTATCCTGGTTAAAATTACAGGTTAATGATCATACTTATTTCCTAGATTATGATAAACCGTCGCGAACTGATAAACGACATCAAAATAAAAAATCCACTAAGCGGTGCAGTTTGCAATAGTATTATCTGAACTTCAGTAATTACTAAATTGACCTCAATTAAAAGGAAATACGTCCATACATCACATCTGCTTTATTTATTACCCTGGTATACTACTTAATCATCATTTATTAAGTCGGAAACGCTACATGGGCAGAGAAAGTACCAAGCGAGATATCACAATTTTATCAAACGACAATCAATTATGGAAAAAGTTCCTGCGTCAACCGCGGAGCGGTTCGTTTGTTAAAGAAAATCAAACTCCAGTAAAACAAATCATTAAAGAAGAGTCCATTGTCTACATTGTTGGAAATCCAATTGACTGCACTCGCCCTTCAAAGAGGATATCTGAGCTCCCAATGTATCGGTACCCGCTTGAAAAAATCACCGAAGCCCAATTAATGACATTATTTTCAGATTCAACTTCATATCCAATATTTGAGACAGAAGAGGCCGCAAGGAATTTTATAAAGGCAGCTGACTTGGCGCATGAAGAATTAGGACGGTGTGAAAAAAGTCCGGTGATTGCGAAAGTGTTTATTAAGATTGGTGCAAGTGTTGAGAACAAACAAGTATCTATCAATCCAATCCTTTTATCTGGCGATGCAACACTAGCCTTTACTCAAAATTCTAACAATGTTCCTGCGGCTGTTTCATATATCCATTCATCTGACATAAAAAAATTTTACAGCTTGAAATTAGAGGCCAACAACAAGGTCTATGAACATAACTATCAAACACATCCAAAGCAAATAACCACGCGATGTGTTATGCAATAAATAATATGGCAATAAAGATAGACCACCGTAAGTAAGCATTGCCTACTTGTTTCGCTTCCAATAATGATAATAACCTGCCATGAGCAAAAAACTGTAACCACGCTCTTCGTGATAACAACTCCTGAGCTATGGCACCACGTTCACTAATTCCCAGCCGTCACTCGCCATATCATTTAACTGTGTGATATAGGCCTCATTCTCGGTTAATGATTCTGGATTTGGGTCCGATGGCAAGTGTGGCACAACCCTCTCTTCTGTGTGTGACTCAACGAAATATTCTATATGATAGTAGGTGACAGTGTATTCATACATAGGATTAGCCTTATTTTATTTTTATATATTCATGAGAAACACTTGCATCAGCATAAGCCACGGCTAACAAATGCAAATCATGATTGCCCAGGACAGTGATTGCCCGGTCGCCCAGTTCATAAAAGAATGGGCTCGCGAAGAATGAGGTCACATCTTGACTCACTCTCGCACCGATAAACACACCTCATTGATACCACCCATGCAAGCCATTCGAAGCCTTGGGGCAACAGAATGACAGGGATGATCCTTGAACTTAGGTGACATTTTTATTTTGGCTTGACATTAATTTAAATAGCATTGAGCTTTACATTACACTATGCTAGGATGCCGTCGTGTAGCTTTGGTGTGGACGTGACTTTGAATGTTGACCCTGCTTTGAATGTGGACCCAGCGTGAATCTGGGCCATAGATAATCAAAATTAAGGGGGTTAACATGCTTCGATCGAGTCCGTCCTCTGAAGAACCAATGGAAATATCAGTTGCCAAAGATCCCATTGTTATTTCGTTATATTGCAATAAAGGTGGAGTCGGAAAGACCACATTGGCACATAATCTTGCGTATATACTTGCTACCGAATATGACCTTAAAGTCTTGGCAGTAGATGCAGATCCACAGTGTAACTTATCAAGTTCCTTACTAAAGACGCCTCATCCTAGTTCACCGGAAGGACAACAGTTACCGCCAGATCTCGAAGAATTAGTTTATGATTTCTATCATGACGATGCGCGCCCAAGAGAAGTGAGTAGAGCTTCAGATCAGCGTCATATCTACGATTGTTTTAAACCTCTAATTAATATCAATGCTGCTGAAGAAGGCGACTTTTTTGCTCGTGTTAAACATGTCAAGCTCCGTAAAACTGCCTATGACAATTTATATTTATTGCCAGGTCATTTAGAGTTTACTGATGCAGATACTGCGGCGTCCTCTTCTTATCTTACACACAATAAAAATGATGTCGGCAAAACAAAAACCTTTGCTTATTTGTCTAACTACTTGAGACATATTGGAAAAGTAAATAACTTTGATGTCATCTTATTAGACTTGAATCCTGGTATGAGCATTCTCAATGCCAATTATATATTAACGAGCGATTATTTTGTACTGCCTATTTACCCTGATGGCTATTCTTTGCAAGGGATCAGCGGTTTATGCAAGAAAATATCTGAATGGGTTCCTGGAATGGAATTTTACCGAAACTCTGAACTTGCTGATTTTATGCGCTTGGGCAAACCCGCGAAGTTTTTAGGTTATGCAGTATTACGTTATCCAGTTCATAAACAGAAGAAAGGTAAGCCAGATGTGGTAACTGCTTATGCAAAATGGTGGGAAAAAATACATGCTGCAATTGAGTCAACTTTATTACCCACTCTCCGTAATATGCAAGCTGATGGTGAACCCTCGCCCATGGTGAGAGAGAAATTTAAACTATTTCGATTTGGGATTAAAGATTTTGCTTCCCTGGGCAAAACGACACAAGAAACCGGTCGTCCGATTGCAGAAGTACTATCCTATGCTTCAACCGAGGAAATGGTAAAACGAAGATTTTTTAATCAGCAATTTAAACGCCTGATTGCGATGTTATTAGGAAATATGGATGCATCGGCACTTCACAAATTAGGTTTTGCGGACATAGACAATTTCAGGTTATCGACAAGTATTTTTGGTCCGATTAAATCAAACGATGTTCATGTTGAAAAGAGGCTTGATTTTGGTAATGAAAGCCTGGATTTCAGGATCTACTCGAATCCCTTGGATCCAGAACAATGTGATCTTTTTTGTAAGTTACCTATCCCTAATAATCCTCGTGAAATCAGTAAAGCCATAGGTTTACAATTAGATCTAAACTCACGTAAAACAGAAAGAGTATTGCGTTATTTAAAAAAGGAAATATTCTATTATGCACTAGCGGCCGTCTCTCGTGAGAGTCGTGATGAGATGTTGAATTTTTGGGTACAGCAATCGCCACGTAACCGTAACGATCATGAGAAAAAGATTATATCGGACTTGGAAAAATATGATAGAATCAGAAATAGGAACAGAAAAAAGCGCCTTAGAAATACCTTGCTCAACCAAATTAAGGATAAAGATTGTCGTGCATACCTTAAGGTAATTGAATCAGCAAAATGCAGTTTTACTGCGACGGGTGTCTTCAATCCTGAGCAACAGAAACACCTATTAAAAGCGATATTGTTAAGTATGGCTCTAGAAGGCAATAAAGAAAAGTATCGTTTAGTTATATGGGAAGAAAGTCCGGAAGGTAATTATAACCCAATATTTGATTTTCCTGGGGATAAATACTTTACATCTAATGCTATCCGTGATGTACCTAAGTATACCAATGAATTACATGTCTTAATGAAAGATGGTTCATTTTATGCGATGTTACCAAAGCGACAAAAAAGATTAGAAGATATCACTCGCGAAAGATTAATTAGTCAACAACCATACGATAATGTTAGGATCGATGCTCTTTTACGACATTACATTGGTTATAATGACCGTAATTATCAAATTATACCCACCATTAAAATTAGTCCTTCAAACGTAAAAATATTAAAAGATCGTTTATCCGCAATTCTGGATCAACTAAAAACACAACGACGAAGCACAAGAGATAACATTAATTTGATTATCCCATTACTTTTTACTAGCACAAACCATGGGACATTACTTTGGCTTGAATATTCAAGAAATCCGGTAAATTTACCCAAAATCAATTATTATGATCCGATGGGAGAACCGATACCGAACTATCTTTTCAAGGCCTTAAAAGACTTGCATCCTAATCTAACAAGGAATGATATTTACTGCTCTGATATAGCTTATCAAGATAATTACGGTTTCGGTTCAATGATTATAGAGATAGCACGAGCCATATATAAGGGGGAACCACTGCCGGATGTGGATTTAAATACAAATAAACTATGCTTGGCACATCGGCAAATTCTCAATGATGCGACCAGGATTGATGGCCTTATTTACCAAAGCATTCCCGGTGACGGACATTGCTTGTTTCATGCAGTCGGACTTTACCTGGGTGAAACGCAAGCCTGGTTACGACGTATTGTGGCTGCTCATATTGAACATAACCTTGATGATTTTCGCGATTTTCTAGCGCGACCTGATGGCAAAACGGTAACCGATTACATTGAAGATGTAAGAAAAGGCAAGGAATGGGCTTCCCATGTTGAAATTGAAGTCTTAATGCGTTTACTAGATAGACCCATAATGGTTGTAAACCCAGAGGGTAGTCTAGTCAATGATCAAGATGCACATCGTTTTACTGGTGAACCAATTTTTGTTTATTACACTGACAATCACTATGATTCACTGATATTAGATGGGACGAAGGATGCTGAATCGATATTAAGGGATTTTTTAAGCGATTCACAGCAAGCCGCCAGAGAACATTCTCCTCAAAGTCCGAGAGTAACTGGATTTTTACAACGATCTGAATCGCCTAGGTTAGGATTATTTGGCATTCCAAGTTCTCCATCATCATCGGATAAAGATACAGATATGACTACTACCCAGGAACGACGTTATTCTCGTAAAAGAAAATTTGCAAGTCTTGGAAAGCATCATGCTGGTTAATTCTTCTGTTTTGAAGGTTATTGAACGTCAACTATGATCTTCTAATGATGCAATACGATCGGCAATCATAGTTGACGTTCAATATATTCCAGTACTAACAAGTATTTTGACCTGGTCTAATAAGCAGTTTAATTGTGGTATGGCGTATAATCTAGTAATTGCGTCCTTATCGACAAAGGCAGTTTAATCATGCAAAAACATTACGACTTCAAGCGCGAAAAGACAGATACGACTGTATCGGCTGAAGAACTCGTGGATATTCAAGAAAACATTGCTAAGCTGGAAATGAAATTAGAAGCAGCATCTGCTAAAGATACATCCGCTTATCGAACTCTTAAAAAAGATTTAACCCAATTATACATTCGACTGGGGGATGCTTTAACAAGCAATAGTAAGTTCTTAAATGCGTGTGCTGCCTACTATCGCGCCTTTGAGTTAACGCGAAATACTATTGCAATAGAGCGATTGCGACTTGGTAAACAAAATGCAAGTTCTAGTGTTACTAGCGTTATAAACAAAATTAATATTTGCGATGCAGATTCTGATGAACAAGCATTCGAATATTTCTGGCATGGGTCACAAGCCTTAAGCGGTATAGGGTTAACAGCGCCCGACGAGTCGAGAGCATTTGCATATTTTAAGGCTGCAGCGAAGAAGCATCTCCCGTCCTGCAATATGCTGGGTGTGCTGTATCATGATGGGCGTGGAGTTGTCCAAGACTATGAGCAGGCTTTTATATGCTTTCAAAAAGCAGCTGAACAAGGGTTTGCAGCGGCGCAATTTAATTTAGGAAATATGTATATAGTCGGAGAAGGCGTTGCACAAAATGATGAGAAGGCCTTTGAATTGTTTCTAAAGGCGGCCCAACAAGAGTTTGCGTTAGCGCAATATACTGTAGGATGTTTGTATCTATTGGGTCAAGTCGCCCCCCAAGATAATGAACAAGTTCAGCTTTGGTGGGAAAGGTATATAAATAATATAGAACTTACTCAAATGCGAGATAGAGCAAAAAAAATTATCACCGATTTTTTTAATGATAATCTTTTAAAAACATCACCCTTTACAAAACCTTTTATGGATTGTTTGTTGCGAGCCAAGCGCTTAGAACTTGATATTACTTATCCAAAGGCGAATGAAATTTTCATTGTTCATGAGCTTCTTCAACACCTAACATATACAAGGCTAAAGCAGGTCATAAAGAATATGGATAACAAGAAGACGAGCAATTATTTTAAAGATGGTGATTATTTTAAAAATCTGGTTCTGTTTTTTAATCAATCCAAATGGAAGCGGCTAATTTCTTCTCTAGGGAAGAACCTTTCTAAAAATAATAAACGCTATAGAGTTGTGAACGCTGTCTTGTTTAAATTGAACGAGGATCGGAGTAACGATAAACTTAATCTCGACAACATTACACCATACCAATTGGTTTTGATCTTTTCTAAGATGCTAGGTTATTTAAAACCTTATATCGAAAAGAAGATATTAGCTGAAGTTACAATTCGTGCTTGGAATACGGAAAACAATTATGTCCGGCGTCTTCCTCTTGAAATTGTAGAGCATATTGTAAAGTTTGGCGTGTTAAGCGCAACCAACTCACCTCAGGCCACCTTAACGCCTAAGGAAGGAAAGAACATTTTGCGTCAACTCTTTCCTAACCCCCCACCATCAACTAATCTAACACAAAGATTAAAAATATAACCCTCTTGCTCGAGCGAATTTCTTAATAATAAAACCATAACGCAGTTTTTATAGTAATTCAGACTTAATTTGCCGCTCACATTTAAATTTAGGCCACATATCAATATAAATAAGTCTCATGGCCACAATGTAAGGTATTGTTTCTTGTGATACACTGCATCTTTATTCTTCATATGATGTTGCAAAACATCGCTGAAATTAGGTCAATGTATTTGGTATAATGTTTAACAAACAACACTAAATACTGGGATTTAAATGACAAAGCTATTTATCACATTTAATATTGATGGAGCTATTACTGACACAAAAGGACAAGAAAGCGTTGTATTATATGAATGGAATCGCGCTATGGACTCAGGTTATACAGGATTCAATAATATTAACTCGGCTACAATGAGACAAAAAATTATTGAGAATTTATTGAACCACGTTGAGCAATTATTTATTGTCAACACAGGCACCAATATCTTAAAAAAAATACTTGGTAAAGAATTTATAGCAAAACATAAAAAAATTAAAGTGTTTGAAACTTTAAAGAAATTTCTGGCATTTCTTGAACAACACAAGCCCAACGATGCTTTGATTATTATCGACAGGTATAATACAAAACATGGCCTTAGAGAAACTAATTTTTCCTCCGCCTTGATGCGGTTAGACATTGAAATTCCAATCCTTAATTCGTCAGACTTATTTTTATTTGCTGATGATAAAGTTGTATTTGCAAAAATATTCTCCCACCACCCAAACTTAATTCCGAAAACATTTGTTGCAAATAGACATAACTATACTCAATTAAAGTCTAAAATTATAACTGCAAATATAGATCATTTTATTATAAAACCTCAACAAGGCAGCCGATCATCAGGCAATATAATCATAAAAAAAGAACAGTTATCAGCTGCATTAGACACCATCTTTAGCAATAGGAATAGTAAAAATAGCTTGTCGCCTATACAAAGATATAAAATTAAAGAGCTTATTAATATCTTAAAAAAAATGAACTTTGAAAGTATCGTTATTCAAGAATTAATAATCCCGAAGAAATTAGCTGTTGACAAAGACATCTATTACCCAACATTTAGAATTGTTTTAACTGCGATTTATGACACAAGCAAAAATACAGTTGACATTCAACTTATTGATGGCTTTTATAAATTACCACAACGACCATGCAACACTAGTTCTACCCTTAATCATGAAACGCTCGTTAGTTGCCATACACCGATACCACCAAAAGATTTTAAGAAGGAATCAGACACGGTGATCTTCCTAAGTAAGGAATATTATCTTGGAAAAATAGCTGAAGCCATGGATAATAAAGTTAAAGCTTTCATCATGCAAAAAATAAATGTATCCTTACGTAATATTATGCGCCAATTTTTTATTATGGACTTGCAAGCATACTTAACAAATATTGAAAAAAAAGATCCTGCTTTTTATAAGAGCATATTAAAAAACATTCATCGAACACATATATCTAATATTAATTGGATCTTTTCTGACTATTTAAACACCATAAATTATCCACATCTGACCTGTCTATTTTTATATGCTGTATTACGTGATCTCAAGATCTTTCAGATGACAAATAACCCAAAGGTTATCAACTTTGATTATTATCAAGCTTTAATACAATTTAGTGACCAAGAGATAACAGAAGATGCCAAAGTTATCGGTGCCTTAGCTAATGAGATTTCTGAAATCATCTTACAAAATATGGTTCTTATTGCGTTTCTTAAAAAGTATGGCATTGAACCTCAATTATTTGCCGCTGCACTTAAAAAATATCGTTACAAGCCAACAGAGCTAAAGCAGGTTAAAGTGAGGCCTCAAGAGTTAACAAAGATGGCAGTTGCCGCACATCGTAAACGTCAATACCATAGAGCGATAAGTTTGATGCTACAAGCATTAAATAGTTATAAACAACAACGGCCTAACGGCAAGGAAATGCTGATTTGCTATTCTAATCTTGCTTCTTTTTATAGAGATGCTGGGTTTCTTAATAGGGCAATAATGTACTGTCAATTAGGCATCCGTCTTCACAATGATTTTTTTCCTAACGAAGCATCAAAGCTAGCAATGAAAATAAACAAGTGTAAAAAGCTTCAACAAAAAATGAAGAGCATTATAAACAAATATAAATCTGTTGATGCTGAATTTATCCAAATCAAAAAAATGAAGACTGGAAATGAGCAAATAGATAAGATAAAGCATACAATTGCTGATTTAAAAAGTATTCAAATGAAAATACAAGCGATATTGCCTCATTCTCATCAAATGTGTCGCTGTCAATTAACGATTGCTGACTGTCACCAGGCTTTAGGTGATAATGATATTGCTAGAAATCTCTATATGGCCAGTAATAAAATTGCTATAAGTTGTCTCGGTAAAGATGATCACTTTACAAGACAAATACAAAGTAAGCTAGAGCTAACCTCTGTCGGCAAATATATAGTACTCAATTGATAAAGTCGTTGTTATGTAACGCTATAACTACTTTGTTAACTTTTCAATCCATAAATGAGTATAAAAATTAAATTAGCTGACTGTTACATAAAACTTTTAACAACCTCGAAAAATGACCACACGCATTTGTCAGTAACGCATTGCGATACCGACTTTCACAAGTTAGACGCTTAATCTAAGCTTTGTTAAGAATCTTCGCTTTTTCTTTGGTGGAGACTGAGTTGCTATTTGTTCCTGGCATGCCATTAACTCGTTATGGATGTCCTTCGCTGAGGGACGCTTTTCAGGATCAAATTGTTGCATATCTTTTAATAGCTTAATCAGTCTTTTTGTTAATGTTGGCCCGTACAATCTTTTATCAACCGAATTAGCATTGAATCGATAACGATAACGTTGTGCAGGCTCTAACTTGCCATGCTCGAAGAATAGGCTTAATTTATGTTTTCGAGCATCATTGAAATTTGTGATGGGGATTTTTATACTACCTTTGTAATCAGTTGTAATCGCGCTTCTGCCAAATAGAAGTACCGCCAAAACAAAACTGGCGGCACTAATATCACTTTTAGAACTAATCAGAGTTTTCGCATTGGGGCTGAATATTTCTGGTGCGCACATATTAGGAGTACCACCTGGCACAAAGCCCTGCTCTCTTTCGGCTTTGTTAGAGGCCATTTCATAATCTATGAGGACAATCCTTGGCTGCTTAACTGGTTTGGAAAAACGCTTAATTTGCTTGCGAGCATAAAAGATAAGATTTCCAAATGTTATATCACCGTGAACGACCTGATCATCAGCTAGCCATTGCAAAATATTGGTGATATCCTCTGCCAATTGCAAACGTTCATTAACAGTTAACTCATCAATTAGTCCTGTATTTACGGCATCCTTTAGAGACAGACCATCTAGGTATTTCATGCAAAATAGTGCTTTCCTAATTTCGCCAGCCTTATCTTTTATATATGCAATTTGATAATTATGATCAGAAAAATTATCACCACCTGCAATATATCTTTTATTGTATTTTGCAACGCGCTCCATGCGCTGGCGGAAAGCTAATTCAGATTCATGAGGATACCTAGCAAAGGTTTTTATGATCCGCGGCTTATTGATGGCTGTTAACTCGAAGTCTTGATATGCTTCTGGATTTTTGCGTTCGTGATGATTAACAATTTTGCTAGTAGTAATCTTAAAGTGACTTCTCGAAAGGTATATTTTACCATTAAGACCAGATTGCTTTAACTCAGTTTCTGGATCGTTTGGGTCAAATGGGTTTAATTTGATTTTGACCGGCCCAGTTTGAGCCCTTAAGTCATCATCATTATAGCGTACAATTAAATTCTGACTAGTAGATAATACATATACACAGTTACTACCAACGTTATCAGGATCTTGGTAAGTGAACTCATACTTGTGCCCTTTCAGAAATAGGTTTTGCTTAGGATTTTCGCGTAGATAGGCCACCAGAATTTGTAAATTTCTAGTTTGTAGGTTAGACCCATTTTCAATTTCGCAGCGTAACTTATCGAGATCTATGGTAAGATTTTGATATAGCATGGTTTGCTTATCCATCTTAGATAATTAAAATCCAGCGAATCGAATTTGATGCGATCCTGAAGGCCTAAATTTAGCGTAACACAGACAAACTTGTTAAGTAATACTTAGGTGTGCATTTTGATAGTGCTCAAAATTCAACTCACCAGTACTTATGCTATACAGATTATACAGAACTCGGATTAGAATTACCAGTCAAAATCAAACAAAAATTAATCAAATCTCACAAGTTGCTACTCTATTTTGCTATCAAACAGAGAAAGTATCCATCAAGAAATCATCTACAAATTATCTACAAAAGGTCGCCTAATTTGAATTCTGCCGTTATAATTAAAGTCTATATTATGTTGTAGCGTGATTTATGAGCACATTATCTAACAGATGCAATTTAGACTTGCTTGGGAGCACTAATGTATAGACAAAATCCTCTACAACGAATAAAACCTACTAATGACAGTACACACTCATTTAATTCTTTCAGCTTATTACCATTTTTAAGTAATACC
This sequence comes from uncultured Gammaproteobacteria bacterium, assembly GCA_963748135.1. GTDB lineage: Bacteria > Pseudomonadota > Gammaproteobacteria > JBGSLN01 > JBGSLN01 > CAVVHY01. The sequence goes on along the minus strand of CAVVHY010000044.1, from coordinate 23,633 downwards.
TCGATACCTGAGAGAACGACTATTTTCCGTGCATTAATGTATGCCCACACTAATTATGAACTCTTAAGTTCGCGTGCAACTGGGAAACTTATTGCTGGAGATCCCCCTGAAGTACGTCCAGCTTTACCAAATATAGATAATTTGAATATGCTTTTTAGATTTATCAGAACCATGATAGAAGCTGATTTAAAACGTAGTTTTTACCCTAAATTTTTAAAATTACTCTGGGGTTCGAACCTAGATATGGCAGGGATTGACCAAAGAAAAACTCTTTACCAATCGTTAGCCATTCTAACCAATAAAGGATTTGCAACCAGGATTAACTTATTATCAAGTTGCAGTTCACCTGTAAAAAATGACTTTAATAGGCATATCGAGGCTATTGATGCAATCGTCTCCCAAAATTCAAAAGATCAAGCATGCCAAGCTACTGCAGCTGACATTAAAACACGACTAAATGCCTTACGAAGGCAATTTGCACAAAACACTACTAGTAAATTCAACTTCCTATCTTTAACAACTCAATGCGAACAATTTGCAAGGCGTTATCTTGAGTCAGAACCCGCCAATTCATTGATTAAATTAATTAATGTAAAGGAACCTCTAAAATTATTACAGAACATTGAAGAAATTCTAAAAGCTATTCAAGACATTAAACAACAGAACCAAAAAAATTCCAACTGTTCCAATCAAGCAAATAATTTAATTTTATTATTCAATAAAATTAAACTTGGCATCGAAGAAGCCGAAAACTTAATACAAGTTATATTAAATTTTATCTCCCGTTATTGGCATGAAGAATTATTTCCAGATTATGGATTATCGAAACTATTTGATAATAATAGTGACAGAGATATATTTATTCATTATATTGGTTATGGTCTGATAAGGTTAATAAATGAAAATCAAGCTGATCGATATAGCTGTATAAATATCGCCTGGCTTCGTGATTATGATCCAAGTGTTTTTAATAAAGCTTATTTTATTAAACATATTAAGAGCAGAGAAAATGAGATTAGAAGCTTGTTTGAGGACGCTTTTGAACATATGATACATTACCATGAGACTCAAACGAAGGATGTCGTATCATATCAAGCAGTGCTAGCCGAATTAGCTACAGAGATTGATGCTATTAATATTAAAAGAAGCGCGATGCCTTTATTATTAAACCTTGAACCGTCCATTAAACCTGAGTTGTCTAACTTCCACGTCAACATATTGACCTTTGCCTTTGATACGACAAGGCAATCAAGAAATCAGCGTCAACACACAGGTTCAGATATTGATGCCATTTGCATTAGGATGTTAATTGAGCAAAGACGCAATGCTGAAACACAGTTGAATGGTTATGATGTCAATCAATTACCTTTAAAGGATTACTTACAGTATCACCATACCAAAAAAATTCTAGAGCAGTTATTTAAAAATTTACTTGAATCATATGATATGGAAGAACTTATTCAACCATATGTATATAACGCTTTTATTCCTGAACCACTCGTTGCCCATGTAAGTATCGCGGCTATGATATTATATCTTTCACCGGATGAACGCATTAAAAATAACTATAAAGTGTTAACAAAATCAATTGATGCATATATCCCTGAAATTTTTAATGCTATCACAACAAGTGATTTCTCTCATACAGTATATGTATATCTCGACAGATTTATTGAAATCTGTAAGGAAAAAGATAGAAGTCTAGACAAACAAGAGTTATCAAATTTAAAAAATATCTTTACAGTCCTCTGCATTATTAACCCGGCCATATTAAATAATCAAGATATTTTTGCTAATGACATCTTCGTCCATTTTATACTAACCTTCAGCAATAACTTCAACCAGCCTAATTTATTCATAAAAACAATTGCGAACGCGGAAAATCACGCAATATTTAGTGAGCTCGACACTTTACTAAAAAACACACTAGAAACTTTTCCTAACAAAACAACAAATCGAAAAACAACTGCCGGGAGTAGACGACCGTTTGACTTACAATCTTCACATCAAGGGATCTTTACACGGGTAAAATATAAAACTTCCAAAGGACGTAGCCAATTGATAGTACCTTTACAGAGCACCCAAAGTGTCCCCACAAAATCAAGCCATAGATCTTCGAAATCAGGGTCTTCAAAATTATCTACCGAAATAGACAATGGCCTTGGTGCCAGTGTCAGTATTGATGCGCCTGCCATGGATGATTTACGGGCTGCAGCACTGAGAGGTTCTTCTAATAGAGCACCTTTGAAAAGTGCTCGTATGTTCATAACCCGAAAGTTTAAAGGCAAAGCTAAAAAAGACAACGGTAAAGAAAAAACTGAAAATAGCGATACAAGTTCAACAAAAGCTATAAAAGTTGAAGATAGCCCCACAGAAAATAAACCTAACCTATAACCTTGGAGTTATACACAGGTAAAGAAAATGAATAGAATGGGGTTGGATCTTACGTTGCCATATTTTGCAAACACATGGTACCTAAGCGTCAATTTTGATAACCATTGCTTCTAACAAGAAATAACAAAATTATAGCATTAAGGAAATGCCTTAATCACGTTCCTTGAGTGACTCTAGTGTAGCGCTTAATATTTTGTGAGATATTGGAATAACCTAACACTTTCTAAAAAATGGGTAATTATCACTGCAAGTTTGAACTACGACAGATTATTGCTATGTTTGTTCCAAAAAGATTTTTCAATTTTTAGTTGTTGGTCCAGAAACAACGGAACCAGCTTTTTGGCAACTATTCATCCAAACAATTATTGAGTCGTTAACTGCTTTTTTACTTTTATAGGTTCAATGGTAAAATAGTATTGGCAAAGGTTTATTGAGTAATGTCGCCAGATTTACAGAAAACATGGCTGGATCAGAAAATACGCTCTTAACAAAGCTACCCCACCGATAGAACACCATAACCTCCAGCAAGAACTTGCGCAACTAAAGAAAGAAAATGCCAAGCTAAGGCAAGAGAGAGATATCCTAAACAAAGCGGCGGCGTACTTTGCCAAAGAAACACGGTAAAGTACGCGTGGATTAGCTCTCATAAAAATGAATTTGAAATTAGTAAGACGTGTAAATTATTGGTGGTTTGCCGTAGTAGTTATTATGATTGGCTAAACACAACGGTACACGTCGATCTTGCACCACCAAATTACCTGTCACCACATTTGTGAAGCATTGAACCTCTGCTTGTCTAATACTGTGGGCTGACATGAGACTTGGCCATTGAGTAATTTAAGAATATTGGATAGCTATTTGTTTGCTAGTGACGAGATGAAATGGTAAATGTTTCATTGGTTATTTGTTCCTTCAGTCTTGATATAGACAAGCATTCTTTATTTAATCTGTAGTTCTCAAAAGCTCTGTAAGATTAACACTAAATATTGCTTTATTATTTGTGATTATATATTGTATTAATGTGCTAGTAATAAAAAAATCCGTATGAATTACCTATTTTTGAACTTTTAGAGGATGGTAAGTAACTTATATAGTAAAAAATTCACGTCACGTATGGAGCCCATGCAGGATTTATAACAACATGTAAATCAAGATAATCATTAGCCAGTTCTGATGTTTCAGAGAGTATAAAAATGTTGTGCAAATACTTAATATTTTATTAAGCTTTATTATGTACAATCAATTGCTATGGAGATAATGCTTGGAGATTATTTTTAGGTGGGAAAAGTAAAATTGAATTCAACAATAAAACCACCATCTTCTATGATTATATGGATCTTACCCAATCAAAACTTCGCCATATCGGTATACTACTAAATCATTCTCACCGAAAAACATTTTATGAGAACCACTGGATGCAAGGAAGGTATATATTAACAGATAGTTATACATCACTGGGACTAACTCAAAGACAGTCTGAATGCTTATTTTATCTGATACGCGGTAAAAGTTGTAATGAGGTATCTAACATTCTCTCCCGTTCTCGTCGCACAATCGAACATCATGTTGATATCATTAAAGATAAATTGGGCTGTAAAAATCGCTCTGAAATAATTAGTAAAATATACGATCTCCAATTGGATACAACGATTCCAACTTCTATACTTCAACATCCACTAGATGAAATTCTCTGAGAATGAACGCTGGCCGAGAACAGCGGGATCAAGTTTTAAATTGTCACATTTTGCAAGCACTTGACACCAATGCAAATATTAATTTACGGCAACTTGTTAAGAATAATCACTTAAGGTGTCAATAAAAAATGTGACAATTTAAAACTTGCTCCCGCTGTTGGGATTCGTCAAGTACCTATCTCATTCTTCTCTGGGGAATTATCAGCTGAACTTTTAAAACTCCACCAATAAATATAAGAGCCTGCTACCATACCTATTACAAAATAGAGAGGATCCCAATTAAATGTTGCTAACGCTGTTATAGCAGGACCAGGACAATAACCTGTCGAGCCCCAACCAATACCAAAGATAATGCTGCCAAAGACTAGCTTTTTAGTAATATGTGTTTTCTGGGGAATGTGAAAGGTGTCATCTAGTTTTGGTTTGCCTTTCTTTAATACCACTCTATATCCAATGAAAGTGGTCAGAAGAGCTGTTGCCATCACAATCAGCAAAGTCGGATCCCATGGGCCGAATATATCTAGAAAGTTTAAAATCTTATAGGGGTTAGTCATATTGGAAATGCTTAATCCCGTTCCAAAAATCACACCAATTAGAAAGGCAGATAAGCGATCCATGATCAATATATCCTTATTATGTGTCTAAGTATTAAGGTTGTGATAACGGCTGCCACAAAAAAAGTCATTGTGGCCACCATCGAACGCCATGATAAGCGAGCAATACCACAAACACCATGTCCTGCTGTGCAACCACTCCCCATTCGTGTTCCAAATCCTACACAAAATCCACCTAACAAAAGTAAGAAAATAGGATAATGCGTCCGTAAAGGAAATTGAATGATTGGAAAAAACTGAAAGGAAACTCCACCAATTAAAAGCCCTAACAGAAATGTTACCCGCCAATAGTCAACTTTTTTTCCGGGAGGACACAATCCGTGAACTAAACCACTCATACCAGCGATGCGCCCATTTAGCCACATAAGCAAAACTGCACTCAACCCTATTAAAAAGCCACCAATTAATCCTTTGTAAGGAGTAAAGACCGTATAATCCATATTTATTCTCCTTCAGGTTTTCAAGCGGACAATTTAGTTTTTTACATTTAAGGCTATCAGCTAAGCATGCCTGGAATTGGTTAGCATTATTATATACACTACTTCTTTTAACGATATTAGTTGGTGCAACCACTTGGATTATGTTTAATTTAAAGCAAAACTTATTCGCCTAAATATAGACTAAAAGGGTCACATCTATCCTGTTATCAGATCAATTTTTAGAATTAGCCCAGCTTACACTACTCTATTCTTTCTTTATAAAATCGATACACAACGTCACGATTTTTTTTGTCAATTACTTCGGCAACTGTACCTGTGCACTCTTTTTCTAATTTCGTGCAAAGTTGGGCAATTAATTTATTTAAATTCTCGTGTTCCCACTGCTCAAGGCAATGATTTTGAGAAAAAATATTAGCTTGATATTGTGTATTCATTGTCCGCTCCTTAGTCTGAAATTTATTAGATTAATGTAGCATTAACAAAGCGGATAACTTACTCTCATTTTCATTATACACCAAGATGATGCTTTTTGGCGAGCAATTTTTCTGTGAGTCAACCGATATTCGGTAAAGAACCATATTCATCACCCCAACCATCAAAGCCTTGCCGCTTTTGCCGTGCGAAGACATCTAACCTCGGCCCCGGAAAATATTCAGCTATTATTTTATAAAATGATGCCGGTTTAACGCTGTGTCCAGTCGGCGTTTCAGTAAAACATGTTTGCATTTTACCGAGTGATGTTTTTGTAAAATTAGACTTTCCTCTATATGCAAATAGAACATGTTCCGTTGTAATTTGATACGGCCCAAATGGACATGGGCCTGTCTTTTTGTTCCATGTGATGGTCGTGTAATAATTAAAATCCCAAGCATCAATTAGATCAAATGCCATTTTTAAGATAGGTTCTTTGGTTTTACGATCCTTGCTATTAGTTGCCCATAACCATAAATAGGCTTGCTCATCTGCCCAAAGAGGTATTGGCAAATCAATGAGTTCTTCTTTAAGCATTGTCTTATAATCTAGCCTTGTACCTTGGTTAGGCCTGGTGCTTCGTTTACCTGTTTTCCCTTGGTTCCAGGGTGGATCAATAACCAAACACTTATATTTTTGCTTAAAGCATTCACCTGCACTGTTTTTATATTTCATCACTTTTAAAGCACCATCATAAAAGTCCAGTGTTAGTTACGACATATACGACAATATTAAAGTTTATTATTTACTCTAAAGCTTGATTATAAAGTTCGTTTAGCACATTCGCGACAGCAGATTTAAGACGTTCAATAGCGTGTCTATAATTCTTCATAAATTGTTCATAAGGACAATGCTCCAGGTCAACAAAATCAGTAATCACTTTAATGGCAAACATATCAATATTAGCTAACTGTGCTATTTCAGCGATAGCAGCTGCTTCCATTTCTTTACAACGCGTACCGTGCTCTGTCATAAATTTCAAATCATCTTGTTCTGCATAAACTGAATCACCGGACGATACTAAGCCTGACTTCATGCCTAGTTTGTTAGCAATCTCGGAAGTGGAAAATATACCATAATTACCTAATAAATATTGTTCGAATTCAGGGAATGGCGCGCGACGATTATGATATTTAATTTCATTACTCAAATAGACATCACCGATTTCAGTTTGATGTTGTTTAAAACCACCTGCTGTGCCAGCACTTATGATTAAATCTGGATTTAAAACTCGTATTGACTCCCATGCGGTAACTGCAGCCGCCTGTGTACCAATACGATCACATTGGTTCACTGGACATTTCCCATTAGTGACTAAGATAATATTCGCATTCTGATCGGCTTCATAGGCTATCATAGGTAATCTAGGATCGAAGATATCGGATAATTCGTGCATACCAATTTGCTCAATGATTGGCTTAGCTTCAACTTCCATGGCAACTATTATCACTGTCTTTAGTGTATTATTGGTCGTCATATCATTCTTTCCTGAGCAAAGTGTGGTTCAGTTAAAGCTACAACAACAAGATTATATCATTAATTAAAGTATATCTATACAAATAATCACCGTAACTGACGATACTTACGACCCAATCGCATTTTGTCTTCAGGTGTCAAGGTTTTACCAATATTCTTTTGCAAAAAATCGAAACGTTCTGCCTGATGTTTTGACATTAAAAAGGTTAAAGTCTTACCTCGACTCGCAAGCAATTCGGTTGTTGCATCATCTTGATTAGCCACATCATCACAATGAACTTGAAATTTTTTCAAATGGCCATCATGATTAAAAAGACTCGCCCGAGATAATCTTTGTGGTTTTACACCTGACCTTATACTCTTACGCAATTTTTGCATTGCCTGATAATCTTTCTGATTAATCTCTCGCTTATAGATCTGTTTACTGCAATGCTTTTCTGTTGCATATCTATATAATTTTGGCCATGCCCACGGGGCGATGGGGGTTGTTAAAATGCCACCAAAAAATGCTAACGTTCTACGCAGATAATAAGTATTTTGTTGTTCAGCAAAAAGTGCCAAATAAATTTGGTTCCGTGCGTATAATAAATCATTTTCGTTAAACCCATTTTTCAACCGATATAACACACTATTTATAAATCGCTGTTCTATGTTTGTGCCTTTTATTACGTTAAGCATATTTTGCCGTTTTATTCTGGCTTGATAGTTGACGGGATTACAACCGTGCTCTTGTATATGCAGCACAAATTCACGCAACATAGCAAATTGAATTTCTTGTAAAACTTGCTCTGCGTCTCTTGGTCTTGCATCACCAAAAAGCCTCTTTATTATTACAGACTCTGCGCATTTTGCTACGATTTTAGCTTCTATTTGAAAAATTTCTTGATGAAACTCTAGTTGATGCAAAGCAATTTCATAGTGTGATTTATTAAAGCGATCTATATAACCTTCGCTATTCTCCATTGCTAGCAAAACTTTTACTGCTACAGGGTTTGAGAACCGTAAAGCGTAATTCAATCCCTGTTTAAGTTCAGGTTTAGTAACCTGACTAAAAACATAATGTAGCACCTCTGGATTCCCATTATGCTGTATAAGCAACATGAGATCAGCTAATGTAAATTCTAATCCGCGATATGATTTTGGATTTTTTGAGTCAGTAATGTCATCATTATCATTGCTATCACCGTTATTACTCTCATCCACAGCATCTGGCTTAAGTAATTCATGGATCTTTACAATATCATCACTATTTTTAAGGTTTGGACTCTGCATTAAAGTAGAATTGATAGTGTCACTAGACCTCTGCCCATATATCTGAGGGCCCATGGAATATTTTATAGGTATATTTCTTTGTCTTAATAATTGAATCGCCGTAATATTAATGTAATGAACAGCTACAAAGTAATATAAACTTGATACATCATTTGTCAAATCCATAATCCTTTCCAATAAGCTCTGCTTACCGAGTTCTTTTTCACTAAAAGAAGGATGGGCCATCGCATAAGCTAAAGGTGAATTAAAAACTGGATCTTGTGAACCTTGAGTCTTGAACACATTTACATCAGCGCCTTTGTCTAATAACATCCGCACAATTTGGGCATTGCCTTGAGAGCAAGCGTATTGTAATGGTGTGAGAGTATCACCCAAGGCAAGATTTAGGAAATTCATCCTGGTACTGTTATCTTCCGCCACTTCCTCCGTGTCATCGGCTATATCATTTTCTAGTATATGCGACACTATCTGCTCATCACCGAGAACACAAGCATAGGGCAGTAAAGATGAGCAACTATTTTTATTCTTAAAATTTAAATAACCTTTGAGGAACTTTGCTAATGAAAACATATCTATCAGAAAAGTATCTGTATCCATTGGGCTATGCCATGTTGTCTTCTCAACAAGAAAATCACGTAATTCCTGTGGTAAGCTTGAGAGCTCTTCACTTGATGTTTGTTTTGTATTTAATGCCTGTTTTGCAATTTGCCGGAGGCTAGGAATTGTATCTTCATATAATGGCTCATAACCCAAGCTCTTTAGTCGAGCATTTTGGCGATTTTTAGCAGACGCAATTGCAACAATATCTTGAACGACATCTCTTAGAATGACATTATCTGTCAAGATTGCCATTATCCAGGCATACACCTTTTCATCTATATATGTAGATACACGAAGGAAGTTATGATAATAGAGTGCGGTATAGTCTTTACTGTTTGTATATTCATACTGGGTTTGGACTGTTGCTATTAGTCCTAGCGTTAATAACCTGAGTGCTGGGTTTTGCTTTTCAGTGTCATCCAAATCAAGTATTGCTTTTAAATTTGGAACTGCAGTTTGATCTGTTAACTCTGTTGCAGGATGTGAATCACAAGCTTGTTTTGCATCAGGTGTATTTGGCGAAGTTTCTCTTTTACGTTGATAGGGTAGCATGGTCTTAACTTTGCTTAAGGTCTAAAAAGATTTAAATACATATTGAAAAATTAGTATACACCGTATTCCCAAGAAGCACCTTGTGAAATATAGTCGTCTTTCCTGTCAATTTAGGACAAGCTGGCAAGTATTAAGTGAAATTACAGATATGACAACGCAACAACTGCAATCTCATGGTTTGAATTGGTTAGGCTTAATTTGTTGTTTGATTTGATTTATTCGAGCATCAGCCAAAGCTTTATAGTTAGGATCTAATTGCTTTGCATGTTCAAAGGCATTAAGCGCCTCTGTAGTAAAGCCTACTCCTAATTCAACGTAACCTTCGCCTTGCTTGAATGCATATTCGGGGTCTGTTATCTCTGACAAATTTAAATTAATGGCGAAATCTCTTTTTTCATTGTCGGTCATGGGCGACCAATCTTCATCACCATTAATCTGGCTTACAGCACGAGTCACCAGATAAGAGTGCCCGCGCCCCTGTTGAGCCATCCTTACAGAGGGAACAGTAAAAAATGTCATAGTTGATAAACGTCTCATCATAATAATGTTACTTTAGCAAATATTAACCTAGCTTGTAAACAGAACTATTAGCTTTGCACTATCTATCACTTCAATTTAGGTGACTCCCACGCTAGTACATCATCGTGTCTTCTGACTTCATCATCCTCACGACGCAACCCAGTCCCTTCTATCAATCTGTCTTTTGCTTCACTGCCAAGTAATAGAGACAATAATCCAGTCTTGGCCATTTGCACTGAAGGGGCAGCCTCCTTACCTGTAACACTTACCGCTTTATAAAAACCTGTTATACAATTAACTGCGTTAACAAAGGTTTTTATATCTTTATTTGGACGCTTAATGAGATAGCCATCCGCCAAAATATAGCGTGAATCCTTAAGATCAACCTTAGCACGTCTAATTTGCTCAAGTACAACTTCTAGTGGCTCTGGAAATAAGTCTTGAGGAATGGCGGTAATAAACCTTGGTCTATCATGCTCTAAAGGAACGTCATCGCGTGCGCCACTAAATAAAAATTCATTTAACTCTTCAGCAATCGATAGAAAACGAATATTCCATACCGAGCGCTTATGAGTTTGCTTTGTTGGATCATGCTCAAGCTTGAAATGTAGCCTTTCACCATCAATCACAGTAGAATTACGTAGACTCATACAAGAATCTTCAATAATTTCTCCTTTATCAGATGTGGCAAAAAATGCAATATGTCCTGGAAAAAGATTAACGCCTCTAAGTGAAGATCGATCTGCATAGATATAATAATAATCTGGTTTCAGGGTGCTGTGGAATTGAATCATTGAACGTAATTTATATTCATTCACTGATTCATCAGGTTGACGGTCATTTCTCAGTGAGGCAATAAGCGTGCCATTATCAAGCGCATTAAGTTTTGCGTAAAATAACCCTCTGGTTTGACACAGGGTTTTTGGTGATTTGTGGCCGAAAATGCCAAGCGATCTGGTTGGTGCGATATGTTTAAACATAATCTTGTGCTCCTATATGCTATTTTTTGGTAGTAAATATAGTATACAAGAACAAGATTACGTAAATATTAAGAGTTTTGTTTTACACCACACTAGTTATTTAATCAGTTAGATGCTTTGTAATTTTATACCTTAATTCTATTAAAAATATCTCATTAAAGGTAATATAGTGAAATTAATATTTTCTTACATGCATAAAACCACGATTAATTATTTTGTTTAACTGGCGTAACAATGTTAAACCAAAAATCAAAGTGATCCAGCATATTTAGTAATGATGTTAATTTTTGTTTATCACCTTGAATTTTAACCTTTCCGGCATTAATTTCTTGTTGCAAAGTTTTTTGTTTTAATAAAATTTGATTAAGTGTCTCACGTGTCAAAGTGATAGTGACATCAGCATTTTTTGCCTGCACACCTTCAATATGATTCAAGGTGCCGTTTTCCAATTCTAATATATATTTTTGATGGGTATCAGGAAAATTAAAATTTAAAATAATTTTTTGATCCCCAGTCTTTTGACTATCAAGCTTGACGCCAAGATAATCAAATAATAAATCAAGATCCATCGCACGAATCGTATCTGGGCTTGCTGTGTTTGGTGCACTTGCTTTTTTTACTCCCTCTCGCAATTCTTTTGCGCCTGATAAATAAAAATTACGCCATGGTCCAGATTCTGCTTGATAACCAAGTTGCTCCAGGGCATCGGCCTCGAGATTACGCGCCGCTTGATTATTGGGATCAGCAAACACGACATGATTTAACACTTGTGCGACCCAACGGTAATGACCTTGTTTATAATCTTCTCGGGCCTTCTTCAGGATCGCGTCTGCGCCCCCCATATATGTCACATAATGTTTACTCGCAGCAACAGGAGGCAAAATATGTAATGTTGCCGGATTACCATCAAAGTATCCCAAGTATTTGACGTAGGTTGCCTTGACATCATGGTTCACGGTTCCATAATAGCCTCGATTCGACCAATAATGACTGAGAGATGTGGGCAATTTAATCATTTCAGCAATCTGGGTCATGGTATAACCCTGGTTCGCTAAATTTAAGGTTTGATCATTGATAAAGCGATACAAATCACGTTGCATTTTTAAATGATGCACGATATTTTCTGTACCCCACACAGGCCAATGATGGGGTGCAAACAAAACTTTTGCCTTATCACCCCATAAATAAATGACTTCATTTAAATACTTTGACCAAGCAAGCGCGTCACGAATCTTGGCGCCACGCAATGAATAAACATTATGTAAAGTATGTGTTGCATCTTCTGCAGTACATAAGGCGTGATATTGCGGAATATAGAAAAACATTTCTGATGGTGCTTCAGAATCAGGCGCTAAATAAAAAATAAACTTAAGTCCAGCTAAGGTTAATGTCTGCCCGTTTTTCGTGATTGTTTGCGTAGGTGCGATCAGCGATACGGTGCCACTCGATGTTGTCACCCCAAGCCCTGCACCGACTTGGCCCTTGCTCGATGGCGGAAGCAAATTGCCATACATATAAGTTGCTCGTCGGCTCATGGCATTACCTGCCATGACATTTTCAGCCACGGCATTCTTCATAAATCCTTCGGGGGCAATGACTTTTACTTTACCGTTTTGCACATCTTTCTCATTGATAACACCGCGCACACCCCCATAGTGATCGACATGACTATGGGTATAGATAACGGCTACAATAGGTTTTCGAGGACGATGTTGATAATATAAATTTAATGCCGCTTGCGCTGTCTCAGTTGAAATCAATGGGTCAATGATCACAATGCCATTTTTACCTTCGATAAAAGTGATATTTGATAAATCGGCGGATCGGACTTGATAAATATTATCGGTCACCTTATACAAACCACTCATCACGACTAATTGCGATTGGCGCCACAGGCTTGGATTGACCGTATCGGGCGCTTTTGACCCTTTGTTAATAAAGGAGAATTTACTCAAATCCCAAACAATTCGGCCTGTTGCATTCTTAATAACGCCATTATTTGGTAGTGGCGCAATAAAACCTCGATCAGCATCTTCGAATGATTGCTTATCATTAAATGGCAGGGTCTGAGACACATTTTGATTTTTAGTAATCGTCGTTGCCGTAGCATCTTTGGGTGCATCGGTAGCATTGGCTTGAACAACCAAACTGGTAAGTGATAAAGACAATAGATAAGCAAATACCAGGTGAACAAATTTACGTTTCATAGCACAAATCCCCTGTGATTTTAATTCATTATTATTGTTTGGTGGTCATTATGTTCCTATCGATGTAAACACAATGCAAGTTAAATGTGGTACGGAGGGTTATAGAGATGGTAATAGCGCCTGAAATATCACATAAATGACAGTCCAACCTGCTCAAAACATTGACAAAGACGTTATGAGCTGATATTGTTCAGGTCGTGGGACTGATCCACGATTTTTTAGAGCACTATACTGAGGTACTTTTTAGGAGTTTTGCATATGCTTGAGGCCAAAAGTCTGGTTACTATCACAGCTTGTGAAAATCTAGCAGTCGAGCTAGATCCGGAAGAATTAAGCCAACTATTCAATATATGGAAGGCGACTAAATGGCTGCTTGTCCCAAAAACAATAGGCTATGTTTTCGAATACAATCACTATCACGACCCCGATCTCTACAAAGCTACCAATCGCTCAAGCTACGATTTAGGTCATCTTATAGCAACTCGGTTCAATACTGTCAGCCAAGACTTACAAACTTTAATGGTCCATATACCTAAAAACATCTACCGGGACTTACACCTTCTAGTTAATTTAATCCGTTGTGCACGGCTCAAGAAACTTGCTGAAACAGCTGCTGTAACTGACACCGCCAAAAATATAGAACACAATTTTCGTGATATCGTCGAGGATACAGTTATCTTTGATCACTTTGATATGAAATTCATAAAAACATACTATCCAACCCTTGCTACTGCTATGCCTAAATTACTCTTGGCTGCGGCGGCTGAGGCATTAACTAATGTTGCTAAAATATATGATGAAAAAAAGCAAACACAAGCGACGAGTAATTATTTTTTTAGTATCCCTATTACTTTTTTCCGTTCCCTTTATCAACAGCATATTACGGGCACGACTTCTGAATTGACGAGGCAACATATTCATGGTTTACAAACTTCACTGGATAATTTGCTAAACCAACTATTTGAAAACCTTGATAATTTAACCATGACTGAAGTGAATAACGCGTTAGTCAAGGCCTTGGCAATGATTTATTGTGCAGGAATATTCTTAGCGAAAGAAAAACCCTTGCTGACCAAGCTTAACCCTATTTCAACGACCGTATTAGATAATGCAGCAGAAAGACTGGTTCGGCTGTTATATAGCTTCAACTCCCAATTCCCTGTACCAATAAATGGCCACGAAGATGATATGACCCGAGCCGCCAAAATGCTAATACTCAACCTTCATCAAAAAGAGCTAACTGATTTATTCCCATTTAAAGATGATTATTACCATGACCTGACTTTCGTTAAAAGTCAATTCCTAGGGATGAATTTCAATCGATACCCTCGCAGATGTGATTATACTAATCGTGGGGAACCCATGATAGAAGAAGATTATGAAAAGCTACGCGAGCAATTGTTTGAACCTAACTATTGCCAACAAACGCGTGCGGAAATTTATCAACAGAGACATCCATAATGATTAATAGCGACCTTGCGAAGAAATACGTAAGGCCCATAAGCAAATTTGTTTGACTAGTACTTGTGCCTACAATATAATCGAGGCACGACATTTAGTAGTAAATTATAGAAAGCCATAGGCAATGACTTTCTCAACACTCACGGATGATGTCGAAAGAGAAGAGCAATTTATGTTACGCCCTAACTTACCAGCAAAACCACGTGGCATGGTTCAACATGATTTTTCTGATGATTGAGGAAACCATAAGCGAATTAACAAATATCAAGCACGCGCTGAAGCTAAATCCCTCGGTTTCCGATACCTTTTAGGCAATACTCACCCAACCTTAGCCTCCCTAATGGTGACATTGGAAAATTAATATTAAAATCTACCTTGTTTGCTAGTTTGGCAGAGTATGTCGTAGCAAAATGTTTACGCGATATCGTGCTGAGACATGCGCTTGAAATCATTGTGCCCGAAATTTCAATACAAACCATCCAAAGCGGTTCTGAAAATCAACATCAAATTGTCAAAATTGCGTTTATACCGCATCAGCAACAACTTGAAAAGCTTGTCTATAAAAATCAAGTGCCTGAGTCCTGTGTACCCAAAATTGCACTTATCCAAGCACTATCCCTTATCCTTGGTAACTTGGATGTTAATTTCAAAAATATTTTATTACCAAAAGACCATCTCAATGCTGCGATGATTCACCCTGTGGCTATTGATTTTGGCGATAGTTTCGGCATGGCGGCAACCGATATCGATTCACTTGCCCGTGAAATAGGTATTATGTCTGAAAAGAATTTGTTTGCTAATGTCAGCGAAGGTGCTAAACAATATTTCTTCGATGCCTTGACACGCGTTGTTACTTTATTTGCATCAAATGATGAAAAGGAATGGCTGCAGGCAACTATACAAAGGCATACGCAAGAATTTTTTTCCGCCGTCTCTGCTACCACTTGGCAAGGACAAGAAGTAGAGATGAATAAAACCCGCAAACTTGATTTAAGTGTTCCCGAAACAGTGGCAAAAGAATTATGTGCTTATGTACTAACTCGCTTAAATTTAAGTTCAGAACCGACATTGGCCATAAAAACAAGTTTTGAACCACCTAATGTAAAATTCAATTCGAGATCGGCTAACATGACGCAATTAGCACTACCAGCTACACCAGCTACACCTGCACCTGTATATTCACGCCCGCAAGGTTGTAACACTCCTAGGGCGCCTAGAGCACCCAAACGACCATTTGATAGTCAAACATCAACGACCACATCGATGACACAAACATCACCCATGCCTGCTTGGGTTGATCCACTTGCTGATCAAGGTGAATCGCAAACGTCTCATTCGACCGATCCATTTGCTGCCTTAAATAATTTTCCGTCAACACCTCATCGGCCTGACCAAAGAAACCGACCACCAGCGACTCCTCCAAGTGCTAGTCAAGCAAGGAATTTAGCCGCCTTATTTCAAGCGGCCGATGAGGATGTCAAAACTAGTGAGCCCGATAGCAAAAGAGCCTGTCGAGAACAACCAGAAAATTCTGAAGTTGTTCCCGACACGACTCAAGAGCCTGCTGTCACCCTTAAACAGACAAACTTTGATTTTGGATCAAGGTAACATCGTTTTGGCAAGGCCCACTAGCAATTTTGGCCTTGGTGTTAAAGTCATAAACTAGTTCACCAATTTGTCGCCAACTCTGTGAAAGTTTCGGAAAACTTTGCATTAATTGGGTTATATTTTCTCGGTGTAAATTTACGATTTGTTCATCACCAACGGCGGTGATATAAGTATTTGCGCTTCGAATAAAATCCAGTTCAAATGTAGCAAATTTATGATCAGGATTTAAGGCTTGCATATAGTTTTCTATAGCCAACCTATAAAAATGAGCTGCCATACACAAATATTTAATATCTTTTCCATGATGTATTGCGCCGTTAGCCGCAGTATCAAAATGTTCTGTGAGAACTTGGAGCTCAGCAAAATTCATATTGCTAGCAAACTCCAAGATTTGCGCACATATCTTTTGATAGTAATCATCACTTACGGGTGGATAATCGTGAGCTGCCAAATTCGGCATGAGCGAAGCCAACAAACTGTAGGCCACGCCTTGGGGGGGGACTGGCATAGTTTTTCCTTATTATTATTGTTTTTAAAACTATTTTTTAACCTAGCTTCAGACAATTAAGTGTTGGTAGTTGCTTTTAACTGCCGACCCAGGTTTAGTTATTTATTATTGAGGCTCGAGTGTAGCGAAAAAAGCTTAAGAAATCATTATGCTGATATAAATTAATTTTCTGGCCAGATAAAGAGCAGCAGTTAAAAGCGATAGCAAAACAAATATATCGGTATGTTTTATAGTGAAATTTTAATTGCCTGTGTTGGCTATTCAAACGTTTCTTTGTAATAATTTTGAGTGGAGTTGTTTTATTAGACCCCCCTCATCCCGGATCAAGTCCGGGACATGCCCAGCTCTCCCCCAAGTTTAGCACCTTACCAAGTTTGGCCCCCACCAAGCTTGGCACTCCCCCAAGTTTGGCATTGCAATTCTCACCATAGCTGGCATTATACTAACTGTTAAATAATTATAAGGTTACAGATGGATGTAGCTATATGAAGATAAAACGGTATCAACAGCCAAAGAAACAACAATCCTATTTTTCAATCACCATTTTGCCGTGGGTTATCTGTATTATTGCCGCCCTCTTTTATTGCTATGACTTCTTGTTGCGGGTTGCACCGAGTGTGATGATCCACGATCTTATGGCGGCTTATCATGTTGGCGCTACCGAAATCGGCTTTCTGTCTGCCTTTTATTATTATGCCTATACCCCATTACAAATCCCTGCTGGTTTATTATTGGACCGATATCGCCCACGCATCGTATTAACCATCGCCGTTGTGCTCTGTGTTATCGGCACCTATATTTCGGCCTTAGTGCCTAATCTTTTTGTTGGCTTCTTGGGTCGTTTTTTGATGGGTTTTGGTTCTGCATTTGCCTTTGTGGGGACGTTAAAGTTAGGCGCGCTATGGCTATCACATGAAAAATTTGGTTTTTTTGCTGGCTTGGCCACCGGCTTAGGCACTCTGGGTGCCATGACTGCCGATATTGTGTTATCAAAATTCGTCATCGATTTTGGTTGGCAAAATGCTTTATATATCTCTGCTGCTTTCGGCATTGTGATTACATTATTAGTTGTCGTATTTGTCCATGGCCAAAACCCAAAACATAAAGTCATTCCGCAAGAGGCAAAGACTTGGAGCCATGCCTGGACACAATTGGTATTGATCGTCAAAAGTGGTCGGTTTTGGATAACAGGTATTGTTGGTGCCATTGCATTCTTACCGATTACCGCATTTGCCTCACTCTGGGGCGTTGCTTTTAATATCTATGGCTATGATTTATCGCATCACACCGCCGCATCTAGTATCTCATTAATATTTTTGGGTACTGCATTCGGAGGACCAGTAGCGGGTTATGTCTCGGATAGATTGAAACGGCGTAAATTACCCTTACAAGTTGGGATGGCACTAATGGCCACCATTACCATCATCATTCTTTACTGTACCTTTATCCCAGACATCGTTTTATTCATACTGTTATTTTTATTGGGCTTTGCCGTTGGGACTCAAATCCTTGTCTTTGCCATCGCCAAAGAGATTTGCCCACCCAGGGCAACCGGAACTGCGACGGCCGCTTGTAATTTTATCGTCACCATGGGCGCCGCCATCTTCCAACCTTTAATTGGTTACATCATTGACATGGTGTGGATTGGCAACATGACCGATGGTATCCCAGCGTTTACTGTGCATGATTATCAAATTGGTTTGGCTATCGTACCGATCACCTTGATCATCGGTGTCATCATGAGTATCTATATCCCCGAGACCCATGGGCGGCACCTGCCGTGAAAATAAGTTGTAAATTGTGTTTAGCTTAGCGTGATGCTGATTAGTCTCTTATTCAAATCCTAAATACTGATTTAGATATAGTAAAACGTCCAGATACCTGTATTCCTTCAATCATATCCCCTGCCTTTTCTAATGTATAAGAGCCATACTTGGTAGTGAGATCATCCATTCCATCTTCTTGAAATAGCTTTGTTTTAGCTAAGATATCACATAGTATATCAAAGCTTTGACATTTGCTCTTACGACTTCTATTGCCGAATAAACCACAACTTAAGTTGTATTTACTTTGACTTTCAGAAGCGTTAGCATGGATAGCCTCGTTTTGAAGTATATTAAACAATGCCAGTGGGTTTCGAATATTACTTATACTCATACTATCATTTTCATCTTCATCAAATACACAGTTTGGCGCCATTAAATCGAACATTTCCTTGGTATTGCCATTGTCATTGGTCTTTTGAATTTCAGATAATTTTTCATATAATTTCGTCAAAAAATTACTAACATTATTTGTATCAATTTCTCTTGCTTTCATTGTCTTGTTCAATTCACGTTTAAAACGTAAAACAGCCATATAAATTCGATGCCTTCCAGGGATGCGGCTAGACAAGTAATAGTGATGTTGTTTAAGCCATTTATTTATTTTGGAGTGGAGTCTGGTGAAAATGAGATTTGGATTTTGATATTCAGCATCATATTCTTGGTGCTTATTTTGAAAAAAGCTATCCAATGGATGCTGAAAATCAGCTTGAAATTGATTCGTTGCAACCTGCTGGCTACATTCAGGGCTTGCCTCGGGATTTTCTTGATCCACCATAATATGTTTATATAAAATAAGTGCCTTATCGATTTCACAAAAGATGTATGGTCTTACCACATCATACCATTTAGTATTTCCATAACCTGGATGATTATCAACACCGAACCAGTTTTCAATTAAAGAAGTAATAGCTAAATTTACTTTAGTAGGTTCTGGATTCGTTTCCTCTAGTTCTAGAACATCAGCTGGTTCATCCTCGGTACTTCTGGCTTGGAAGTTCAAGCCAAAAAAATTATTACGTCTGTCACTATCAGGTTGACTAGCACTGCCATGATGACCAGTGCTCGAGCCTTGGTCATTCCAATCAGAGAGGATGTCATCATCCTCCGTCTCGCTTTCAGGTTCACTGTCATTATCATCATCAACCTCTGCCGGTTGATCGCTAAGAAGTTGTGGATTATTTTCAGAAGTGTTTTCCTCAACTTTTTCATCTTTCTCAACTTGTTTGTTTTCCTCAAGTTGTTGGTATTCTTCAACTTGTTTTTCTTCCTCAACTTGTTCGTATGCAACCGGCCAAAATTCTATTTCAGGTCCAGCATCTGTCAGCGAAACACTCTTAACAACCTTAGCGTTTGGAGTTATCGTAGCATCCTGATTTGTGATTACTTCCTTAACTGTCTCTGCCAAACTCTTTTTGCATAACTCGGCAACATTAGGTTCCGGATGGGCAGAAGGACTATGATGACCATCAAAGACAGCATATAATCCGATAGTATTTACTGGCGCAACAACTACGACCATATTATCCACATCATATAGAGTTTTGGCTTTCTCTTTGGCCGCATTATAAGCTGCTTCTCTAACCTTCTCAGCAATATTTTTTCCCGTAGAAACTTTAGAAATGATGTTTTGAATCTCAGAAGCAGACAAGTAATCTGTAATACCGCGATTGCATAAAACCACATAAGTACCATCAGTGGTTGGCTTTTTGGTTGATGTAATAGTCGGAGTGAAAGAAACACCTGGATATTTACGATCACCATAGCTACGTGTTACCGCCAACTCACCATCCAACTTCAACAGCCCATCAATACCACATAACTTACTACCTTCTTCTTCAACACGAATTTTTTCCTTATTATTTTTTGTATTATGATGTATATTTAATTGTTGGATTTTTTCCTGTGTAACCAAAAAAACTGAGCTATCACCAATATTAGCGACATAAATGTCACGATGTGTTACATATACTGTTGCATGAGTTGTCCCATGAGATGAATGTTTAAGCATTTTCATGCCTAAAGCCATATACAATTGATATAAAAATTTTGCAGCATCATGAATACGATACAAACTAACTTTAACTATTTCACAATAAGCTTCTTGTATTGATCGTCCACCAATTCCTTTAGCGGTGTATACTGAATTCAGCTTGTCTAGTTTTATTTTATTTTTTAGAGGTTTAGGATCATTTTTAGGAAAGTTTATTGTCGCTGGCAATTCAGCAGTTTCTCTTATAGTGCTGCGATTGTTTTGTTTATTTGATTCTTCATTTAGCGCTTTATCTGGCTCGTTATTTAGTTCTTCTTTTAGTTTCTCATTATTTTCTTCGATGGTAGTTGGTAATATATTTTGACCACTAAAATCGAGATAGTTCAATTTTTTCTGTATATCTTCATAAAATTTCTTAGCTAACTTGTGATATTTCTTATCAATTCCAAACAAATCTAGCTTAGTTGAGTTTACATAACAATTATAGGCGGCATTGATTATCTGCTCAACGATCAATTTAATTTTTAAGTTTATTTCTCCCTTTAAATCACGATGATTCTCCTTATCAGTATTGCAAAAAAGATCGGCTTGCCCTTCTTCATCCTTGTCTTTATTCCCAGAGGCATTGGCTAACTGCTTCATTATCAATGTGAATTCAGACTTTACTTTTTTCTTGACAACACTATTTTTTTGCTTGTTAGTATTTCTAAAAAGATAAATTTGTTGCATTCCATCCTTGTCTTTAAACTTGAATGCAATATTTTCACTGCTACTTGGCACCTCGCTTTCACTATTACTTGGCACCTCGCTTTCACTGCTGTTTGGTATATCTTTGTCACGTAGAACTACGTCTCTTTTATATTGCTTAACCATCACAGCTTGTAATGAATCATTTAGTGCTGCTAATTGATCCTTACAAACAATGCGAAACCATCTTTCTTTCAGCCATAATGAGTCAGACTCTTGATCGGAGTTGTTATTAAACATGAATGGCTTCCCTTACTAGTAATTACAATGCTTGAGTTTTAATTGTATGGAAAACTTAGCGATAACACCTTGTGTTTAAAGGACAAGTTTCTTGTTTAATTCGGTTGTTATATCAGATGTGAAGATTGGAGTTGCAGACGTCTGGCGTTGATTAGATCTGCAGGATTTATTTTATATAGTGCTTGTATCGCTCGTTTGTGTTTATTTAGCCCCCCCCCTCACCTTCCCCTCTCTCCCAAGGACTGAGGGATTTGCTCATTTTCATCGACGAAATAAAAAACTATAAAAAAGTGTCATCCCGAGCGCAGCGTTGTCATCCCGAGCGCAGCCGAGGGACCCCCTGCAAAATGGCAGAGTCTTTCTAAGTGCATCAGAACAAGAAAAAGTAAAAGTCGTTTTTTGAAATTCTCTGCAATCCTTCAGGGGGTCCCTCGGCTGCGCTCGGGATAATGGTATGGACTCGCCCCCTTTTAAGAACGGCATCAAATGTGCCAAACTAAGTATTTTTTAGTTAAATAATGAAAGGAGACGAGTTATGAAAAATGTTACTACAATTGGTATCGATTTAGCAAAAAATGTTTTTCAAATACATGGTGCCGATAAGCGAGGGAATAAAGTGTTCACAAAACGATTAAGTCGTGCAAAATTTCCAGTCTTCATGGCTAATCAAAAGCCTTGCTTGGTCGGAATGGAGGCTTGTGGCGGCTCACACCACTTTGCCAGAGTACTCTCCCAATTTGGGCATGATGTCAAGCTGATGAGCCCACAATATGTAAAACCTTATGTCAAAACCAATAAAAATGATGCGAATGACGCACAAGCTTGCGCTGAAGCAGTCACCAGGCCATCGATGCGCTTTGTCACGGTGAAAAGCATTGAACAACAAGAAATTCAAAGTATGCATAGAATTCGTAGTCATTATGTTAAGCGCCGTACAGGCTTGATGAATATGGTGCGTGGAATTTTAACAGAATATGGTATTGTATTTGCAAAAGGCGAAGCCGCTTTGAAAAAAGGGCTCCAAGGCTTACTAGAGCCAGAACAAGACACACTTCCCCCAACCTTGAAAGCGACCATTCCAAGCCTTTATAACGACTTAAAACAGCTGGACAAACAGATTGACGATTATACAAAGCAAATGAAAAAGTTAGGCCAACAAAATGAGGATGCTCGCTTGTTACAAAGCATCGATGGGATTGGCCCCATCAATGCAACCGCCTTATTAGCCAAGATAGGGGCAGGGACTGAATTTAAAAATGGCCGAGAGGTGGCGGCTAATTTTGGGCTCGTGCCGCGCCAAAACTCCAGTGGCCAGAAGCAGCGGTTATCGGGCATTAGCAAACGCGGTGACCGTTATGTCAGGACCCTGTTGATTCACGGAGCAAGGGCTTGCGTGTCGGCAGCTCTTGCGAAGGAGAAGACAGACGCCCATAGTCTGTGGATAAGAAATTTAGTACTAAGAGTTGGCAAGAACAGAGCGGCTGTTGCGGTTGCGAATAAAAATGCCAGGATTGCTTGGTCGATGTTGCAAAGTAAAGAAAAATTTAATCCGAACATGGCGCATTGAGAGTGGAACAGATGAATAAGCAACGTCCGTATACTAACGCGCAGAGACTTCTGTGGCTAATTAGAATGAGCTGAGTGCTTGTTACCTGATGGAGTTGGATAAAGTTTCTTTATCCAACTCCATCAGGCCCAATAAAAAGTTTAAGTAGGAGATTTCCCGAGTTTGCGAAGAGTAACTCAATGGCAAAAATAGCGCGAGCTAACCTTGTTTAATTCCTTTTAGCTGTCATGGCTCATTTGAAGCCGACGGGATGCTTGGAAAGATAAGGTGGCGAATTATCCATTATGGCTCCAGGTTAAAACTTAATGTTTAGAAATCTGATTAAGAAGCCGAATATATGACTGCAACTCAACTATTTGTCATTTGAAAAAAAACTCTTGCAATCAGGGCGAGTCCATATATGACAGCGGTGGGGAAATAATAAGATCTTAGGGGAAATAATAAGATCTTAGGAAAAATTATAACAT
>CAVVHY010000043.1:0-34555 GCA_963748135.1 uncultured Gammaproteobacteria bacterium | reverse complement strand
TTTTTTTACAAGTAGCATCTAGCATCTAGCATCTAGCATCTAGCATCTAGCATCTAGCATCTAGCATCTAGCATCTAGCATCTAGCATCTAGCATCTAGCATCTAGCATCTAGCATCTAGCATCTAGCATCATTTCCGTTTCAAAGTCTGTTTCGCTAATTGTGTGGTTAAATCCCAAATCGGACCTGGAAATTTCTTGGCGCGTTCCATCACTTGCTTAAAAGAGTCAACAAAATAATTTACATCTTCTTCATTAATCAATAACGGTGGGATCAATTTAATGATGTCGACATCTTTACCGGCAACTTGAGTTAAAATACCAAAGTCTTTAAATAATGAAATCACGATCGCTTGGGTAAATAAACCCGGATATAATTTATTGGCAAAGTCCCAACCCATTTTTTGTTTAAATGATTGCGGTCTAGCAAATTCAATCCCAATCATTAAACCGCGTCCACGCACAGCTTTTATGGTTTCAAAATCTTGTTGCATTGCTTGCAACTTCGCCATTAATAGCTCACCCATCTTAGCCGCATTTTCTATGTGGCCCTCGTCTTCTAATACATGCAAGCTTGCTAAACCAGCGGCCATGGCAAAATCACCTTGGCTAAATGTTGAAGAGTGTACGACACAGCGTTCTTTAGTGCTAAACACTTTGTCATAGACATCGCGTCGGGTCATTACCGCACCGACTGGCACATAGCCACCGGATAATGCTTTAGACATGATTAATATATCAGGTTCGACACCTAATATTCAAAGGCAAATAAACGCCCGGTACGACCTAAACCACATTGTACTTCATCACAAATAAATAAGGCGCCATGTTGTTGGCACAAGGCCTTAGCCTGTTGCATATAGTCATCTGTCGCAACATAGAGTGTTTTACCTTGTATTGGTTCAATCACAAGGCCTGCGACATCACCTTTTTTTAATTCCGTTTCAAGGTTTGCTAAATCGTTAAATGTAATGGCATCACATTTTGGTAATAATGGCTCAAAGCCTTCACGGAACCAGGCTGCGCCATTGAGTGATAAGGCACCGTTGGTTAAACCATGGAAGGCATTATGATAATATAAGATACGCGGTCGGCTGGTGGCACAATGGGCAAATTTAATTGCTGTCTCAACCCCTTCAGCACCGGTATTAGTGAAGTAAACTGTATCAAGTTGTTGAGGTACACGTTTTTTTAATTCTTCCGCTAAAATCCCTGAAAGCAATGGCGCAGCCAATTGAACTAAAGAGGCACAGTTGCTATCTAAATATTGTTTTAAGGTATCGCGAATAACGGGGTGATTACGACCAAAGTTATAGACACCATAACCGGCTAAAAAGTCGATATATTTGCGGTCTTGATGATCATAAAGATAGGCGCCCTCGGCACGCACATAACTTTTATCAAAACCGATGGTTTTTAATACCTTAACAAACTGTGGGTTGACATGCTGTTGATGTAAAGAAAGATTCTCAGTTGCACGTTCTGTCAACAGTCTTGGTAGGTCGATGGCCATTATTATTCCCCTTAGAATAAAGAGCGGTGTGGCGCAATTCTAGCAAATGCTTAAATCTTTGTCATTATCAAAGCTCGGATATAAAAAACAAGGATATGTATGATACAAAAAAGAAATTTAGTCGTTGTCTAAAAAAATATGGGCTTTACACCACCGTGAACAGAGGTGATGTAAAGCCACAACAATAATCAATTAAAACGGAATATCGTCATTAAATTCTTCGACATCAACATTACCAATAGGGCCGCTATCTTGCTGACTGTTATCCTTGCTGCTACCGTAGTTACTGCCCCCGGCACTGGCTCCGCTTCCAGCCCCGCGGCTATCTAGCATCTGCATCTCACGGGCAATGATCTCGGTGGTATATCGATCTTGGCCATCTTGACCTTGCCACTTACGGGTGCGCAGTGTGCCTTCGATGTAGACCTTGGATCCTTTGCGTAGATATTCACCAGCGATTTCACCTAGTCTGTTAAATAATACCACACGGTGCCACTCGGTTTGTTCGACAGGTTCGCCAGTCTGCTTATCTTTCCATCCTTCGGTGGTAGCGACGCGGATATTGGCCACCGCACCACCGCTTGGCATATACCGCACTTCGGGGTCTGTGCCAAGGTTACCGATAATGATTACTTTATTAATTCCTCGAGCCATAATTCATCTCCTAAAATAATTAACTATTGTGAAGCCGAAAATTGCAGTAGCGCCTCTTGATCAATAACCTTTTTATCAACCTTGAGATAAGCTACACCTTCCTTGGCAATGACGACGGCTTCGGCGACCCCTGGAATAGTTTGTAATTCCTGGGTAAGCTGCGTCGCTTTGTGGTCATCGATATTGCCGACCTTAAGCATTTGCGTAGCCAGATAGCGTGGTTGTTGCATGCGTGTCGCAATCAGCATCCAGCACAGTGCTAGCCCCGCACATGCTAAAAATACACTCGCAAAATGATGTTGGCCATAAAGCCAGCCACCAATTGCGCCCCCTACGAAAATACCGGCGTATTGTGAACTTGAGTAAATCCCCATCGCGGTACCTTTGGTGCCCGCCGGCGCCTGTTTGGAAACCAAGGATGGCAGGCTTGCCTCAAGAAAACTAAAGGCGGTAAAAAATATAAATAACCAGAGACCGATGCTAATCGCCGAATGATGCCAATACCAAAGGCAGAATTCACTTACTGTGATTAAGCCGATGGCCAATAATAGCATGCCTTTCATTTGGCGTCTCTTCTCAGCGATGATGATCATGGGCAACATTGCAAAAAATGCCAGTGCCAACACCGGTAAATATAATGACCATTGGTGTTGTTCAGACATACCGGCGGATTGGGTCAATGCAATGGGCAAGACCACAAAGGTTGCGGCTAAGATCGCATGTGATGCCATAATACCAAAATCAAAGCGTAATAATTCTCGATCTTTTAAAATAAATAATAACAGTGATGGCACGGTTTCGGCGTCGCGGTGGACAGTGACTTGTTTAGGTGTTGGTACCCAAGTAAATAGTAACACCAGACTTATCATGGCAAAGCCGGCTGTTAACCAAAAGATGCCCGGGACGGCGATAAAACGGTTAAGAATAGGGCCTAGCACCATGGCGATGGTAAAGGCAACACCAACGGTTAAACCAATAATCGCCATGGCCTTGGTACGGTTTTGTTCATCGGTGAGGTCGGCGACTAATGCGGTGGCAGTGCTACCGATGGCACCAGCGCCTTGCAATAAGCGACCTAGAATAACACCATGGATAGATGTGGCCATGGCGGCAATGATGCTGCCGCCGGCGAATAACAATAAACCAATGGTGAGAATAGTCTTGCGGCCAATGCGATCCGAGGCCATACCAAATGGGATTTGCAAAATAGCTTGGGTCAGGCCATAACCGCCGATAGCAAGGCCAATTAATAGGGGCGTGGTGCCGGCAAGGGAGTGTGCATATAGACTGAAGATTGGCAATATCATAAAGAGGCCTAACATGCGCAGCGATAAGATTGAGGCGATGGAGATAGCGGCGTTACATTCCTTGCGTGTCATTTGTTGTGTACCTGTGATCAAAATATATATTTGTGTTTATGGTTGTGTTTATATGTATGTGTTTAAACTGTGGTAATGATACCGTGTCTGGGACGGGACGGCAAACCCGATTTAGCGGCTAGTTGCTAGCAACAAGAAACTAGAATTTAATTAGAAACCCCCTCACCCTCCCCTCTCCCCCAAGGGGGAGAGGGAAATGTGGAGCTCACCCCTTCGGGGTGAGCAAATATAAATACTACTGGCTTTACAAGTATTATTAGCCTCGCGAACATTTTCGGCCTTGCAATAACATTTAGGCATTTGAGGGTTCCACCTCTTATGTCCTCTCCCCCTTGGGGGAGAGGGGAGGGTGAGGGGGTTTCTAATTAAATTCTAGTCTCTAGTTGCTAGAAACTAGTCTCTAGTCCCTAGTCCCTAGTCCCTAGCTCACTCTGTCGTGCATTTCATGGTATACTAAGCGGTTCCATGTTTAATGAAGGTTGTTGTCATATTATGCAAAAGATTGAGATCCGTGGTGCGCGTACGCATAATTTAAAAAATGTTAATCTTGACTTACCCAGAGATAAGCTAATCGTTTTTACCGGGTTATCGGGTTCCGGTAAATCATCTTTGGCGTTTGATACCCTGTATGCCGAAGGTCAAAGACGCTATGTTGAATCTTTATCTGCTTATGCGCGACAATTTTTATCGATGATGGAAAAACCAGATGTCGATCACATTGAAGGCTTATCTCCGGCGATCTCCATCGAACAAAAATCCACATCGCATAACCCACGGTCAACTGTCGGTACAGTCACCGAGATCCATGATTATCTACGTCTATTGTTTGCCAGGGTGGGAGAGCCACGCTGCCCTGAACATCAAATCGTGCTTGAGGCGCAGACCATTAGTCAAATGGTGGATACGGTTTTGGAATTACCGAAAGACAGTAAGATTATGATCTTGGCGCCTGTCGTGCGTGGCCGTAAAGGTGAATATCAACAGTTGTTTGCCGAATTGCGTGCCGATGGTTATATCCGCGTGCGTGTTGATGGTCATGTCTATGAATTAGATGAAGTGCCAAAACTGAAAAAGAATTTTAAGCATGATATTGAAGTTGTTATTGATAGGCTCAAGGTTAATCCCGATCAACAGCAACGTTTAGCGGATTCATTAGAAACAGCAACAGGTTTGGCCGACGGTTTGGCATATGTAGTATTAATGGATGAGACGAATGGTTCTGCTACCACGAAAGCAAAAACTAAAACTAAGACCAAAGGCAAATCAAAAAAGGCGAGCGCAACAAAATCTAACGAATTGGTTTTTCATACGCAATTTTCTTGCCCTATGTGTGGTTATAGTTTAAGTGAATTAGAACCCAGATTATTTTCTTTTAATAATCCGGCAGGCGCCTGTCAATCCTGCGATGGTTTGGGGGTGAAACAATTTTTTGATCCAGAGCGCGTGGTGTTGCATCCAGAGATGAGTTTAGCCAACGGTGCCGTTCGCGGTTGGGACAAGCGTAATGTCTATTATTATCAAATGTTGGTTTCACTTGCTAAACATTATGGCTTTGATGTTAATAAACCATTTGCTAAATTACCCAAGCGTATTCAACAAACTATTTTATTTGGTAGTGGTGATGAAGTTATTCAATTTAAATATTTAAATGACCGTGGCGATCAATTTACCAGACGTCATGCCTACGAGGGTGTTATTCCAAACCTTGAACGCCGCTATCGTGACACAGATTCTATGTCTGTACGCGAAGAGTTAGCCAAATATCTAACGATAAAGGCTTGTGATGATTGTGGTGGCACACGTCTGCGACAAGAGGCGCGTAATGTTTTTATTGGCGATCATTGCTTACCAGAACTTTCAGCATTATCAATAGAAAAATCCTTAAAATTTTTTAAAGGCTTAAAGTTAACAGGGCATAGAGGCAAGATTGCAACTAAAATTTTAAAAGAGATTATTGACCGCTTAACCTTTCTTGCCAATGTTGGTTTAGAATATTTAACCTTAGATCGTAGTGCGGAGACACTCTCCGGTGGTGAAGCACAGCGCATTCGTTTGGCGAGCCAAATTGGTTCGGGCTTAGTGGGTGTGATGTATATCTTAGATGAACCATCGATTGGTTTACATCAACGTGATAATCGCCGTTTATTAGATACCTTGATCCGTTTGCGTGATCTCGGCAACACGGTGATTGTCGTTGAACATGATGAAGATGCCATCCGCGAAGCCGATTGGGTCATTGATTTAGGTGTTGGTGCCGGGGTACACGGTGGTCGCGTGATTGCTGAAGGTCCGCCAGAAGAAATTATCATAACTGAAAAATCGATTACCGGCCAATACCTATCAGGCAAGCGCCAAATTAAAGTGCCAGAGACCCGAGTGCAAGGCACAAAAGATAAAAAGATTGTTATCAAAGGCGCCAAAGGCAATAATTTAAAAAATATTGCCGTCGAGATTCCCATTGGCTTAATGACTTGTATTACGGGGGTATCGGGTTCAGGTAAATCAACGTTAATTAATGATACGCTTTATCCAGCTGTTGCCAGGGCGCTTAATGGAGCTGAGGCGATTAAACCACGAGAGCATGAAAGTATTGAAGGCTTGGAATGGTTAGATAAAGTTATTGATATCAATCAAAGCCCAATCGGCCGTACACCACGATCTAATCCAGCAACCTATACCGGAATCTTTACCCCGGTTAGAGAATTATTTGCGGGTACCCAAGAGGCGCGTGCACGCGGTTATAAGCCAGGTCGTTTTAGTTTTAATGTAAAGGGTGGGCGTTGCGAAACGTGTCAGGGTGATGGCTTAATTAAAGTAGAGATGCACTTTTTGCCTGATATTTATGTCGTTTGTGATAGTTGTAAAGGCCAACGCTATAATCGCGAAACCTTGGAAGTAAAATATAAAGGTAAAAATATTTTTGAAGTGTTATCGATGACAGTTGAAGATGCGCGCGAATTTTTTGATCCGATTCCGGTTGTCGCACGCAAATTACAAACCCTCATCGATGTCGGACTTTCATATATTACTTTAGGTCAGAGTGCTACCACCTTGTCTGGTGGTGAAGCGCAGCGGGTAAAATTATCGCGTGAATTATCCAAACGTGATACGGGTCGGACCTTATATATCTTGGATGAGCCAACCACAGGTTTACATTTCCATGATATCCAACAATTATTACATGTGTTGCATCGATTACGTGATGGTGGCAATACTATCATCGTTATTGAGCATAATTTGGATGTCATCAAGACCGCCGATTGGATTATTGATCTTGGTCCTGAAGGGGGTGATAAGGGTGGTGAAGTGATCGCATTTGGTACACCCGAACAAGTTTCTGATCATAAAAAATCCTATACCGGGCAATTTTTAAGGCCATTGCTCTCTGATCAACCAAGCTTAACTGTATAAGCGACTATACTGATAGATAGATATAATAATAAAGAATAATAAGCAATGGCTATCAAGCGCATTAAAAAATATACAGTTCAGCTTGTCATCTTGCTGCTCATCATTGCCGCGTTTTTTGCTGGGCGTTGGCTATTGAGTGTCTATGTCTTTTCGCGTGACGCCTTTGTCTTTGCCAATATTGTAAATATCAATAGTCGCGTAAGTGGACCAGTTACCGCCATTTATGTCAAAGAGAACCAAAAGGTTAAAAAAGGGCAAAAATTATTTCAGATTGATCCCAAGCCATTTCAATATAATTATGATAAAGCAGTTGCCGAATTACGGCAGGCAGAGATCGATTATCGTAGAGTCGGCGCAAATATCCAAGCAACGATAGATTCAATCAAACAAAAGCAAGAAGCGCTTGAATTAGCACAAACCCATTTAAACCGATACTCAAAGTTATTGAAGCCGGGCTATATACCTCAGCTTACAGTTATTGATGTCATGTCTAAGGTGATTGAATTAAAAGATAATATTTTGAAGTTACAAAATGATTTGCAAAACTTGCGTCTGGATTATAACACTAACGAAATCATGAATCGTAAGGCGCAAGTCAGGAAAGCCAAATATTATTTGGATCATACGACAGTTTACGCCCCATCAAATGGCTATGTGACAAACTTTTATATGCGTGTTGGGGATTATGTGGTTGCAGGGGAAGGGCAATTTGCCCTGGTGCAATCAGATGAGTGGTGGGTGATTACTCGGTATCGTGAGACAACATTACGCCACCTCAAGATTGGTGACAAGGTAGATATCTTTGTTGATATGTATCCTGATAAAACCTTTCATGGTTATGTCGAGAGTATTGGGTGGGGTATCAACCGAGTCCAAGCCTCATCCAATGCAGCAAATTCTACATTACCTTATTTGCAACCGACAGAATATTGGATCCGCATTGCGCAACGTTTCCCAGTCCGAATACGGATTACTAATGTCGATCCAAATTATCCTTTGCGTATTGGTGCGAATGCCAAGACTGTGGTACGAAATTGATGTGCTAGTATTCGATAATAGGAAATTTCATAATGAAATGGGCATATTCATTTTCTTCGGCTTCGCATTGAATATCACCGCCAAAAGAATCC
Source organism: uncultured Gammaproteobacteria bacterium (assembly GCA_963748135.1). Lineage (GTDB taxonomy): Bacteria > Pseudomonadota > Gammaproteobacteria > JBGSLN01 > JBGSLN01 > CAVVHY01. The sequence continues at coordinate 26,470 of CAVVHY010000043.1, read as the reverse complement.
ATAACATTTTTACAAAAGAAAAGACCAACACCGGTACCCACGCCAGTATCAGAAAAAAACTCTTCGAAGATCGTTTTGGCCTTACTGGATTTCATGCCAAGGCCAGTATCTTTAAAGTGGAGATAATTGAATTGATCGTCGTGTGCTGTCCATATAAAGATTTCGCCTTTGCCAGCGGCATTAATAAAATAAAAGGCGTTTTTTAATAAATTTAGTAACAGGTGAACCATTAATTGTTGGTTGCCATTAAAGACAAAATTATTAATGTCGAATATACGAATCTTTTGTTTTTCAGACTCATTTTCATATGGAAAACGCTCGCATGCAAATTGTAAACACTCTTTGATTCGCACTTCTTCAATCGTGATACGTGAAAGGTCGCGGACATTTTCCAGAATGATATCGATAAAACGGTTTGATTTAATCGTTTCGCGTTTCAATAATTGCGTTGCCTGTAGCATCTTGCTTTTGATTTTAGTATCGGCCAGCTTACGCTCTAATTTTTCTATGGTATTTAGCGCTAGCATTATTGAACCTAACGGGGTCCTTAATTCATGGGCCAGGGTTGTTGCTTGTCGGCGTAATAATTCGATCTGTTGTTGTAAGCCAAGGTTATTTGTGGGGATATTTTGGTCTGGTGCTGTCTGTTTTATTTGTTCGTCACTGATGTCTTTGAGAATCACTAAGATAGCCGATGGGAGTTGTTGGTCATCAAAGATGGGAAGTTTGCTAACCAGCATGACTTTCTCTAGGTTGTTGACTTTGTGTAATTCTTCATAATTGAGTTTAGCTAGGCCTGATTCGAGTATCTCCTTATCATCATGGATTTGTTTGTAACGCAATGCTCGAGGCCAAGGTAAGTCTTTATCTGATTTGCCGACGATGTCTTGGGCAGAATTTAGCCCAAGATGGTTGGCCAATTGTTGATTGCAAGCTTGATAAACAAGATTTGTGTCTTTCCAGCAGACACATTCGTCGAGTTGGTTAATTAATGTTTTAAACATTACGTCGTTTGCAGTAAAATTTGTCATAACCTTATATTAGCATATTAGTAGCAGATGGGGTCAGTTGTCCGGGGCCGTGTGCTATATTTGGCAGTTAATGAATAATCATAACAAAAAAGTAAACTATGTTTCGAACACAAGCAGAGCCATTTAACAAATATTTTATATTGGATACCAATTCTAAATGTGCAATTCGCACGGCTTGCGCCTTAGTGTTTGCCGCACTAATTGTCTTTTACTTCCATTTCAATGAACCATATTGGGCCTTGGTAAGTGTCGTTCTGCTAACCAATCCAATCGTGTCGACGACGATTGATAAAATTAATATGCGTGCAGCAGGTACGGTTGTAGGGGCCTTGCTCGGTTTTGTATTAGCGGGACTAACTGTTAATCATTTATCATTATATCTTTTGACACTATTTATAGTCATTTTTTGTTCTGTTTATCTTTCGTTTTTTTCAAATCATCCATATGCCTATGTCCTTTTTGGGGTCACAGTTTTTTTAATCATGGCTAGCGTCGTTGAAAATCCAATGGATCCATTTAATTATGCAATTTGGCGTACTGTGGAAGTGTTAGTCGGGATTTTTGTATCTTTTATCAGTCTAGTATTAATTTTTCCGACCACAGCCAAAGAATCATTCGCTGAAGAATTGTCGAAATACAGTCGGTTGACACGTGAATTATTTGAAATTTCTGCTGTTGCCTTCAGCCCAGAACATCCCTTGGAGCGGACCCAACTAAAACAAAAATTGACTGAAGTCCGCAATTCAGTCGCTAACTGTCTCGTGATCCTGGATGAATATAATAAAGAATATACCGCTACCCAATTAGAACATGAATTGTTGGTTAATCTGGTAACCCAATTACAGATGTTAGTCAGGCGTATTCGCATACTCAACATTCACTATGATAGTTCACTCAGTTATAGCATTCTAGTGATTCCGGAATTAATGATCGATAAATTAAATCAAGAAATGGTTGCTTTACTCGACATGTTGACGCTGAAAGCATTTAACTCAGAGATAGCGCGGCAAAAATATAATGCAGTTAGACAGGAAATGCAAAGATCACAGCAAAAGTTTATGGAACTCAGACGCCAAGCTGCCTTTGATAAATATCCTGTGGGTGAACGTCCTATTGCCATGCTATATCTACAAGATATAGATGATATACTGCATCAAGCAGATATAGTTATCGCTGCTTTTGAAAAATATGTCAATTTTTCTGGTCATTCAGAACGACTTAAACGACCAGCATTTCATGCCCAAATAACACTGGATAAGCTTAAACTTCAGCAAGCTGTCAAGGTTGGATTAAGTGGTGTATTGTCAGTGGCATTGTGGTTTTATTTTGCCTGGCCAGGTGGTTTACAGGGTATTATAACGGCCTTCATTTTAGCCCAAACAGCGCATCTCTATGAATGGCAGAGCAAGGCTTACTTGCGACTTGTTGGCTGTTTTATAGGTGGTGCAGTTGGTCTTTTGGCATTGTCATTGATTCAAGTGACTTTATTTGAATTATTGTTTTTATTATTTTTCTTCGGCTTGATTTTTGCCTATATATCACATAAAAGCACGCGTTTCTCATACCTTGGATTGCAGGCAAATATTGCCCTAGCGATGACTCTCGTACAAACTCAAGGACAGCCGGTAGATGCTGTTTTGGGTTTGCAGCGATTATCTGGGGTGACATTGGGTATAATTGCCACCATGATTGTGGGCTATATGGTATGGCCGATTTATCCGCGCGAAATGCTAGCAGACAAATTAAGGGAGATTTATCACTATAACATTACCTTGTTAATGGATTCGTTTAATGATTTTAAATTACTTGATCATAAGCAAATGCAAACCAAGTATTTTAATCCATACCGTAGCCAGTTTGATAAACTTGCTGAAGCCCAGACTATCTTAACAAGCATTCAACAAATACAGCTTTTTAAACGCGAGAGAATTACCGTTCTTGAACAAAAGTTAATTCTTTTACGGCGTATCGGTCTCATTTGCTATGACATTTCAATGAATCTCGATTTGCAACAAAATATGCGCATGTCAAGCTTATACGGTGTTGACGTGGACTCAATTATTAAAAAGCTGGAGCAATTGTTAGCATTATTACAGGACGATCATGATATAGATCGACAACTTATACAGCAAAAGACGGATCAAATTAAAACGCTGCTAGAACCAATTATACACTTAACGGCAGTGTCACCCTATAGGCTAAAATTACGCCGAGACTGGATTACCAATTATTTGAGCTTTGTTACTGAGTTAAAACAAGTGATTAGCTTCTTTGAAGACTATCTTGCGTTGAATGGAGTAAAAAAAATTAGCTGAAATACTTGTCAAAATGGAAATTCTTTACTAATTTTAAATATAGGAAGGCGCAGCGTGTGAACCGAACACCTCGAAGATAGGCGCTCAGAGTGATAGTGTTGTGTGTATGCCTGGTCCTTATGGGATTCAGGAAACCTAAGACACTACCGAGAGTACCACTTAATAAATTAGGGTTCATGCTGTGCCTTTTTTTGTCTGTCCCAGCCGATGCCGAAGACAAAGCAGCGGGGGCTAAATTAAATTATCCTTCATTGACATGCGTTTCTTTTAAATCACACTTTATCTCATTGTTTTTCATAAAAATTTCAAATTAATATGCGATTCCATTAGCAAATCATGATCTATGTACTATATTTTTTATTATGGGCTTATAAATCATATGCCTAATAACAAGAATAATACATTACATACAAATAATAATAACGAATTTTACGATAACAATAATTATCAGTAAGTAATGAGAAGTTAAAATTCAAGAGAGGGGAATTGTCATGACCGCTAGAATCACTTTGCTAATGACGCTTGTCTCACTGTTATTTGCTGCAAATGCAAATGCCAATACAAATGCAACTATAACAGGTACAGTAAGCGAAACATGTCAAAAGGAAGCGTATGTTTGCTTTAATGAGCAATATACGGCTTCGAATAATAAGTTTGAAGGGCAAACCTTGGGCTCACTTGCTATGGCAACGTTTGCGAGTAATGCCTTTAGAGTGAACCAATATGTCTACGGATATCGTTCATTCTGGGGTGGTACGAAGTATAAATTTATGCCGCGAGTCTCTAGCCATACTGCTGGCACATTCGTATTTTCCCCAAAACTGTTAAAATGGGCCTTTTATGATTCGCGCGGGAATTTAGTTCGCACCGGCAAGGCGTCTGGTGGCCGTGGATGGTGTCCCGATGTCAATAAGCCCTGCCACACTCCGGCTGGTCGGTATACGGTTTTCAAGAAAAAGGGCGCAGACTGTGTCTCTAATACTTATCCACTTGCCTGGGGTGGGGGTGCACCAATGCCTTACTGCATGTTTTTCCATGGGGGTTATGCTATCCATGGATCATATGAAGTCCCAAATTGGAATGCCAGCCATGGTTGCATACGCATAGAACCAAGTGCAGCCCGTGTATTACATAACCGATATATCCATAACGGTACCCGGGTAGTCGTATTGCCTTACTAGGATAGCTCTCTAAGAGGGTTGCTGGGTATAGGCATAGGCAGTAGCTTGCAAATACGCTATAATTAAAAAGATTATAGCGTATTTGCCATTCTAAAAAAGAGGAATATCTATGACTATCGCCATAATAATTGTAATCTTGGTTATTGTCTTAGCCTTTTGGATCGTCGCCATCTACAATAAATTAATTCGTATGATTGAGGCGGTTAATAACAACAATAAACAAATAGATATCCAACTGGACCGTCGTTACAAAGTCTTTGAATCTTTGATCAATGTTGTCAAAAAATATATGGATTATGAAAAGACTGTCTTGAAAGACGTTGTTGAATTACGTTCAAAGGCGGTTAGTGCTCAGCAACAAGGTGATGAAAAAGGACGTATAGCAGCTGAAAACGGTATTTCCAAGATTGCCTCTAATCTTAATGTAATGTTTGAGGCGTATCCCGATCTCAAGGCCAATCAAAATGCCATGCAATTGCAAGAAGAGATCGTTAATACCGAAAATAAATTGGCTTATGCCAAGCAAGCCTATAATGATAGCATCGAGCGCTATAATGCAACCAAAAAATCATTCTTTGAATCAATGGTGGTATCTATCTTCTCAGGGGCATTAAATAAAGATTTTGTATATTGGAATTTGCCCGAAGAAAAGATCAAAGAACAAGAAGACTATACCGTTAAATTGTAATTTATAACTTAAGTCTTGAATCCTATGGCAGATGTCTCTGGTTTAAAATTTTCTGCAACAGATTGGCGGCAACAGTTACAAAAAAATCGTCGTCGGACCCGATTTGTCATCATTATGTTTCTAGCGTTATACATTGGCTTAGGCGTTATTATCGATTGTTATCTTTATAACTACTTTACCCATTTGCCTGTCAGCACAATATTACGTGCAATTTTGGCCGGTGAGTATTTTCCCTTTGCAACGATTAGCATGGGTGCTGTTGCCGCCTTATCATTATTTGTTACCTATACATTTTATGATAAATTAATGTTATTAGGGACAGATGCCCATGAAGTTACACCCGAAACTGCACGTAATCTACAAGAAAAGCAATTATTTAATGTTGTCGAAGAAATGAAGGTTGCAGCGGGTTTGCGTTATATGCCCAAAGTTTATATCATCGATGCCAATTATATGAATGCCTTTGCCACGGGTTATAGTGAAAAGTCGGCATTGGTTGCGATTACCCGCGCCTTAATGGAACGCCTAGATCGAAGTGAAATGCAGGCCGTGATGGCCCATGAATTAAGTCATATCCGGCATCAAGATATCAGGTTGACACTTACAGCATCAGTGCTTAGTAATATCATGCTGATTGTGATTGATATTATTTTTTATAATATATTATTCAGTCGCAATCGCAAAGTTGATGCCAGGGTCATATTTGTCGTCATGATCCTGCGTTATGTCTTACCTTTGATTACAATGCTATTAATGTTTTATCTAAGTCGCACGCGTGAATATATGGCGGATGCCGGTTCAGTGGAATTAATGCGTGATAATCAACCCCTGGCCAGGGCTTTATTAAAGATCCATCAACAACATCAAACAGAACACGATGCGTTAAGCCAAGAGTATGGCCATACCGCGCATGAAAATGTGCGGCGCGCATCATATCTTTATGACCCAGTTTCGGCAGGAACAGAACCCGTGTTTTCATTTACCAATATGTTTTCTACCCATCCAGGATTGCAAGAACGGTTGAATGCAATTGGGGTGTCTTTAAAGGATGAGGCATAGGGTTTTTAGAGAACTTATTATCAAAAATCTGTTATATCTTGTTTGCTACGTCACTATTCAGCGTAACCAGAAAACAATTTTCATAATTTTTTGTTGTTCTAAGGAATCTGTTTATTGCGCAGTTAACACGAAATTTAAGCGAGAAGGGCTTGAGTCATTAGATGCGCCCATCTCTGATTTTTCAGTACCATTATTATCCTCGAGTTTCTCAATTTCGTGCTGAATTTTTTCTAACACTCTCACTTCATCATTCAACCAATTACAGAGTTTTTGTAGTTCACCAGGGACTTTTCCCCCGCTGTTAGGAGAGGCGATTTTTTTCTGAAGCATATTTGCTTCGGCTTTCATGTCTTGGTAGTAAGCTAATCTTTTGCTTATATCCGTATCTGATCTTAGTCCAAGTGACTTATTGTTATTAGTCTGATTTTCTGAGCTTGATTCTTGTAGGGGATTGTCATTATCACGCTGCTTTTTTGAATCTGGGTTATAGATTTCGTTTTTAAGCCTCTTTTTCAAATCTGTGATAGCTTGTTTGTGTTTTGAGCTAAGCCCACGACGACGCCAAAATGAAACACCTTGCCAATTTGCAATATCACTCGCATGACTAGGTTTGGATTTAATCCATTCATTGGAAGTTATGTCTTTGTGCTGCGTATAGATTTCATTTAGATCACCAAAATCAATATTTGCTTTCACAGTTCTATAGAAATAAGTCTCAGGATAAATGTTAAACCACTTGGCTCGGTTCTGATTAATAGCACTTCTTTGTTGTGGATTTTTAGAGTCATGATCTTTGCCATCGCGTAACATTAGTGTAATAGCATTTTCTACTTTAATATGCGAATGCTCATGGGCCTGCTGCCGAGTTTCTGCCTTGAAGGCCTTTGGGCCAACTGTATAGCCAAACACGCTAGCACCAACTGTATTTAAAAAGCCACCTATGCTATTGATAACATAATGGCTATAAAATGAGTTGAAAGTGTTTACGCCATTCCCGAATGAATGGGCAAAGGTATGAGGCGCGCTTATTGCACCAATTGCGGGACCAGCAAAATGTGTTGTCAACCCGGTTAGCATCATGAGCGGGAAAAAGGTACCGCCACACTTCATTTCAGTTGCTTGTGGGGTAATTGGGGCACGACCGTAATAGAGATAATTGAATATAGAAGTGGCAAACGTGTCTAACAGTGGTACAACCCCAATTAAACCTACTACTCCAAAAATAAACCCAAGAGTGCCTAGTATCGCCGGTGGGAAAATGAGTGCTGCTATGGCACAGCTTAAGGCGCCAATACCACAGATTGCTGCACCGCTCCAGCAAAACATTTTGATAACAAAACGTAATTTCGCAATCCCACTCCATTTGCCATATTTGTAATATGGATCCAGGTAAAGCTTGAGTGTCTCAATAGCCAGTGTTATTTGTTTGACAAGTGCTTCTTTATCTTCTTCACTGATATTATTCGTAGGTGCATATTGGAGTTTCTTTACTAATTGATTCAGTCTTTTATTTAACTTTTCTGCTTTTTTATGGGCACGTAAGGCATCAATACTTTTTTCAAGTCGAGATGATGCTCCATTGCTGTTGCCTTGCTCTTGTTCTTGCTCTGTTTCAGGTAAGGTCTCGAAGTTACCATGTAATTCCTTTAACTTATCAAGTTCTTCTTGAATTTCATCTATCTCAGTGGCCAGGTTGAAGTTATTAGAGAAAGTTGGCACTTTTTGTATTCCATCCAGAATTACTTGAGAATGCGTAGAGATACCAATTTTTGCTAAACCTTGACCTACCCAATTTTCTCCTAGCCATTGACGAAAGCGTTCACGTCGATTTGGAATATCAAATATTGCTAAATTTGTATCAGCTTTAAATGTATTCAGTTCGTCGCTAAGAGTTGTAAGGGCATCATTTTTGGTATTAAATAAAAGTTGCCGTTTAAGATCTTTACGGCTCTCTTCCACTGACTGTTTGATACCATTAATAGTGAGCCGTATGTTGGTATAGGTTTGACGATCGCTAACACTAAGCGGAACGAATTGCCTAAGTACCATGGCAGAGGGGAGTTCTTTCTTTAAACCCTTAAATAAGTTATTGATTACAGTTTTTGATGAGGTTGCGTTGTCATCGTTGATAACCTTGGCAGCTCTAACACGTGAAGAATTTTTCCAAAGTGCAGGTTGGCGACTGAAACGATGACGCTGATGTATATTATTTTCGTCCCTACTTGCGATTGCTTGAGCACTAAAATTCGCGAATTGATCTAATGCACTGTATGCATCCGAAACTTTTTGATGGAATTTATTAATACGTTCAATTTTATCTTCGAATTCAGGTTTTTTTTGCAGGTTAGGTTGTTTTAAGCATTCGTTATAAATATCCAACCAAATTTTTAGTCCGAACTTTTTCTTATCCTTTGCATAGTATTGTTTTTCATCCCGCGACAGATTGTCTAGTTTCTCATTTTTCCCCGCCGCCTTTAACAGTCGAATGATTTCCTCGCGATATAAATCACGCAATAGTTTTTCAAAGTATTTACGTAGTTGGCCAATATTATCCAGAATGCCGGCGTGATATTCTAGATCGAGTCCCTCAATTGCACGAATACCGGTTTCTGTTGACCATGTCATTTCAATTGCTTTTTGCGACATTTAGTTATTACTCCAGTGTAACCAGGCTGAAAAATTATTCCAAAATCCTCTGGGTTAGGCTACATATGACATAGTTGGGAGATCCAAGTGTTGGAATCATTCTTGGTTTATATTCTACCGAGCAATTCTTAAGGAAGTCTTAAGATAAGTTCAACTTCACAATTTTTGAGAGGATATGAAATTTTCTTAATTCATTGAATATTAATAAATTCCGTGAAAATCCTAAGTCTAGGCCCTAAAATTAATTGATTGATTGTTCAATTATTTCTAGGCTATTTTTAATAGGTCTCATATTCAGCGATTATAAATATTAAAGATACTATTTTTATTATACGGATTGCCATAATTGTTATATGGATTGTCATAATTATTTCTGATGTATGGGTTGGTGGTATCGATATTGCCGCGGTATTGGCCATTGCGATCATAAATCTTGCCCGAGTACTTATTGGAGTTATATACCGAGTTTGGATCGTAAGGGGCACGATATACGCTCTGTGGGTTATTGGTACTGTTATAGTTATAATCGTTGTGTACGCCATTGGGATTGTAGCCACTACCTTGTTTGCCATATGGATTAGTAACACTTTGTGGTGTGTTGGTATAAGTTGAAATCACTCCTTGATAGCGGCCATTGAAGGTTTTTGTCTGGGCACCATATTTGGCTTGGTCATTACGTACCGATTTGGGGCTGTATGGGTCTTGAAAATCGCTATAAGGGTTATAGGGATTTTGGTTATTGTAAAGATTTCCCGCCTTATATGGATTGGCCTTCTTTTTTAAATCAAATGGGCTTTGGCCAAAATGATAGATTTCGACCGCGAGTGCCAAGCCTGGGATAAGTGCCATGGTAACTAAGCTTGCGATAGTGGCAGCGAGTCGCTTGTGCATTGAGTTGGCCTCTTACTTTAACTTTAAAGTTAATGTTAACGTTAATTCATACTTTAGAAATGCTTGTTAATTTAATTATAGCGAAAAAAGGGGGAATAGGGGAGTTGGGTGATGGATATTGGGTGGGGGTGAATGTTAGGTGGAGGTGAATGTTGGATCGGTCGCTAATCTCTCACCATTAGCCCTAGTCTCTCACCCCGAGTCCTAGTCTCTAACCCGGCGCTTCTGCTGTTGCATCTACCCGTTAGCCATCCAGCCTTGCACGTTCACCAGCACAATCTTAGCTAAGGCCTCAATATGTTCATCACTGGCATTTAGTGCAGGAATATAATTAAATTGCTTACCACCTGCCCGTAGGAAAAATTCACGATTTTGCATCGAAATCTCTTCCAGGGTTTCCAGACAATCACTGGCAAAGCCTGGGCAGACCACGTCTAAATGTGTAATCCCTTTTGCCGGCAAACCAGTAATAACTTTGTCAGAATAAGGTTGCAACCATTTTTTAGGACCTAACCGTGATTGAAAAGACAAAGACCAATCCCCGGTTGCTAAGCCTAAATGTTTTGCTAACAGATTTGCCGTGAGATGACAATGATCGCCATACGGATCACCCTGGTTGACATAATCTTCAGGGATCCCATGAAAGGAAAATAAAATATGTTGTCCACGACCGGATTGTTGCCAATGTCGTTCAATACTCTTGGCCAAGGCATCAATATAATATTGATTGTCTGCATAATGATTTATAAAACGTAGCTCAGGTATATGCGGACATTTTTGTAGGCTTTGCGTTACTGCATCAAAACAAGAAGCCATGGTGGTAGCAGAGTACTGTGGGAATAATGGAAAAACCACTAGACGTTGGCAATTAGCTTTACGTAACGTGAGTAGACCATCCTTAATTGATGGTGAGCCGTAACGCATGCCAAGCGCAACAATAAATTTTTGCTTTGCAGGACCCTTAAAATCAATCGAAGTTTGGTTATCTTTCGTATTTAAATAGTGCGCCAAGGCCTTTGTTTGGGCTTGGCTAATCGTCATTAAGGGTGAACCTTCAGGCGTCCAAATCTTTTGATAATTTTTTGCCGACTGTTTGGGACGTGTACGTAATATGAATCCTCGCAGGATAGGTTGCCATAAAATTTGTGGCAATTGAATAACGCGAGGATCAGATAAAAATTCTTTTAAATATCGTCGCACCGATTTAACGTCAGGTGCTGAAGGGGTACCAATATTGGTGAGTAATATCCCAATGGTTGCTTGCTGGTTTTCTAATGCAGTCGCTGCGACAGAGTTATTATTTTGTTTGCTTGCATCAGTTGATTTCAATGCTATTGCTTGCTGTTCTTGTTTGATCACGTTCGAAGTCCTTTACCAATCTTTAATAAGTACATATTAATGCCGTACATCACTGCGGTCGCCAAGATAACCATAATGATCCCAATACTGATAGGGATATCAGAAACCCCAAGAATGCCATAGCGAAAACTATTAATAATATACAAGATTGGATTTAATTGCGCGATCATACGCCATGAGTGTGGCAATTGGTTAATTGAAAAAAATACCCCGCCTAAATAGGTTAATGGCGTTAATACAAAGGTAGGAATGGTTGCTATCCCGTCCCAATTCTTGGCATATAAGGCATTGGCAAAGCCCGCTAAAGAGAAAAACATCGCTGTTAAGATACACACGATAACAGTGACTAAGATGTTATGCACAGTAAGATGGGTGAAAAACAATGCCACCAGTGTGATTAGGAAACCAACGATTAAACCGCGTATCATCCCGCCCACTGTAAAACCAAGCAATAATAAATGATTCGGTGTGGGGGTGACCAAAAGTTCGGAGATATTGCCGACAAAGCGCATGATATAAACGGAACCTACGACATTATTAAAAGACGCCGTGATAATCGACATCATAATCAACCCGGGTGCGATATATTGCATATAAGTGACATTTTCTATGGTTCCAACATGTGAACCGATGAAATTACCAAAAATTACAAAATACAAGGTCATAGTGATAAGCGGTGGAAAAAACGCTTGGATCCAAATCCGCATAAAACGTTTGATTTCACGCCTTACCAAAGTCTGGAAGCTGATAAGATTATGCTGTATTCGAGCGGACATTAATTTAGTCACAACAAATCCTTAATTCGTCGTAGAGGTTAGGGTTACGAATAATTCTTCAAGGCGATTGGCCTTATTACGTAAGCTATTGACCTTGATGCCTAATTCAGATAATGCTGCAAATGCAGTATTGATATCTTTTTCACGTTCCAAGTCTAATTCAAGTGTCGTCTCATCGATCATGCGTACTGCGTACTTACTAAGGTTTGGTACTTCTTTAACAGGTTTATCGAGATAAAGGATAAATGTTTCCATATTTAATTTACGCAATAAACTTGCCATGGATGTATTTTCAATGATTTCACCATTGTTGATGATGGCGATATTTCGGCATAGGCTTTCGGCCTCATCCAAATAATGTGTGGTTAAAATGATTGTGGTGCCAGCGGCATTGATGTCACGTAAAAATTGCCACATGCTGCGGCGGATTTCAATGTCAACACCCGCGGTAGGTTCATCCAGGATTAATAAAGGTGGTTCGTGAACCAGGGCGCGGGCGATCATCAGGCGGCGCTTTTGACCGCCTGATAATGTGATAGCTTGTTGTTTGCGTTTGTCCCAGAGTTGTAATTGTTTTAGATATTTTTCTGTCCGTTGTTTGGCAATTGAGTGCTTGATGCCATAAAAGCCAGCTTGATCCATGACAATGTCTTGAATCTTTTCAAATAGCATTAAATTAATCTCTTGTGGCACCAGGCCAATCTTGGCCTTGGCGATTTGCGGTTCGCGAATCAAATCATGACCAAAGATTTTAATTTGACCATCGGTTTTATTGACCAGTGAGGTTATAATACCAATGGTTGTGGATTTGCCAGCGCCATTGGGGCCAAGTAGGGCGAAGAAGTCGCCGCTTTTGACTGAAAGGTTGATCCCTTTCAAGGCTTCGACACCGCTTGGGTATATCTTTTTTAAATTTTTAATTTCTAATGCTTTCATTGTGATTTTTACCTATACCCAACATTTGGCAAAATGTTAGCATTTTGTCATGCGATGGGTATATACTCTGTGACTTTTTAAACTAGCTTAGGTTTAGACAATATGTCCTCAATACCATTTCCCAATACAGATAGCAAGTTCTTCCTGCAAGGCCCGGATGGGCAACTTGAAACCATGGTGCAATGGCCTAAACACGATGCACTGCCCATGGTTGCGATTATTTGTCATCCGCATCCATTATACGGCGGCACGATGGAAAACAAGGTTGTGACGACCACGGCGCGTACCTTAAGACATATGGGGATGGTTACGGTTCGTTTCAACTTTAGAGGTGTCGGTGAGAGTGAAGGGCAGTATGGCGAGGCCAAGGGTGAGCTCGAAGACCTTAAGACGGTAATGGCCTGGGTTAAGTCCGAGATGTCAAATCATCAGCTTTGGTTGGCCGGCTTTTCATTTGGATCGTATATTGCGGCAAGTGCGGCAGGAGATAAAGCCGTCAAACAGTTAATTACCATTGCGCCACCGGTGCATCATTATGATTTTATTAATATCGCGAATCCACACTGTCCCTGGCTTGTGATCCAAGGTGAATTAGATGAGATCGTACCAGCACACCATGTTTATGATTTTGTAGGTACAAAGAAATACCCCATCACACTTCGAAAAATCATCGATGCTGGCCATTTTTTTCATGGTCGTCTACTAGAGTTACGAGATGTCTTACAGCAAGAATTGCAACCGCAATCTGAGGTTTGAAGCTATGACACCTTTGGCGCGCTATCAACAATTGATTGCCTCGGGAGAATACCAGCCTGACCCAGAGCAGGCACAGGTGATGCACGAATTTGATAAGGTTTATATGGCATTAAAACCAAGGTTTGTCGCGCCAGGGATATTGAAGAAAAGTATTCAGTGGTTGAAGCCAAAGTCAGTACTGGTTAAAGGTTTATATATCTGGGGCGATGTGGGTGTCGGCAAGACATGGATGATGGATATCTTTTATCATTGTATGCCAGAAGCGGTGCGCATGCGTATGCATTTTCATCGTTTCATGCGTGAAGTCCATCGTGAATTAAAGCGCTTACAAGGCAGCGCTGATCCATTGAACCTCATTGCCAAACGAATTGCCAAGACTAAAATCGTCATTTGTTTCGATGAGTTTTTTGTGCATGACATCACCGATGCCATGTTGCTTGCAGGCTTGCTTGAGGCCTTATTTAATGAGGGTGTGACCTTGGTTACGACATCGAATACAGCGCCTGATGAATTATATAAAAATGGTTTACAACGGGAACGGTTTTTGCCTGCGATAGCACACATCAAGCAGAATACGACAGTGCTGCACATGGTGGGTAACAATGACTATCGACTCCGTGAATTACATCAGGCGGGCGTTTATTTCTATCCTATTGATGACACTACTCGGGACAAGATGCGCGCGCGTTTTGAAGCGATTGTGACCAAATGGGAAGAACATGAATTATTGCTTATTGCTGGGCGAGGGATCCCGACTGTGCGTTCAGCGAGTGGTGTGGTCTGGATTAATTTTCAAGTATTATGTTCAACACCCCGTAGTCAAATGGATTATTTAGAGTTGGCGCAATCGTTTCATACCATATTTTTAAGTCAAGTCCCAAAGTTTGGTTCAAGGGATAACAATCAAGTGTTATACCTGATTAACTTGGTGGATATCTGTTATGACACCAAGGTCAACTTAGTCATTTCGGCGGCAGTGCCGATTGAGGATTTATATCAAGAGGGTCGGTTAAAACAAGAGTTTGAACGAACCAAGAGTCGTTTATATGAGATGCAATCGATTGAATACTTACAGACACCGCATCTAGTAGCTAGAGACTAGGGACTAGAAACTAGAGGCTAGGGGCTAGAAACTAGAGACTAGAGTTTGTTTAGAGACCCCCTCACCTTAGTCCTCTCCCCCAAGGGGGAGAGGAAACTGGGGTTGTTCTACCCTTCGGGGAGAACAGATGAATGATAATTGGCCTTGCAAATATTGTTGGCTTTGCAATAATCCTGGGCTTTTGGGGTTCTACCTTCTTGATCCCTCTCCCCCTTGGGGGGAGAGGACTAAGGTGAGGGGGTCTCTAAACAAACTCTAGTCTCTAGTTTCTAGTCCCTAGCTACTAGCTACAGCTCCTAGTCTCTAGATCGGATTGACAACAACGCTGCCAACGGCCATAATGAGAATCATTCTCATTTAGGGCGGGGCGAAACAAACTTAATTACCAGACAGCACAAAGAGCATGATTAAAACAATAGCAACAGAAACTACTACTATTAGCGACTTCAAGGTTGATGAAGTCGGCCAAGTCATTGGTTTTTTACCAGGCCACAAGGCTTATCGGCAAAAATTACTCGCCATGGGACTGACCCCAGGCACACAATTTAAAGTTAGCCGGAAGGCACCTTTAGGCGATCCAATTGAAATCCAACTCCGAGGTTTTTCACTCAGTATTAGAAAGCATGAAGCCGCAAGTCTTAAAGTCGTGAAGGTGCAGCTATGAAGTCATTATGCCTTGGCTTGGTAGGCAACCCCAATAGTGGTAAATCTACGTTATTTAATTGCTTAACCGGTGGCAAAGAAAAGGTTGGAAATTGGTCGGGGGTGACTGTTGAAAAGAAGTTTGGACAATTTAATTTTCAACATACTGCAGTGACAGTCGTTGACTTACCGGGCGTTTATAGCCTGGTTTCGGTGACGGATGATGGTTCGCTGGATGAACGTATTGCCACCGAATTTATTAGTTCACAACAAACAGACGCCATTATCAATATCATCGATGCCAGCAACCTGGAGCGCAATCTTTATCTTACTTTGCAACTACTTGAGATGGGAACACCGGTGATTATTGCCCTCAATATGATGGATGTGGCTCGCAGTCGTAAGATCAATATTGACATCAAGGCCTTGTCAAAACGCTTAGGCTGCGAAGTGATTGCAATCGAGTGTAAGCGTGATAAGGGGATTGATGAATTAAAACAAGCGGTGATAAATATCATTAACGATAAACCTGAGTCAGAACCTCACGTACACAATAATCAATTTAATCGAGAGATCAAAAATGCTATCTCTAATATTGCTGACCAAATCAGCATTACCCATCCTGAATTAAAAAATCGCGCACAATGGTACGCCATGCGCTTATTAGAGGATGATATTTTCGTCAAATCTCATTTATCAGAAACCGTGCTGAGTTCGGCCGCAGAGATTAAACGGCAACTCGAACAGTCTGGTGGTGAAGATGCAGATATTTTAATCGCCGATGCCAGATACACTTACGTCAATCATTTAACACATGATGTGGTGACCCGGGGTGTTGGTGCGGAAAACACGTTTACGCATATGCTGGATAGGTTGGTGCTAAATCGGATCCTTGGTGTCCCTATCTTTTTAACTATTATGTATCTAATGTTTTTATTTGCCATCAATATTGGTGGCGCATTACAAGATTTTTTTGATATTGGGAGTGATACCATATTCGTCCATGGTTTTGCGCAAGCATTGACGAGTATCGGTACCCCGTCATGGTTAAATGCCTTGTTAACGACTGGCATTGGTAAAGGTATCAATACCACAATTACCTTCATTCCAGTGATTGGTGCCATGTTTTTGTTTTTGGCATTTTTGGAAGATAGTGGCTATATGGCACGGGCAGCCTTTGTGATGGATCGATTTATGCGATCACTAGGCCTTCCCGGTAAATCATTTGTGCCTTTGATTGTAGGCTTTGGTTGTAATGTGCCCGCGATCATGGCTGCTCGTACCCTGGAAAATCGCAGAGACAGAATACTCACAGTCATGATGAGCCCATTTATGTCTTGCGGTGCCAGGCTTGCCATCTTTGCGGTATTTACTGCTGCCTTTTTTCCAGTCGGTGGCCAAAACATTGTTTTTGCACTCTATATTATTGGTATTTTATCAGCGATGTTGACTGGCTTTATCTTGCGTAAAACGATTTTACGCGGCGACACTTCACCATTGGTTATGGAATTACCACCATATCATGCGCCTAAGACATCGGTTATCCTACATAGCGCTTGGTCTCGCTTGAAGAATTTTATCTTTAAGGCTGGGCGATTTATTATTCCAATTTGTGTCTTGATTGGGGTGTTAAATTCAATTAATACGGATGGCAGTCTTAGTCTGATAGATGCAGATAGTCATTCATTATTATCTATGCTTGGCCATGTGTTAACGCCCATCTTTGCGCCACTGGGTATCCATAAAAATAATTGGCCGGCGACAGTAGGATTATTAACCGGCGTGTTGGCCAAAGAGGTGGTGATTGCAACATTAAATACGCTTTATAGCCAGGCTGGACATATAACACAAACGGTGACACATTTTAATTTTTGGGCAGGGATCCATGCTGCGCTCATATCCATTCCGAATAATTTCTTGCAGCTTGGGAGCGCCTTTAGCAACCCCATCATGGCCGGGGCACCCAGTCATCGTGTCAGCCAAGGGGTGTTTGGTCAAATGTATCTCGCCTTTGATGGTAAAGTTAGTGCCTTTGCCTATTTGATCTTTGTTTTATTATATATCCCTTGCGTTTCAACTGCAGCCGTTATGGCCCGTGAATTGGGGAAGGGTTGGATGGCTTTTTCATTATTATGGAATACCAGTTTGGCTTATGGGATGGCAGCTATCTTTTATCAAGCTGCGACTATTACCGCGCATCCAGTCAGCTCAATCGATTGGATAGTGGCTATTCTGGTTTATTTTGCCTTGGTGTTTATTGGGTTGCGGATTTATGCGCGACCTGAGCAAGGTAAGCCAATATTACCCTCGGCTTCTCAGGCTAAAGGGGCTAGCCTATGATGTTAACCCAGCTCAAGACAATCTTACGGGCCCACCGCTTCATGAATCTCTATGAATTATCACAATTGCTGCAGGCTCAACCAGAGGTGGTGCGCGAAATGTTGCAGCATTGGATCCGCAAGGGATGTGTCAGAAAATGCCCCACAGCTGAAAGCTGCGGCAGCAAGTGTGTTAAGTGTAGTCCACTTATGTTGGAATGCTATGAGTGGTACGCGTCTTAATTTATTTTAAGGAATTTCCATATTTGGCCAATCTCAGCTTAAAATTTGCCAAGATTCGGAGCTTTCACCAAAGTTCTAAACGGGTAGAGATAAATGTTGTCGGTTTTCTAAAAGACTCGAAAGATAAGTTATTAATGTCTATAATAAAATTAGTCGACAACACTTGCATCGAGGGTGTTAATGACGTTGAAGATAATCGCTAAATAGGGTATATCAATGGCAGACAATGATGATGATAAACAGCAGCCGGATGAGCCAGAGATAGCTGAGATTGGTTCTGAACCTATCCCTGAGCAGACACTTAATTCAAATCAAGAGGTCAATATCGATTTTAGTCAATATTTTATCGCCGATAAAAATGATGATGTTGCTTACCATCTTGAACACTTCCCTGAAGGTTTAACCATGGACGCTACAACGGGGGTGGTTACTGGTACTGCACCCAAGGTTATGATTGATACGCCATATCTTGCAAGCATTACCGCGACAAGTAACAAGACAGGTGATGAAATCTCTGAATTTTTCCCCATCCTGGTAGTGCCAGTTATGGAGCCTAAGGGTGAAGCTGAGGATGAAACCAAAGCCGCTGAAAGTGAAGCGACAAAAGAGGCACCAGCTAAGGCGGCAACTGAGGGTGACTTGGATGTCTTGGCTTTGCTAGGGGTAAGCGAGACTGAAGGAGGCGCGGTCGCTGATGCCGGAGAACCAGCCGAGGCAGCATCAGCAGAACAAAAGGCGGCCGAAGAAAAAAGTGCGAGAGAGAAATTAGAATCAGTGCGCATCGGCATTGATATTGCCAACATTTATGAGGCGACGAGTGTCTTTGATCCTGGTCGTCGTTGGGAATTGCTGCGTATCATTCAATATATTATTAATCAACACTACGCCACAATCTATCTCTATGATGGAGAGCATCCACCACATGATTTTGGTGATTTGGTAGCCCATCGGCAAGCCAATAGTGGTTTTATGATCTATGAATTTGACAATATTCTCGCTATGGCCCCTGGTGAGTCTGCATTTGCAGAGTACGGTAATCGCAAACGCTTTTTAGCCACTGTTGAGGAAATGTATACTAATGATTTGCCAAAGCGTTCATGGCAGACGGTAGGTATCTCCGGTAGTGATAATGAAAGCATTGGTAAGGCATGGGTCATGGCACGTTTGCTGGATTTGCCGGTGAGCGAAGAGGCACCGACCGATGAAGCATTTTTTAATTTTCGTAATCTACGTAAATTGATTGGCGAATATGGTGCGCCAGGTAAGCGCTTGATCCGGATATGAGGGGGATTCTAAAAAAATTCCCTCGCCTGATACAATGCATTAAGGATAACATCAGCGACGAACACGCATCCCTGGCCGCTGCTGTGCATTTGAAGCGTTTTCATCTTGCTCAGGTTCACGTTCATGTAAATCCTTAAAGACTTGTTCTTCAGTTTCTCTGGCAGCACCTGAATCAATAGCATGTTTTAATTCATAGCGGTTTTTAGCATCTACCATTTCACGATAGGTATCAATTAAATCGCCCACGGTATCAATCGCGTTCGCTTGATCAACACTAGGGACGAATGAAGCCACATTAACATTAATGTGACGGCGGTGCAGTTGTCCCGTCGTTGGATCTTTCATTAATTGTCTGTTGGCATCGATATGAGGGTGCATCGCTAATTTCTTTTGCTCAATGGCATTAAATAGGGTTTTATCTTCAATATTCGCGTCATGTTTCATGATTCGATGGCCATTCTCATCACGTAGAAAGTCGCCATTCGCATCTTTGGCGAAGAATTTGTCGGCTGAACTTTCGGCTGTAGCAGTGGGTATGCCCATAGAATCTACTTGAATATGGGTATCACGAGCATCGGCGTCTTCAAATAAATTACCCGGGCCAACCAAGTGTAAAAACTCTTTTGGCTTTGGTAGTTTGACACCGTATTTGGCATAAATAGTCATATTAAATGCTGTACGATTGAGATAGCTACCTTCTTTGGCTGCTGTCAATCGATAGGCATCTTGTTCAGTCATGAATTTATGATCACTTTGTCCCAAGATAATGGTGACATTATTTGTCCCTGGCTGGGCATTCATCAGCATTTCAATTGTCTTATCACTTTGATCTGAATAAATGGTCCTAAAGGAGATAGATATTTCATCGCCTTCTTTGACTACCGCCATCGCAGGCGCCATTGGTGAAGTTTTGTAAGTCTTGCCGGGTTCAATCTGCTTGGGACGATCACTCAAATTTAACGTTTTTTTATTGTCCCCCAAATATTTGGCAGTGATTTTTGCTTGATCAAAGCGTAATAATTCCAGATTACGTAACTCTTCTACCTTGGCAATTTGCTCTTGGTTAATTCGGTGTTGTATTTGTAACATTTGCTGTTCCATTTGAGCAACATAATGGCCAACTAGAGCTTTTAAATCGTCTTCGGCGCGACGACGGTCATTACTTTGGGTTAACTCTAAAAAGTGATCGATATTGGCGTCCACAAAGTGATCGATAGCTGTATTCATTCGAGCATTAAGATTAGGATTTAGCGAACTATTAATATCTGTGTTAAAACCTTTTTGGGTTAACTCCAGTGTGGCACGACCCAGTTCACCTTTATTTCGGTTTCTGCTTGCAGGTGTAGCTTTTACCTTAAGTGATGATACGATATCTTGCTGCCGATCTAGAAGCCTGTGCATAGGTGCATTGATATGATGTTGATTAAATAGATGGATATTGTCGCACATGGCATTAAATGCTCTAGTCTCACGCTGATTCAAGTCATGTTGTGGCTGAATTTGTTTGCTAAACTCGTGAACACCCATATTCAGAACGTTACTGATTTCTGTCTTTGCTTCACCATATTGTTGGTCAAAAGTTTGAAAAGGCATTTTGTAACCTCATATAAAATAATGTGTTTCTCTATCTGCTCTTTACAATTATAGCCCAATTAGATTAACCCAGCATTAAGGATTTGGCGAGCATTGGTAGCGAAACGGGGTTTTTAAGACCGCATCCCGTCTATTTGCTGGGCTTTTTTAATGATTTGTAATCCAATGTAACCAAGACGCTAAATGTGGCGTGTGGTGTGACTGTGTTAACTCAAGACTTGCCCCCTATAATATCATTTTCCCATAACTGGATTAAAGTGGGCATACCGTATTGAACTATCTGCTCAGGGTCAGGATAGTTAAGTTCAGCAGTGATTTGTTGTAAGGCTTGCTCGCCAGTTAAAGATTGTTGTTTTATTAATTCTAATAATCGGGCGGTCACCGCATTAAGCTCCATAAAACCTATCGCATCATTGCGGTCGCGATAAACCAGTAAATAAGTTGGCTCTGCAGCTGGTTGCTCAGGTTGAAAATCTTGACCGATACGATGCACAGGGAATTTATATTGCAATATCCAAGCCAGTGGCGATAGCATGAGTTTGCGGTGCAATAAATCGCTGCTGTCTTTGATGGCCTGCGGTGGAATTATCTCTTCGCTAAGGTCTAAGGCCAATTCTACCCATTCATAATGGGCGAGCTCTAATAAAAATGGTTTGTCATTGGTTTTTAACTGATATTCGTTTTGTAAAAAAGTTAAAAACTCATGAGGTAATTCATGAAATAAAGGCGAGTGTGCTTGATGTCTGGCATAAAATTCTTGGATTAAGGTGTGCCATGCATCTTTGGTATAAATGCTTGTTAACACCGGAAAGGCATTAGAGATCATCGATACGATATTATTGAACATGAGTTGCTGATAAAGCTTAATGCGTTTAGGGTCAAAGTTAAATTCCTTAGCGTTATAATTCGGGTCGCGGATGCTTTGGGCAAAGGCTTGCTCTAAGGCAAATAATTGTTTACGGGCATTGCTTGACATAATATTGTTCCTGCTTTTGTAACGCCTTGATAATATTTAATTCTTTTATTTGCTCGGATAATGGCGGTAAATTGAAGTCTCGTTCCAGTAAGGTTGGATAGACACCAAAGATTTGATAAGCGGTTTGCAATAATTGCCAAACTGGGTCAATAACATCAGCACCATGGTTATCAATAATGATGTTATCATCTTGTTGTATGTGTCCAGCAACATGAATATATGCAATAGGGAAATTTGCTAATTGTCGTATAAAATCATTCGCATCATAGCCGTGATTTTTGCTATTCACATAAACATTATTGACATCTAATAATAATTCACAATCAGCCTCTTCAAGTATTAACTTGATAAACTCTAATTCGGTTAATTCTTGTTGTGGCGTATAATAATAAGTGATGTTTTCCACCGCTATACGGCGTTGCAACTTTTCTTGAACTTGTTTGATGCGCTTTGCTATATAATAGGCAGCTTCCTCGGTGAACGGGAGCGGCATTAAATTATAGAGATGACTTTGGGCACTACAATAACTCAAATGTTCTGAATAAATCGGACATTCGAAACGGTTTAAAAATTTCTTGATGTTGGCAATGAGTTTTTCATCCAAGGGATCAGGACTGCCAAGCGAGAGTGATAAGCCATGACAAATTATTGGGTAATGTCTTACGAGTAATTGTAATTGCTTGCCACGACGACCACCGACACTTAACCAATTTTCAGGGGCTAACTCTAAAAAATCAATTGTCTTTGGCAGTGTTTTGACTAAGGCCGCAATGTTTTCATGCCGTAAACCAAGACCCGCCCCGGCTAATTTTTGTGGCAATCGTGAAATGACCATAGCATTTACCATTTGTGAATTTGCGAAATTTAGAATTATTCTTTATTGCTACTACATTTACCTTGACCACACTTACCTTGGCCACTCTTGCTATCGCTGCTGGTGCTGCCATTATTACCACATTTGGCATGGCCGCATTTACCATCATTACCTTTATCACCATTACCATTTTCATTGGATGATGCTAAATTATAGCCTGAGCTCAGCTTTTCGATAGTAAATGGGTTGCTTGTGGCACTGGCGATAGCTGTGCTGCCGAGACTAATCGCAACACCCATACCTATAGCATATAGGGTTGGCTTTATATGCTGGGTTTTGTTGTTCATATCGGTTCTCCATGGTTCATATCTAATAGTCTAGTCCATGGTGATAAATTTAGTATGTATTAACCAAAAGTATTTATTTTATTGATGATATGAATTTGTAATAATAAGGGGCTACATGTTTATAAAAATTTTAATCGTTATTGCCTATGCAAAATTTAACTGAAACTGAAATAGATACGGTAACCGCCTTGAAGAGGGGGGATGAAAAAGGGTGTAAATATGTGATCGCTCAGTATCACCCTGCCTTAATGCGGTTAGCATGTGCCGTTGCAGGGCCAGATGCAGCCGAAGATGTGGTTCGAGAGGTTTGGATTTCTGTCTCACGCGATATTAAAGACTTTGCTTGGCAAGCAGGCCTAAAGACGTCGCTTTATCGTATTGTCGTCAATATTGCGATGGGCCGCAGCTACAAAACAGATAAAAAGGCTTTGCAATTAGAGACTGAATTAGGGCCTGCCTGGAAATTAAACGATATGGGTCGCTTTAATAGCAAAGGGCATTGGCAACATCCGCCCTTGTCTTGGCAAGCTGAGAACACAGAGAATTTATTGCAGCCTGAACAATTGTTAGGGGTATTACAAGAGGCCGTCACTAAATTACCGCCGATGCAACAGACAGTCATACTTTTATATGATATTGAGAGGGTCGCCATGGCAGATATTTGTAATATTTTGGCGGTTTCATTGTCAAATGTTAGGGTATTGCTGCATCGTGCACGTTTAAAATTGCGTGATGCAGTAGAAGAATATGTAGGATGGGAATCATGATTTCATGCAAAGATATTAATAACTTGGCAAGTGATTATCTTGATAAGCGTTTACCATTAAAAAGGCGAATTATTTTTCTTTTGCATTTGTTAATTTGTCATCATTGTCGCCGCTTTATCCGGCAAATGATGGTTGTCATCGATGTATTGCAAAAAATGCCTGAAATTAAGTTAAATGATACAGAATTAAGTGATATTTATACGATGCTAAAAAAGCATAATTGAAAAGCAAATAATCTGCTTCATCATTAAGTATTTACAGCAAGAGTTTGCAGCAAGAATTTGCAGCTAACAACCAGGAGTGAACTATGAAACTCGTAGTGCAGCGTGTGGTGCAAGCGAGTGTGCAAATTGATAATCAAATCACCGCGAGTATCGGCCAAGGATTGCTTGTTTATGTGGGATTACATCACCAGGATCAATTGGCTGATTGTGATTATTGGTGTCAACGTTTATTAAAACTGCGCATTTTTGCTGATGACCAAAAGCCGATTAATCGTTCGGTGGTTGATATTGATGGGGAAATCTTATTAGTTTCACAATTCACCTTGTATGGCGATTGTCAGCGCGGTAATAGACCGTCTTTTACCAATGCCATGCCCCCCAAAGAGGCGCAAGGGCTTTACAGTGCTTTTGTTGCAGGGATGCAGCGCTTATGGCCACGCACGCAAAGTGGTATCTTCGCTGCTGATATGCAAATTTCAAGTATTAATGATGGGCCGGTGACGATAATCTTGGAAAGCGCATCATCGGACTAGAGGCTAGTTGCTAGAAACGAGAAACTAGTACTCTGTCAAGTAAGTTTTTAGGCCTTGAGCATCTCATCTTGTGCTTATCTTTGAACGAGGATTTCTAAAAAAATGCTTGAATTAGCTGGGCTAGTCCTGCGCTTTTTTCAGAAATCCTCGTCCAAATCTAAACACAATCTGAGCGCTCAATGTCTAAAAACTTACTTGACAGAGTACTAGCATTTATTTATAAACCCCTTCATCTAAAAAAATAGTACTGTTTTGATATCTTTCAGCAGTATTAAAACGTTGTCATCAACTATGTTATAATTTTTCCTAAAACCTTATTATTTAACCGCCGCTGTCATATATGGACTCGCCCTGATTGCAAGAGTTTTTTTTCAAATGACAAATAGTTGAGTTGCAGTCATATATTCGGCTTCTTAATCAGATTTCTAAACATTAAGTTTTAACCTGGAGCCATAATGGATAATTCGCCACCTTATCTTTCCAAGCATCCCGTCGGCTTCAAATGAGCCATGACAGCTAAAAGGAATTAAACAAGGTTAGCTCGCGCTATTTTTGCCATTGAGTTACTCTTCGCAAACTCGGGAAATCTCCTACTTAAACTTTTTATTGGGCCTGATGGAGTTGGATAAAGAAACTTTATCCAACTCCATCAGGTAACAAGCACTCAGCTCATTCTAATTAGCCACAGAAGTCTCTGCGCGTTAGTATACGGACGTTGCTTATTCATCTGTTCCACTCTCAATGCGCCATGTTCGGATTAAATTTTTCTTTACTTTGCAACATCGACCAAGCAATCCTGGCATTTTTATTCGCAACCGCAACAGCCGCTCTGTTCTTGCCAACTCTTAGTACTAAATTTCTTATCCACAGACTATGGGCGTCTGTCTTCTCCTTCGCAAGAGCTGCCGACACGCAAGCCCTTGCTCCGTGAATCAACAGGGTCCTGACATAACGGTCACCGCGTTTGCTAATGCCCGATAACCGCTGCTTCTGGCCACTGGAGTTTTGGCGCGGCACGAGCCCAAAATTAGCCGCCACCTCTCGGCCATTTTTAAATTCAGTCCCTGCCCCTATCTTGGCTAATAAGGCGGTTGCATTGATGGGGCCAATCCCATCGATGCTTTGTAACAAGCGAGCATCCTCATTTTGTTGGCCTAACTTTTTCATTTGCTTTGTATAATCGTCAATCTGTTTGTCCAGCTGTTTTAAGTCGTTATAAAGGCTTGGAATGGTCGCTTTCAAGGTTGGGGGAAGTGTGTCTTGTTCTGGCTCTAGTAAGCCTTGGAGCCCTTTTTTCAAAGCGGCTTCGCCTTTTGCAAATACAATACCATATTCTGTTAAAATTCCACGCACCATATTCATCAAGCCTGTACGGCGCTTAACATAATGACTACGAATTCTATGCATACTTTGAATTTCTTGTTGTTCAATGCTTTTCACCGTGACAAAGCGCATCGATGGCCTGGTGACTGCTTCAGCGCAAGCTTGTGCGTCATTCGCATCATTTTTATTGGTTTTGACATAAGGTTTTACATATTGTGGGCTCATCAGCTTGACATCATGCCCAAATTGGGAGAGTACTCTGGCAAAGTGGTGTGAGCCGCCACAAGCCTCCATTCCGACCAAGCAAGGCTTTTGATTAGCCATGAAGACTGGAAATTTTGCACGACTTAATCGTTTTGTGAACACTTTATTCCCTCGCTTATCGGCACCATGTATTTGAAAAACATTTTTTGCTAAATCGATACCAATTGTAGTAACATTTTTCATAACTCGTCTCCTTTCATTATTTAACTAAAAAATACTTAGTTTGGCACATTTGATGCCGTTCTTAAAAGGGGGCGAGTCCATACCATTATCCCGGAAATTAGTGCAAGTTAGCGAATGAAGTGAGCTTACTTGCAATTATTATCCGGGATCCAGGAATTGCAAAGTTATCTTATCCTGAAACGCGATCAAACCTGGATCCCGGGTTGCAACTGCAACTCA
>CAVVHY010000042.1:0-24310 GCA_963748135.1 uncultured Gammaproteobacteria bacterium | reverse complement strand
AAAAATCACGTCGCGCCACTATTTTTTTATCTATAGTGATTTTCATGCTAAATTTTTTCAAAAATGCGCAGAGCCTTCAGCCCTTGGGGGTGAGGGGGGTTCTAAAAATATGGTACAATCTATATCATATAGTATTAGTCATAATCATGATCATAATATACTGATAACAGATATGACATAAATGCAGGATCCAAGATACGAAATCCAAGACTCAAGAGTTAATAGCCATATGTTTACCATATCTATCTCAGATAGCCTCATGCGTTTCACCGATGGCCAGCAACAATTTTCGATAGAGCACAATTGTCAAATTAATGACTTGTTAACGGTGTTATTTAACTATCATCCTAAACTGCGGTGATATCTATTAAGTAAGAATGGAAAGCTGAGTCCCTTTGTCCGCATTTTTATCGATCAGCGTGAATTAACTGACTATCCAGCTGACACGCTCATTCAAAATCACAGTCAAGTCGATATCATCAGCGCTATAGTTGGGGGATAAAACGATGGCGTGATTACAAAACCTTCAATTTATGTGCCGTATAGCGGTGTAGCCTTTTATCTGGATCAAAAAATTGCAATGCGTGAACAATTTATCGCAACCAGTAAATGTCGCTTTGATTCGTGCTATCACTGAAGCAGTACAATCGCGATTATCTATTATCAGTGGCACGCGTGATAATTTATTTGATTATTGTTATCAACAAAGGAAAAAACGTCCTAACTTCGATCTCCATGTTGATTTGCGTGAAGGTGTCACGATGCCGACACAAAATCTCTTGCGCGCAGGTATTAAAGAAATCTTAGTCTATGACCACACACGGGAAGCAATATTTGAAAAAAACTGCCGGGGCATATTGTCCTTAAATTACAGGCATGGGTTGAGGATGTGTCTCATCGAGGACTTAACGAGGTACGTAAAGTCCCTGGTTATCAGGATGAACCGCTTGAGCAACAGTACAGCCGATGGTTGCGGCAGCTTCATTAGCGGTACGGGTACTTGATGATAACTCCATTACTTCAAATGCTAAACCTTTTGCAATTAGTGCATTTTACACGGCCATTGCACTTTTACTGAGGGTGTTGTTGTGTTTACTCATGATAGATCCTTATGTATTAACGCCAAAGTGAAAACTTTTTAGTGAGCTCAGTTACTTTGTCCCAATCACCGAAGAGAACGATTCCATAGTAGACCAGGTCGTCATTTTTTACAAGTAAGGTTTTTTCGAGTTGTTCTTTATAAGTTCCCACCGTCATGGTGTCAGTGAAATCGTTAAAAATAATATCATTAGTGATGGCTTGTTCTCGTAGTTTTCTGAGCTTATTTGAGTTGGCCGCTAGAATGATAAACGGGATTTCTGAAATATAAGGATGGGAACCGCCATCGGCATCTTGATAATTTGTTAGTCGTAGCGCATCTTGGCCGATTGCCGAGCCTAGGCCAATGCACATATGCGCTAATGCATTCATTGCCTTGCCTGCATCAACACTCTTATTAAGTACGGCTACCAGTTTATTTGCAAATTTATCATCAGACATAATACCCTCCAAATGACGTCAATTTTTTATTCACAATTTGTGCGTTATCGCGCATAATAAATCATGGTATCATTTAGTCAAGCCATGGTTGATATCCGTACTGCTCTACAACATGCCTTGCAAGATTCAGTCTTTGATGGCTATGAATTTAAGTTATGACGAACTAGAGCAAATAGCTCATGCTCATGGCTTTGAAGGTGAACGGTGGTCGAGAGGCTTAAGTTTAATTATGGGTTCAAGATTAATTTTTTAAAAATTACCAGCATGATTTTTTGTTAACAGAATTTTATGCTGAAAGTTATAATTTAATTGGTAGCGCGTTTGAGTTAATCAAGCAAAAAGTCAAGCTTTAGCACCATTAGTAATATTTGTTCAATCCGCCAGCAAGGCTTGCAACATCGTTAAAACCATTCGCCAATAATAATTTAACTGCATTTTTGCTTCGAGTACCAGCTTGGCAATAAACGATGATTTTCTTGTCTGGATTGAGTTCATCAAGGCGTTTAGTTAAATCGTTTAATGGAATATGTATGCCGCCGATATGATGAATATCACGTTCATGGAGTTCGCGTACGTCGAGTAATACTATTTCGTTAGCTTGCATTTGCGTCAATAATGATTTTAATTCCTGACTGCCAATCAAATGATTGTCGGTTTTGGTGATATCTTGTTGCGGGCAATATAGGGTTGGACGGTCAAGCTCATTAAAAGCTACGTCTTTGGCGCAGAGTGGGCATGATGCTTGACGTCTAATTTGTAATTCTTTAAATGTCATTGTCAGGATATCAACTAATAATAAACGACCGACTAATGGCCTACCAATCTCAAGGATTAATTTAATAATTTCTGATGCCTGCATAGCGCCTAACACACCGGGCAAGATGCCAAGGACCCCGCCCTCTGCACAATTTGGGATTAATTCAGCCGGGGGTGGTGATTCAAATAGACAACGATAACAAGGGCCATCCTTCGCACAAAAGACACTGAGTTGTCCTTCAAAATGTGAAATACTGGCATAGACATATGGTTTTTTACTATGAAAGCAGGCATCATTTATTAAATAACGCGTAGCAAAATTGTCGCTACAATCGGCGATAACATCATACTGCTTAATAATATCAAAGACATTGTCTTCGGTTATAGGATAATCATATTCCTTGATATTGATTTCAGGGTTTAATGCGGTGATCTTTTGCTTGGCTATCTTAGCCTTGGATTCCCCGAGTTCATGATGATTAAATAATATTTGCCGTTGCAAATTACTTAATTCAATTTGATCTCCGTCAATAATACCAATTTCACCAATGCCACCTGCGGCGAGGTAATATAATACAGGGGCGCCAAGGCCGCCGGCGCCAATACATAATACCCGCGCCTTTTTTAACTTTAATTGTCCGTTTACACCAACCTGGGGTAGATTTAAGTGCCGGGCATAACGCATTTTTTCAGTGTTTGATAATTCCATGGTCTAACCAAACAGTTCATCAATGGGCAACATTGTCTTGCAGCTCATTGCCATAAAATTGTTTCAACGACGTTAACAGTGACTTTGCATTGGCTGCAACGGCTAAAGGACTGTTAAGGTCCGTGGTCCACTGTCTTGTTTGCATATTCGCTACTATTATAACATGTTGTCGGTGTTTCGTGGGATAAACAGCGACGAGCCATGGGTAACGGATCACCGCCCTTTGTTTACCTTGGATAATCAATTGTCCCAAATCATGGCGGATCACGACGGCGCCACTGTCAGGGTCAATGGCAAAGTAACTGAGCCCCTCTTGTAATAGTTTTTTTACATTGGGTTGTGCCACCAGTAATCCGGGGAGGGTAAAACCGCTCTCAATAAATAAATCACGTGGGGCAAGTGTATTTTTTTTCCCAGTCAGCAGAGGTAATAACGAAATTCCCTGAGAGTGATTATGTTTGATATTGAGATAGGCTAGGCTTGTTGGCTTAATATCAATAAGTGAAACGGGATAAGTGACTTTGCGTGGGGCGAAGGATTTATAATGACCAAATTGTTTGACGGCAAAAACGATATGCTCTTGCGCCATATTTAAGATATCCGTACCATGACCGTATGTAGGTTCAGTCAATAATTTAAATGTTTTGGCGGATAATTGCTTTGTGCCAGCTTGATAACCTTTAATCGAAGTCACTCTTTCATTTGGCAACCCTAAACCTTGGCCATGGTCTGACATGATGAATACCAAACTATTATCTAATAGCTGATTTTTTTGTAAAGCCTTAACTAGGGCTCCGAACTGTTCATCCAAGCGCTTTATAGAAGCAATATAAAGTTTTTGATTGATCCCATGCATCGCTTCGCGTTTGGTTTCTAAGCTTGGTGCCTCACGCCAAAAGAAGGGCCAATGGGGTAGTGTTAAATGAATGCCTAAAAATATGGGCCGATGATAATTAGTAGCAATGGAACGCGAAAAGTAAGTGATAAATGTCTTTGGCTCATAGGTAACCGCAGCACTACGATTATTATAATTATAAGGAAATAAAAGTTTACCAAAACGATTATTGATTAATAAATTAGAAAATGGAAAATCATTAAACGTCCCTAAAATAAAATCATTAAAGCCCGTCTTGGGAACGATCATTTGATCAAAGCCAAAGGCCTTAGTGATGTGATTAAAACGGCGGTCATCACTGGCATAAATAGTTACATAGCCTTCATGTTTTAAGATGTGTGCCAAAGTTTGTGAGTAATTTAATGCCTTTAAATCTGGTAAGCTATAGCGTGCACCATTGATTCTAGGATCATTCCCGGTCAAGATACTCATCCAACTAGGAAATGTTCGTGCCAGCGGGGTAAAGGCCTCGGTAAAACGTACACTGCCTTTGATAAACTTATCAATGTTAGGTGTGACTGGATGACTTGAATTTGCAATTGAGGTCAAATCAGGTCGCACGGAATCTAAACCAATAATGATGATGTTGGGGACACCACTATATTCAGGCTCTAATAAAGGATGTTTATGCAATGCGATTAAAAGCATAGTTATTAATAGCATGCAGAGTAATAGAAACATGGAGCAAATATATTTGTTATAGCGCCAAAGAATTACGATGACTTGGATTGCCGCAATCACTTTAGCTGCAAGTAACAGGACACTGCAGATGGTAATGACGGTTGTTGTCGCGATTAACGAAATGGAGTTTTGGGGTAAAAAGGCGAATGCTGACCAAGGATACCATAATTGATTCATGGCAAAGATATCAATAACGGCAACTATCCATAATAAGATACCAAAACGAATAATATTTTTATCATTTAGTTTTAGGAATTTGCCATCAAAGATCGCTAAGCCCCAAATAAAAACCGTAAAAATAACGTAGATAGCAACTTGCACTAAGAAAAAATATAACAGGCCACCAATGATGACCCATGATTGCAAGACTTGTTTACTAAAGGTGACTACGGTGGAAAATTCTGATATAGCATTAAGTGAATATAAAATCTGTGCCCAGAGTTCAATAAACACTAAGAGCAAGGTAAGCTTGGTTAAGGTCTTGAGTAATTTTTTTTGGGTGACGGTTAACATAACTAATAATCATTTGGTAAAAAGCTAAATAGCCTAATTTTATTTACTGATTATTATTCCATGCTTAACTAGGCAATGCTAGGATGGATGCATATAAAATAGAGGTAACTATTCAGCGAATGTGAGTGCTCATGGTTCCTCATGAACGTTGGTGAATAGCTACAAATATAGTCAGAGACTAAAGGTATTAAGGCATATATGAATGTATTAGGCATTGAAACCTCATGTGATGAGACCGCTGTTGCTATTTATAGTGATGCGGGTCTATTGGCGCATGTATTGCATAGTCAAATAAATGAATTGGCGCAATATGGTGGCGTGGTGCCTGAATTGGCATCAAGGGACCATGTCAAACGTGTGTTACCCTTGACGCAACAGGCATTTGCAGAGGCCAAGTTACAACTAAGCGATTTGGATGGGGTCGCTTATACAAAAGGTCCTGGCTTGGTTGGCGCCGTGTTGGTTGGCGCCTGTTTTGGTCGTAGTCTAGCCTTTGCCTTGGATGTCCCTGCCGTTGGTGTTCATCATATGGAAGCCCACATGTTGGCACCATTATTAGAACCCGAAGCTCCGGAGTTCCCATTTTTGGGATTATTAGTTTCCGGTGGCCATACCTTATTAGTCCAAGTTGAAGGGCTAGGTCAATATCAAATCTTGGGTGAATCGATCGACGATGCCATCGGTGAAGCCTTTGATAAAACTGCGAGATTGTTAGGCTTGCCTTATCCTGGTGGCGCTGCCTTGGCCAAGATGGCGGAGCAAGGAGACCCAAACCGTTTTCATTTTCCGCGTCCCATGGTAGATAGACCCGGTCTTGATTTTAGTTTTAGTGGTTTAAAGACTTTTGCGCTTAATACCATTCAAAACAATCCTGATGATCCACAAACCCAGGCGGACATTGCCCGCGCCTTTGAAGATGCTGTGGTCGATACCTTAGTCATCAAGTGTCGACGCGCAGTTAAGCAAACAGGTTTACAGCGTTTAGTTGTGGCCGGTGGGGTGGGTGCCAATCATCACTTGCGTCGACAATTGCAACATGAGATGAAACAGCATGCAGGACAAGTGTATTTTCCGCGACCTGAATTTTGTACTGACAATGGCGCTATGACAGCATTTGCCGGTTGGTTACGACTTAAGGCGGGGCAGCGGGAAGCTTTGGCCATCGATGTTCGCGCCAGGTGGGGGTTGGATAGTTTAGTCCCACCTGACACGAAGGTATGAAAATATAATCAATACTAATTAAAATTGTATTTTTGATTCTGTACCCGCACGCAAGCGGTCAATATTATCTAAATGTCGCCAGAATAATAAACACACCATAATAGCAACAGGAATGAAATAGCTAAAACCAGCAAGAAAAAGTACTGAAATAGCAATCACGACACTGCCTATTAATGATGCCAGTGAAGAATAGCGCCAAATGTAAAGCACGATAGCCCAGACAATGAGGCCAATAATCGCACTCCAAAATGACAGTACCAGAATGCCACCAAACGCTGTAGCAATACCTTTCCCGCCTTTAAAATTGAAGAAGACTGGAAAAATATGTCCAACCAAGGCGGCGACAGCAACCAAACCTAAGGCAAGATTTGCTAAACCAAAGAGCCAGGCAAAAAACACCGGAATAAAGCCCTTGAGAATATCGCCAACGAGTGTCAGGATCGCCGGTACCTTACCGCCAATACGCAATACATTTGTTGTTCCTGGATTACCTGAACCTTGCTCCCGTGGATCCGGTAAACCCATCAATTTGCATACAATAACAGCGCTGGAGACAGAACCGATTAAATATGCGATAACCAGAAAGATGATGAATAGAATAAACATGGTGGTTCCCTTTTTGTAATTCTTCTGATTTTAGTTATTACGTTGTTACTAGACTTCCATTACAGTATAGCAAGCCTTGATCTTATGGGTAAAATACTGGAAACTGCAAGTGAAACTTGTTGTACAGCCAAAAGTGAGTAAAAGACCGATGAGTCAAAGTAAAACACGGGATATGGAAAATAACCTGATTTGGATAGACCTGGAGATGACCGGGCTTAATCCAGATAAGGAACGCATTATCGAAATCGCCACGATAGTCACTGACCCACATTTGGCGATCATTGCTGAGGGCCCGGTATTTGCAATTCACCAAAGTGATGAATTACTCGCCGCCATGGATGAGTGGAATACCAATCAGCACAATAAATCTGGCTTGGTTGAGCGGGTCAAAACCAGTACTGTGACTGAGGCCGAGGCGGAAAAAAAGACCATCGAGTTTTTAGCGCAATATGTCAAACCAAATGCGTCACCGATGTGTGGCAATAGTATCGGCCAAGATCGACGATTTTTATATCGCTATATGCCGAAGCTGGAAGCATTTTTTCATTATCGCAATCTTGATGTGAGCACTTTAAAAGAGTTAGCCAAGCGTTGGGCACCTGCGTTATTAAAAGGTATAAAGAAGGAAGGTAAGCATTTGGCTATGGATGATATCAAAGATTCAATTAATGAATTGGTTTATTATCGGGAGCATTTTATCAAGTTGCCTGGTGAACTTGCTTAGGCTGGGGTTAAGGGTTAGTTGGATATTTGTTTTAGAATCTTCGCACCTGTTCGGAAGACGGAAGCCTGATAACGAACGACAGATGACAAACGACAGAATAATTTTAGAACCCCCCTCACCGTCCTCTCTCCCCCTTGGGCTGAGGAAGCTGCGCATTTTTGAAAAAATTTATCATTAAAATCATGTAAGTAAGAAAAATAGTATTGTTTTGATATTTTTCTGCAGTATTAAAACGATGTCATCAATTATGTAGTGATTTTTCTTAAAACGTTGTCATTCCCCCACCGCTGTCATCCCGGAAATTACTGCAAGTTTGCGAGACGTAGTCGAGCTTACTTGCAGTTATTATCCGGGATCCAGGAATTGCAAAGTCATCTTATCATGAAAAGCTATCAAACCTGGATCCCAGGTCGCAAACTGCAACTAAGTTCGGCTCGCTCACCAACTTGCAGTAACGCCCAGGATGACGGCGTTTGGACAATGTGGCCTTGACAAAAATGAGCAGATTCCCAAGCCCTTTGGGGGAGAGTTAGACATGTCCCAGACTTGTTCCGGGGATGAGAGGGTTTCTAAAAATATAATTTCTTTAATTTTCAGCACAGAAAAAGTAGAT
Source organism: uncultured Gammaproteobacteria bacterium (assembly GCA_963748135.1). GTDB lineage: Bacteria > Pseudomonadota > Gammaproteobacteria > JBGSLN01 > JBGSLN01 > CAVVHY01. The sequence goes on along the minus strand of CAVVHY010000042.1, from coordinate 16,053 downwards.
TCGCTTTTGTAATGCAATAGTTTTACATTCTATGTTGAACGAGGTTTATCCTCGCCCTGTTTTCACTGTTAGGCTAGAACGGGTGGAGGGAGTTGTTTGCATATTAGAGTCCGTAGGTGGTCCACTTGTCTTCATGATAGCAGGAACAGGAATGGTGGACGCTGCTTTTTCTAAATTCACGTTACTTTGTCTCTCTCCTGCAAATACACCATAAGGGTTGTTACCATAATCGTTAGTAGTATAGGTTACACTAGAAATTTTTTCTTTTCCTTTCTCTTTTTTTCCGGATGATTGCTCAGCTAAGTCATCTCCATCTGGGGAGTTATCATTGGATGTAAACTTAGACTTATCACGTCTTTCAAACGGTGATGACTGATCATCTCGATAAACCGGTTGCGTAGAAGCAGGATCCGGATCTTTTTGCATGGGTGTCAAACGCACATCATTATCAGCATTAGCGCTGGCCATAGGTGCACACAAACCGAAGGTCATCGAAAATAATGCCGCGTAAAATAAATTTTTCAGAATAAACCAAACTGTTGTTTTTCTATTAGGTGAGTCTGATTTCGGTATAGCAGTGGGTTTTGGTAGAGTAATAGGTTTCCTACGTCGTTCCTTTTTGGCGTTAAGTTTTATGTACTCTTTTGCCTTAAGATAAGGTGCTTTTGCGCGTTGCGCCAACAATTTAAACTCTTCAAGCATATGGCTTGAAACATCACGGCTATGCACTTCAAAGCCGACTGCGCCTGGGACGTTGTGTTCAGTATTTTGTATGCCAACATCGGTGTGTTGTAATTTCTCTTCAATTTTATTTAATTCAGCTAAATCGCTTTTTTTCCAGTGGCGTGGATAATGTCCATGAATGCGAAAGAATTCTTCAGCACTTTTTAATGCGAGACATTCTCTACCAGTTCGATCTTCACCATCATTACAATGAATTCTTACGTGATGTCCAAGTCTTTGTGACAATCGGATTAAAGCATTATTTAGCAAGTAATTATATTTTCTAAGATTGTGTTTTTTAATGACGCCACGTTTGCGTTCAAATAACAAGTCCAATACGGTGTAAAGGTCTTGTATAATGTGATAAAATCCAATTAATTTTCTAGAAGCTTCATCGTTTGCTACCCAGTTCTTTGCGGCAAGGTCTTGGTATAATTTATCAAGTTCACGTTTAAAGACTTTGCGCTCCTTGCGCCATAATTTTCTCTGAGCGAGATATACCGGTGTTTCATGTTTACGATGATGTAAATCTAGTATTGTCTCAAGGGTAGATAAATTTTGATTAAAAGTAGTTGAATCTTTTTCATAGTATGGTTTTATCCAATTTTCCCAGTGTTCATCTGCATTAACAAGAGGTTGCTTTAAGTCACCATGTAAGAAGATATTAATTACTTGGTTAAAGAGAATGTCAGCATGTGAATTAGACGTTGTTGAGCTAATTGTACGATAAAAGCTTCTGATTGTAAGAGCTAATTCTGGTAAGAAGCGATTGAACGCCCTTCGGTTTAACCAGCCTTGCCTTGGATCAGTAAAAAAGCGTCCGGTATTGACCCCGATATTTAATATCGTCAACTGAGGTTTTATCCAAATATCTTTTGGCTCACCATTGATTTTAACGGTGATTTCATAAGGTCCTTTTGAATTTATTAAATTAAAGGCATGAAAGATTGACATAACCTGGAACAATCCTTGTTGCTCATCATGCCAATATTTTTCCGCTCGCTGCCATAACATCGATAACAAAGACAGTTGATCAAAGGGAATAATGAAAGGATGTTCCTTTGTGTTTGCGTCAAGTAGCTCATCATTCAAACTTGCAGCCTGACGTTCTGCAATAGCTTGGATATCTTGTTTTATAATGGCGATCGTTTTATCAATACGCTCGACATCATCTTCGACATCAATCGGTACACTACTAGCGCCACGCAAAATGTCGCCTTCAATGGCAAGGTCTCCATTCGCATCTATATTTGCATGAATGCGCCAGACACTATTCGATAGATTCTCATTGTCACGCTTATAGCTTGGCTGAGTGTTAGGGTTGCCATCTGCATCAATCACATAGGGTATTTCACAAGTAATGTATGAGTGGTCATTGTCAGCCGCAACATTAATCATGACTGGTCGACCTTTAGTGCAGCGATAATCGATTTCACCCTGACGCAGTTTCTCAAGTGCTGCTAATCTTTCTTGTTCACTTGTTCTGGGTAGTAAGAAATTTATTACTTTTGATACCAGGTATTCATCGTATTGTTCAAGTATGCGTTCAAGTTTTTTGAGATTTTTTTTGCGGGTCTTTGGAGTTTGTAAATCAATATCATCTAAATTGAAGTGTTCTTGGATTGTGCTAACGACTGTGCTACGAAAAAGATTAATATCTTCCTCTTGCTCCGGATACAAATGCAAGTACCCATCTATGATTGAATTCACTCGGTCTATTAACATCTGAGTTGTAGGTTTATGCACATAACTGGCTGGGAAGCGACGAACGGTGACGCCATTTTTTTTAATATGGGCAACAATATTAGCGGGCAAATCTGTTAACAAATCATCACTGATATTTTCGGCTTTAATCTCTGTGAGCTTTACCCCATCCGTACTAATAGACGATGACTCGCTATCAATCATGGCTTTCATGAAAGTCTTTAAACTGTTTAATTGATCAGGGGACCGTAACATTTCTATCTCGATAATATAAAAGGAAATCCATTATTATAATTTTGCTATCCCTATCCGTTGAATCTCGGTTGTGCGCTGTAGGAATCCGGTAAGGCGGATATAAGATACCTTATATAAATAATAATACGCCCACTAGATTAAGAAAACATTAATTTTTTTAGGTGTTAATCAATAAATGACAATTCAGTATTAGCAGGGATATTTTTATATGGCTATGGCTCGTTAATCCTTGACAATTGTCTTGCTAATGCCCAATCTACATGTTCTCGCACCATCATAGATGGGTGCGTCAGCCTTTGCTTTAGGGCTTGGACAATAGCTGTATCTGGGGGCGCATTGCCTAGGGCAACGGCAATATTGCGTAACCAACATTCATGCCCAATACGACGGATGGCCGAACCTTCCGTTTGCCTTAGAAATTCAGTTTCGCTCCAGGCAAACAGCGTTAACAGATCACTCTGATCGAGGTCATTGCGTGGCTGGAAATCGGCTTCACTTGAGACCTTAGCAAATTTATTCCAGGGACAAACCAATTGGCAATCATCACAGCCATAGATTCGGTTGCCAATTAACGGACGTAATTCAAGAGGGATTGATCCTCGTAATTCAATCGTCAAATATGAAATACAGCGTTTGGCATCCAATTGATAAGGCGCGATGATGGCTTGGGTTGGGCAAATATCGATACAGGCTTGGCAACTGCCGCAATGACTTGTTGCTGGTGGGTCAATGGGTAATGGTAAATCAATATAAATAACACCCAAGAAAAACCATGACCCCGCCTTGGAATGGATAAGATTGGTATGTTTACCGATCCAACCAAGACCGGCCTTTTCAGCCAGTGGCTTTTCCATCACCGGGGCACTGTCAACAAAGGCCCGAAAATTAACAGGTTCGGTAACCGATTCGATCTGTTTGGCAAGTTTGGCCAAGCGTTTGCGGATCAACTTATGATAATCTCGGCCCAAGGCATATCTAGAAATATAAGCCTTAAAGTGATTGCGTAATATGTCCAACATATTACGTGCCGCGGGTAAATAATCCAGACGTACAGTAATCGCTCGTAGCGTCCCAGGAATAAGCTCATCAGGCCGACTGCGCTTGTGACCATAGCGTTGCATATACGCCATGTCCCCGTGATAACCTTTGGCAAGCCACTTATCCAGACGCGCCTCGGCTCGATTTAAATCAATGTCAGTAATTCCCACTTGTTGAAAGCCAAGCGCCATGCCCCACGCCTTAATGTCTTGCGCGATTTGATTTAAATCAATAGCAGGTTGGTTGTTAGACATGGAATTACTAGTCATTAAAGATGAAATATTAAAATCGCATGATAAAGCATGTGTCACGATAGTGCCAGTTTTCGCTCAGTAAACACGTCTCAATATTGTTTTTTTAGTCAATGGAGAAACCAGACCAGATTTGTGACTAGTTATCATCTAGCTGTTGTATGACAGTGCAATTTATTATAGGAAATGGCAAAAGACTTCTCTTCGCGCAGACGTTCTTAATAAATCGATTAAGATTTTCTAATTCAGCGTGATTGATTTTTTCAAAACCTTTAAAGCCCCAGCCTGGCATATTGTTATCAAAGTCTTGTGTCAAATAATTCTCAAGCTGTTTGATAATACTTGAGTTAACATTTTTATTTACAATAATGATAGGTGCGGGCAGATTTGTAACTTTGCCTACAATAGCGTAATTTTTTGGTGCATGTTGATTGGTTTCGAGTATATATGTCCAGATTGAACTAATACTATTAGGATTTTTATTTGTAAAGTCAAATTGTGCCTGATAACCGCCCACTAAAATAATTTGCTTAAAATTAAATTTTTGGAAATAAAGCAAGGGCGCGAAATAACTAGTAGTACAGAATTTATTGATATAAATCAATTTAAATTTATCTGGCTTAACATCAGTTTGTCTTATGTTAGATGATGATTTATTAATAACTACTTTAGTCGTTAATTGATTTGAGCCATTCGTTTTGTCAATGGCAATTGCAATGACATCGTATTGATTTATATCTTCAAGGTAAAATATTGATCCAGCAGATATAAGTGCAATACTAATTCGATTGTTATTTATATCGCTAATTAAGTTCTGTATATTTTTATATGGGATTAATTTGATATTATTTTCAGCCTTGAACTTTTGCCACTGCTGAAATGCTGGTGTTGGCATATTGCTCTTTTTAAAAATAGGCAAGCCAAGATTAATGTCATAGCCAAATCGCAGCTCGGGCTGCTCGGCTGCCACATTCGTACTAAACAACATTAATATACTGGTAACTGTAAAGACTAAAGCCAGGAAAACAATCAATTTGGCTTTTATAGCAAACGTATGCATAATAAAATGCCTTCTTAATTGTAAATGACAACAAACAAATATCGCAATTATAAAAATATTAGAATGCCACAGTTTTCTGTTCATCCAGATATTGTTGAAAGCTTTTAACCTTACTCAGGTCAAAGCCATATTTATTAACGTTATCTATTATATGGTAATAAATATTTGAATTAGGGATTTGTTTCGCGGGAACTAAGTATTTTTCCCACTCCTTTGGCTCTAAATTGCTGGTGTCTACGTCATAGAAGAATGGGAAAAATTGCTTGGATTTTAATTTTTCAAGGACATCATTACTAGGTTTGGTATCAGCCATTTTTGCCATTTCATAATAAGCTTCAATTTCATCGCCATGAACCATCGCCAAGATTTTTGCATGTGCCTCTTTGTCTAATAATAAATAACTCGCGAAGTCATCGAGTAAATAACCTTCACAGATATTATTCTCCTTCACAAAGTTATTCAAAAAATTAACGAAGCTTTTATCAAGCAAAATATTTCTGAGTTTGGCATTATCTTTAACAAGTTGGGCTGTAACCTCATTGAAATAGATATACTGCGCTCGTTTAAGGTTTTTGACGACAGTTTCCGGGGCCTCTGGGTCGAGTTTATTGACGAACATATCAAAGACTTGATCGTTAAAATGTTCAATTGCCTCAGAGTGATCAACAATGCCACTTAACATACCTTTACGTAGAGGTAGTTTTTGCAAAGTCTCAATGCATTCGATCCCAGTTTGTTCAGGCATCTTTTGATCGATGAACACACATGACACTTCATTAAATCTATCTGGGTCAAATACCTTATCTTTTAATTTTGAAACATAAAGTTTGATTACGTTGCTTTCGACAATGTTACTTTCTTCATCAGTCTCATTTTCAGTCGTGCAGTCGCGCAACCAATATTTTTGTTGATACATCTTATCAAGATATTCAGTCGCTTCTATTGGTTTATCAAACATCTTGTGAGGGATTTGATTGGCGGTTAGCACCATACTATACGATTTTAAAAATTGTCGGTCATCGTCAATAAAAACTGCAGATGTCGGGTGAAAACAAAAAGGGGCTCCTGGTGGGGTTTTCATAGCAATCTCCTATATGCACTTAAAATTTAATGTGTTGTCGTCAAACTATTTAGAAGTATAGACTATGGGGAAAGACATGACAAAGTGGGCATATTCGCCCTCTTTAGCAGAGCGAGATCTTGCCACCAAAGGCGTCCATGACCCGTCGACAAAAGAATAGACCAATACCTGTGCCAACGCCGGTATCAGAATAGAATTCCTTGAAAATATTAGCCAACTGTCTGTCAGACATGCCCTTGCCTGTGTCTTTGACATGTAGATAATTGGTAGAGTCACCCGTTTCAGTCCAAATGGTAATTTTGCCTTTATTAGCAGCCTGAATCGAGAATAAGGCATTCTTGATAAGATTAAATAACACATGCGTCATCAATTCATAATTACCGTTAATGGTAAAATCAGACCCCGGCAGCAAGTTAATTTTCTCTCGCTCCTGCTCATCTTCATAAGGAAAACGGTCTAAGGCATCGTTGACACATTTGGTAATACTTATGGGTTCGAGGGTGGTGTTGCTGAGGTCTTTGACGTTCTCCATAATTATTTTGATGAAGCTGTTGGTTTTGACAGTCTCCGTTTTGATCATTTGGTATACAGTTTCAAATGAATTTCTGATATTTGAGTCAGGCATATTGTTGATAAGTGATTTAATAGCAGAGGCACAGGCCAAGATTGAACCTAGAGGCGTTCGCAATTCATGGGCAATTGTAGATGCTTGTCGTCTTAGATTCGCAATTTGTTCACGCAATGCAGCATTTTTTTGCTCAATTGCGATTTTTTCGAGTTTTAATTGTTCAGCTTCTTTTCGATCAGTAATATCTATTGAGATTCCAACAACGCCGACAATTTTGTTATTCATATCAAAGATGGGTACTCGACTTGTTAAGAAGTACAAGGTTTTGCCTTCTGCATTGATTATGGGGGGTTCTTCAACCCCTAATTTGGGTTCACCACTTGTGATAACTTCAATATCGTCTCTTCGAAACGATTCGGCTTGGCCTTTATGCCAATTAAGGATACGAGATGTGTCGTAGTGAGTCATGCCAACGATGTCTTCGCGCTTTTCAAGTCCAAGCATTTTTGCAACATTGTCATTGCAGCCTAAAAATACAGAGTTACAATCCATCCAATAGACATTTCCAGGCATACAGGCGATGATATTTTCTAAAAAGCTTTTCATATACAAGACGGAATTTTGTGCTGATGATGTACCAGAGATGTCTTGACCAGTCACTTCTTTGGTCACTTTTTCTGAGAATTCGTCTTTAGTCTTGATGATGCTTTTAAGGCTATCTATTTGTACCTGGATGTCTGTGATATCAGTGTATACTGAAACCACATGATAACCTTTATCATTATCAGTAGTTGTCGGACATATATCAACCAGGTAGATGAATTCATAATTTTTTCTTTCTAGTCGCAGTGTTGTTCTGGCTTCATAGGTTGTTGTTAATACTTCTTGTTCAATCTTAGATATGTCTTGTAAGTCATTTAGCTCTGGTATTTCATTTATGGTCTTGCCAATAATAGCCTTGTTATCTGAAATGCCAAATAGGTCGATGAATGCTGAATTACATGCAATAAATCTACCCTGATTGTCTTTAACCGACATCGGGTTTAGAGTGGCGTTGTATATGGATATAGTTGATTTTTTATTAGTCATACTCAGTAATGAACACTTTTACAGAAAATGAAATGTCGATATGTGGGTTAGTATAGCAGTTCGTTAGAAAAAATATGTATATAGTGTGATAGATAAATTAATTATAAGCATAATTCATGTGCAAATTTGTTTGTAAATACGTAGAGAATTTGCTTTGTATTACTGATAGGTGTAAAAATTAATTACAAAGTGAACGATTAGGTAAATGGGACAATTAAAATAGTCCGAGCTAGTAATATACATAAGCTTAAAAACTAATGGAGTCATTACAATAATGTCAAATAATAACTACGAGCGTCAACCAATGGTGAATTGGTTTAGCCCAAGAACGTTATACGATGCAGCAATTGCTAAAGTGAAATCAGAAATGTTTGGCAAGTTTGCCGATAGAAGACTTATACATGCAGCATTGGATGAAATTAAGTTAAGAGAAGAAAATAATCAGACTCGTGAGTATGATCTCACAGGTGATTTTAGTGATAAAGATATAGAAAATAACAAGACAGATAATAAAGGCATATGGATTGATTACGTAGCTGACTTAGGCGATGGCTTCAATCCAACTTACGCGATAGCATATCTTTTAGCTCAGGACAATATTGAGCTGAATGGCAATATCTTGAAACGTGGTGATATTCTTATCATGGGCGGTGATGAGGTATATCCTAAATCAACACGAGACGATTATAAAAATAGGTTAGAGGGTCCATATGCAGATGCATTTCCAGAACCGTCTGATAATAATGATCAGGAAGATATGCAAGATAAGAATGGTAATGGATCTAAATGGCCAAAACTATTTATGTTACCAGGGAATCATGATTGGTATGATGGTCTCACATTGTTTTTAGCGAAATATTGTAGAGGCGAACATCGATTTCCTCGTAGTGGTTGGTTTCTATCGCAGCGTCGTAGTTACTTTGCAATCAAATTGCCAAATGATTGGTGGATATGGGGCATAGATAGTCAACTCGGTGAAGATATAGATCAACCACAAGTGGATTATTTTCGTAATGTAATTAAGAATAATCCAACAAGCGGCACATCTAAATTTATTTTATGTACACCTGTACCATCATGGTTGCATATCGAATCTAATAATAAGGATAGGAAGGAACACTTTAATAGAGTTATAAAATACATAGCAAGCAATATAATTGAAATACATAGTAAAAATAATTTCAAGATATATGTAGTTATAGCTGGAGATCTACATCATTATTCGAGATATAAAGGAGGAAACAACGAAAACTGAATTTATTACTGCTGGTGGGGGTGGCGCTTATCTTTATCCTACACACCATCTTAAGAAAGAGATATCAAAAACTTTAAGTTGGTTAGAAAAGGATAAACTAACATCACCAACTGATGATAGCGATATAGCGTGTTATCCGTGTCAAAAACAAAGCAAAGCGGAACTTCGTAAGGTTTTAGTATTTTTTTTCTACAACAAATCAATGTGTTTTATGTTAGGTGTACTATATTATCTGACTGCGTGGCTATTCACAGTGCTTCGGAACAGCACAGCGTTCGATTTCTATAGTAAGCACCATTCGCTATTTTGTGCAAACTTTCTCTCGATAATAACTAGTCCAATATTGTATATTATGTTTCTAATTTATTGGGGATTATTATATATATACATAAATTATGGTGCTGAAAATAGTAAATTGACGCAATTTAAGCTAAAAATAATTGCAGCTGGACATGCGTTTAGCCATGTTTTAGCCATATTATTATTGATGTGTGCATTCACAGTAATTAATAATGCTTATTTGGCGGCACATCACTCCCCATGTGATATTGTAAATAATTGGAATTGTTGTGGTTGGTCTTTGGTAGTGCTTTTCTTTGAAATGTTTATAGTTGGAGGATTGATAAGTGGTTTTATCTTAGGAACGTATTATTACATAACTTGTAAGTATCCACATATACACATGAATGACGCATTCAGCGCAATAAGAAGTGAAAAATACAAAAATTTCTTACGTATGCATATTCAGCGTGATGATTTAACAATATATCCTATAGGCTTAGATAATCCACCAGATGATAATGGTTGGGTTAAGAATGATAAATATGGGCAAAGTGAACATAATGAATCTAAGTTAATACCGAAGTGCGAACTAAAACCGAGACTGATTGAGCGGCCTTTTAAACCACAACCAAAATTATATAAACCTAAGTCATCATCAAAAAATCATTAAGCTATTGAATAAGATAGGAAATAATAAAACTAATTTTTCAATTTATAATGGCAATCTCAGCTGAGATTCTATGATTAATGATTGCAGCCAAATCACCAATCACCGGATTCTCATAGAAGGTTTTTAATTCGAATTGAATTCTGTATTGTTTATTTATCATGTTAACTAATTCAAGTAATAGCAATGAATGACCACCAAGCGTAAAAAAGTCACTGTGTCTATTCAATTCAGTAACATCTAAATTTAAAATTTTAGCGAATATGTTTGCTATAAATGATTCAGTTGGGTCAAAATTATTTTCTTCATCTCGTTCAAGAGACTTAGGAAGTTTACTTTTCTCAATTTTACCATTAGAGTTATAGGGAAGTTTAGATAGAACAATAAAATCAGCGGGTATCATATAATTAGGTAGTCTAGCCTTTAAATGATGTTTTACAACTTCTATATCAATAGCTTTATCCTTAGCAGCAGGAACAATATATGCTATTAGCATAGTATTCCTATGGTGTTTATCGCTTTTGGCAATTACTGCTGACTGTTCAATAACATTAAGCTGATCTAAACAGTGTTCAATCTCAGATATTTCAACTCGATAACCATGGATCTTTAATTGATTATCGTTACGGCCAGTATATTGTATGTTGTTGTCATTTAGCCAATAACCATAATCACCAGTACGCAAGCATCTGAACGCTTTGTTATTTATCGTTAAATTGATGAATTTTGTCTCAGTCATCTCAGGCTTGTTCAAATAGTCTTTTGCAAGATTTGGTCCTGTAATATAGATCTCTCCTTTTACACCCGCTGGTACAGGCTGTTGAAATTTATTAAGAATGAAGATATTTGTCTGTTTAATAGGATTGCCTATCGGTGGTATAGTTGGCCATTGTGCTGGATTTTCAGGTAGTCTATAACTTGTAACCACATGAGTTTCAGCGGGCCCATAATGATTTACTAATCTGGCGTTTCTGTTATTGTTAAAGAAGGAACGTATTGACTCATTAATAACTAGCTGATCCCCTGCAACAATGACTTCTTTTAAACTCGACAACTCATAACCAATTTGATTAATATTGTCGGCGATAAAATTTAGCATAAGCGTTGGTAAGAATAGATAATTAATATGATTCTTATAAATATAATTACAGAGTTCAGGCATATTTTTCTTAATCTTATCATCAATAATATAGAGCTCTTGAGCTGAACACAGACTAAAAAAGATTTCTTGAAGTGAAACATCAAAACCAGTTGATGCAATCTGAGCAGTACGTTGACCGATTACAGGCTTTGATTCCTGGATTTGCCAGCTAATTAAATTTACAAGTGTACTATGTGTTAACCGTATCCCCTTGGGGGTGCCAGTTGTACCGGATGTGTAAACAATATAAGCTAAATCACTAGTGGATGGTTGTGTCGTACGTATATCAATGTGGCCATCGAAAGTAGTTAGTTGATCAAGATAGATATGATGCACATTTGTTAGCGATTCAAGTATATTATTATTTAATGTATTATCATGACCGTTGTGATGGAGGATTACATCAACGTTAGCGTCAGACAAAACATAGTTAATTCTTTCAATAGGCAATGTGTTATCAATTAATAAATAGATGTTGCCAGATTTAAATATACCTAGTATTGCAGCTACCATCATGATGCTGCGATCAAATGGGATGGCAATAACAGATTGCCTTGGTAAATCTAATTTAGATATTGCTTGTGCTATACAATTAGCTTTCAAATTAAGATCATGATATGTGATAGCTTGGCTTTCATGCTTTATGGCGCTAAGATTAGCATTTTTATTAACAACTTCTTCGAATAAGTTAATAACTGTAGTTTTTACCTCGGGCAATGTAACCATTAGATCAGACGGTTGCATTTTTGAGAGTGAATCATGTACGTGATAGGGGATAATAGAGATTTTCTCATCAGGGTTTTGTAATGCTGTCTTTAATAAATTAACATAGTCATTTACAAAATTTTTCATGACCTCATCATCAAATAAATCCGCACTATACTCAAGTTGACCGACCAGAGAGTTATCTCTTTGTTGCAAATATAATGACAAGTCAAATTTAGCATTATCAAAATCAGCGAGTGTTAGTAATTGATCATCAGAGGTTGCTAATTTAATATCAACATTATCTAGTCTTAAATCATATCGAATATGATTTTGAAATATAAACATTGTTTGAGTTAGTGGGTTAGAATTAGAAGTTCTCAGTGGATTACAATTAGCAATAACCTTTTCAAACGGTGCATCTTGGTACTCATATACTTCTTGTAATAATATATTCGCTTCCTGGAGATATTCGTTAAATGTCATCTTGGCATTTAATTTAAAACGTAGCGCAATTATATTTATAAAAAATCCAACGATATCATTTGCATCTTGATGATGGCGCCCATAAATAGGTGATCCTATAACTATATCATCTTGACTGGAGTAGTGTGCTAATAGTAAGGCATATACAGAAATCAGCACGGTATACATTGACACGGACTTATGTTTGACGATATCGTTGATAGCATCAGTTACAGTATTATTAATATCAAATCTAATTTTAGCTGCGTCTCGATTATCAACTTTAACACGGTTTGCTTTGTATGGAAGCTCTATATGTGGTGCATCATTAAGTTTGGTTTTCCAATAAGATAATAAAGTATGCATATAATCTTCATGTAAGAACTTATTTTGAAATTTTACAAAATCAATATAATCAACTTTCTTGTTCGGTAGGCATAAAGTACGTTTATTAAGTTGTGCATTATAAATTTCAGATAATTCTCGCGTCAAGATATTAAACGACCACCCATCAAGGATGATATGATGCATACAAAACAGAAGGTAATTGGTATTTTCTGAACCAACTAAAAACTTTATTTTAAATAAAGGGGCCTTGGCTAAGTCAAACGGCACCTCAGCATAATCATGTATTATTTTAAATATTCTCTTTTCACTCAGACCGCACACACTTTCTACCTCAAGTTTAAATAAATCATCTGTATATAATGAGATGATTTGATAGACTGGTGTTGTTTTTGTGAATGTGGTCCTGAGGCTCTCGTGTCTCTCGACAAGTGACTTTAATGATTGTTCTAGTATGGTTGTATCAACTACACCGGTTAGTTTTAATGCGATAAACATATTATATTGCGGACTACATGGTTCAAGCTGTTGCAAAAACCATATTCTAGACTGTGCAAATGAAATTGGTTGAGGTTTGAATCTATCATGAGAAGCGATTCTCATTATTTTTCTGGGAGTTGAGCTGATTTTACTGGCAAGAAGATCTGCCAATTTTTTAATTGTGGGATATTTAAATATATCGGCGATTGTTATTTTCACCCCTAATTCATCATAGATTCGTAATACTATGAACGTGGCTTTGAGAGAGTCACCAGACAAGTTAAAAAAATCATCATTTAAGTTAATTGGTTGGATTCTTAGTATTTTTTGCCAAATTTTGCATAATCGATGCTCCAGTTCAGAATCAGGCTTTTTTGTGGATGATAGATTGCTTCTAATGACCATGTCACTATTATTTTCAATACGTTTTATTAAATTAAATGGAGTATCAAGTTCTAAAATAGTTTTTAGAGATTCGTTCCTATCAATAGCTTTTTGCTCAATGTGTTGATCACGTTTATGGAGCTTGGGTTCAGAATAGTCAAATCTAGCATTCAAGTCTATTGCATCTATAGCTTTTAATGAGTATACATGTGATGCATGAATATCAAAGGTTAAGTTAGTACATGTCGCAATATTTAAGAATTGCCTTGCAGGATTGTTCTTTCCGGAATTTTCATAATGAAATCTTAAAAATGTGCAAGCATTCTTTTGAGCGAGTTCGCCTAAATAGTTAACAATTTTGAATTCAACTCCACGCCCGAGTGCCCGACAACTTAACCACCATCTGATAATGTTCAATTCAGTTGTATTGATATTGTAAATTATAGCTCCAACATTGCCGTAGTCACCGAATCTATCATTGGCGTGAATCATCAGGATTTTATTGTCATGAATGAGTTGTTTTAACTCATTTGGATTATAATGTTTTGGATTTATGTTGAATTGATTAGTCCTAATAGTTAACTGTTCTAATCTTTCTAAGTCTTGTAAGACAGCAGGTGTTAGCGTAACGGTGAGGTTTAGATTTATTAAATATTCCTCGAAGGTTAAGGCTTTTGTTCCTACCTTTTTTCTTGCAGATTCGCTTTTGTAAAAGTGACTACGTTTCTTATCTTCCTCAGTTGCTGTGAAGGTATCAAAAGGCCAAAAATTATGTATTAGCCTATTAATTTTATTTTCACTTTTAGGCATTTGTAAACATAGCACTTGTGGTAAATGCGCATTGACTTCCACGTTCTCAATAGGGTTATCATCAATGAAGATAAAACTATCTAGGGAGAGGTTTAACTCATCAGCAATAGATATGATATTAGTTGATTTTGGTTGCCAATTAATTTTATCTATTGTGATATAGCTGCGCGATAAAATCATATCAGGATGTTTATCAAATACAGCCCAAATATCTTCTTCATTATTCTTACTCGCAATGCAGAGTAATTTCCCACTTTCTACTTGTTTTTTTAGCGCCATTTGGAAAGCCTGATGGCTTGGATCAATTATAATTTCATCAATCTTTGACTCACCACAATTACCAACCCATAAAGTGTTATCACAATCTACAACTATAACTTTATGAGATGCGCTTATACGGTCATAAATATTTCTTGAAACGAAAAGCGATAAGGCAGCATAAAATTCGTTGGTATATGGAATGTGCGCCTGTTCTAAAGCAAATGGGTCGTAGGTTTGGTTGGGGGGATATTTGCTAATTACATCCTGAATACTAAAAATTCTTAGATTTTTATGTGATATTGCAAGCATCTTAAGTAGTGCGTTAAATTTTGTTTGCAATTTTTTGCAGACGTTTGGATCTATTTCATTAATGAAGTTGTCATCAAAGATAATGATTGATAATGCATCATTACGATCAAGGTTAGTATCAAGAATATAAAAGAATTAATCTATTTTAGCATCGGCAATGTCTTTTAGATTCTGGATAGATTGACTAGCTGGGACAAGATCTTCCAATCTAATCATAAAAATATTGATACTGTTATTTTGTGAGGTGACGCTATTGACATTCAATAATTCAGGAAGAAATTGATCGGGTGGTGTGAGTACGAGCTGATCATCCAAATGCAGAATAGATAACAGTTCATCTATATACAGTTTGATTGGCTGGACTGTAAACGTAGCATTAATGATTATCATAATTGGTGCCATTAAATAGGTTATTAAAAAGCACAGTTTGCTTTAAATAATCAACGTTACGAAAGATCCGTTTTCGAGTTGTATAGGATTTGCAATTCACTACACTTATTTTTAGCTATCAGAGCATTCTATCAGAAGAGATGAAATTTTTATACGCAAGAGTTGATATTTACTTGAACTTTTATCCAGCAACATTATCTAAAAGATAATGATCGATAAATATAGGACTAGTTGTTAAGCATAATCTACCAAATATAGATAGGCGCATGGCCTTGTTACAATGGCTCTCAACCATAACGTTAATTATGGTTGAGGAAACTAATCCCCAAGCTTAAGCAAAGAGGCTATTAGTGGAGAAGATATTTTAAAATTTGTACAATTAATTCCCATTGAAAGCAACAATTTTCCACCCTAATGCACAAAAATCCTGACAAATTGTGTAGTAGAGGTAAAAATTGCTACCTTGTATGTGTCAAGTATATTCAGGGTGGGCATTTTAATAAAGCGAAGGTATTTTATTAGAAACCCCCTCACCCTCCCCTCTCCCCCAAGGGCGCGAGGGATAAGAGGTAGAACCCCCAATGCCCAGAGTGATTGCAAAGCAAACAATATATGCAAGGCCAATAATTATTTTATCTGCTCACCCCGAAGGGCGAGAGCCCCTTAGTTCCCTCGCCCCCTTGGGGCTGGAGAATCTGCTCATTTTTGTGAAGGCAACATTGCCAAAACGTTGTCATTCCGGGGGTTACTGCAACTTGGCGAGCAGAGCCGAGCTTAGTTGCAGTTCATA
>CAVVHY010000041.1:0-30560 GCA_963748135.1 uncultured Gammaproteobacteria bacterium | reverse complement strand
TCGCCTTGCAGACTTTGGCCGATAGTTCCATTGGCAGAGTTGTTAATCGAGTTTATTTGGGTAATGGTTGCGGGTTGGTCTGCGCCTGGGGTGTCATTGCTGATGACATTGCCACTGGCTTGGTTCCCTTGGCCCTCATCGACGGAATTGCTGTCTGGTTCAGCTATTGGTACAGTGTCCTCAATAGTAACATCAAGCGAGGCAGTACTAATATCACCATCATAATCTTCCACAATAACTTCAATGCCATTTAAAGTTAAACTATCAGCACCAGGGTCGGGATGATCTAATGGACCATAAAGTTTAACCTGGTACTGCTGGTTACTGACTATTTCAACCGTCAAAATGGGATTACCATTGGCCGTGCCGACGAGCACACCATTGACAACATCAAAGGTGATGTCATGGCCACCGGAAGTGAGATTCTGATTGTTTAAGGCATCAAGCGCACTTTGAGCATCACTAAAGCGAACCGTGCCACCATCGGCGCCAAAGGTAACATTGATATTAAGATCAGCAAGGTCAGGGATAGTCCCAGCGATATCCGCTTCCTGGACACTGGTACTACTATTATTAATCATTGGATTATCATCATGGATAATGACATTAAAATCTTTTGCTAATGTCGTACCATCAGTGTCAGATATGTTGAATCTCAAATTAAATGTGACTTGATCTGAATTTGCACCAGTGTGATCAATCGCATCATATAATTTTGCGGAATAGCTACCATCATCATTTAAAACAAATTTTATAACTACTTTAGTACCACCTTGGCCATCGTCGACTGTTCCAGTGATGGTTCTACCATTTTGGCTTTCTTCAAAGATGATGTGTTTACCTTTTGAAGTAATATCAGAGGTGAGTTGATTATTAGCATTAACAGTACCTTTTAAGCCATCAGTTTGAGCTGCCAGAGGCATAAAATGCAAAATATTCGGATCGCTTAGCTTACCTACGTCGGCACCAATTGTCTGGACTGCTAAGGCTCCATTTAATTCTACAGGCACATCAGGCGTTTGCGGATTGACTATGGGATCAGAACCGATCGCCAAATTAGCCTCTAGTGGTTCTACATTGTCGGCTAAACCTGCAATAGGGCCGTCGTCAATGATATCAAGTGTTACTGTTGCACTGACTTGGTGACCCGCAGCATCGGTAATGCTATACGGCAATGTGAGTTGCACAATTGCTCCAGAATCTGAGCCGATATGATTGACTGGACCATATAAGGTTGCGGTGGCTATACCGCCGTTTTGGGTTAATGAAATTATGTCGACTTTAATGATAACTTGACCAGCATATTGTCCCGTACCATTGGGATCGGCTGTGCCTAGTAATGTTTGGCCATTATTGGTTACGGACCATATTATCAAGTCGCCACCACTTTGTAGCTGTGATATTTGTGGTTGATTTTGATTACCATTGATATTGAATGCGCTTACTGTTTGGCTGAAGTTAAATGGGTTGATTATATTCATCCCTGACGAGCCAAAATTAAAATTGATTGGCCCTGATATTGTCACAGTACTACCTGATGGATTGCTACCAATCACGAGGGCATTGCCTTGTGGTCCACTAAGAGCAGATTCTGAGACTGCACCAAGTTCAACATTCCCAGCAGAAGGTAGTGTTGCTGGGGAAACTTCGCCTAAACTCGGTTCGCCAGGGGAAAATAGGGAAGGAACGAGCAAATCGTAATCTTCTTCTTCAATGGGGGCACCAGTAACTCTGCTTATTGGACCAGTATCAAATCCACTAGTGACTAGGCCGCGAAGACCGGATGGATCCAGCATCACAAATGATATCCCGTCATTATTTTGCGGAGCTTGTTGGCTTACCTCACCTGCTGCCGGTGCCATGGTAATCTTTGTCGGGTCGACGCCTGCTAAGATCATTTGCTGGATGGCTGCAACATCATCGGGTAGATTTTCTGCTTGGCTAGGTATGAATAGGGCAGCAATACTTATTGATTGCCCGGGTTCGATGGTGTAACTTGTGCCATCTGCGAAGAAAACAGTGATTGCAACATTGGCTGTTGAGTGCAATGTATCACTCAGGTAAATTTTATCGCCGATATGAAGTTGGCGAACTAATCCATTGGCGCCAGTCGCCGTTGCAATCCCAGTCACTGACTGGATGACACCAATAGCTAAATCAGTACTCATATTGTTACCACTTATGTACTGCTATTATCGATGTCGTATTATCCTTTATTATTCGATAATAACTTGCCCAACCAAAAAAATTAACTAACAAGTTGATTTATAATAAATTAAATCTCTACTTGTATATATAAGTTTAGTATATGTTAGACTTTACGCAAGGTGGTCGGTATTTTTTTTTGGTCATTATTTTTGTGCTTTGTTATGAATTAGCAAGTTTAAAAAATCATATTAAATACAATAAGATCGTGTTTGTTGTGCTGCTTTAGAAATCCTTGCTGGTTCAAAAGACGGGTATCTGAAGATGGGGGGCTCTAATAAAAATTCTAGCCTCAAGTCTCCGATCTCAAGCCTCACGCCGCCAGCCTCCGATCTCTAGTCTCAAGCCGCTAATTTCTAGCTTCTATCTACTATCTCCTATCCCCCTCTAATCCATGGTGTGAGGCATGGCGCTGGGTTCAGCAATAAATTTGCCTTGATATCCATCAATGCCGAGTGTTTGCAATATAGATAATTGATCTGCTGTTTCAATTTGGGTAGCAATTGCCTGGATGCCAACAGTATGGACAATAGATGTGAGTGAGGCGAGATAAAATTCATGATCCCGGTTTTCAAGCAGGTTGCGAGTGAAGCTCCCTGCAAATTTAATATAATCAAGTTTAAGACTGGCTATATAGCCAAAATCAGAAAAACTAATGCCAAAGTTATCAAGTCCAACATGGATATTCATGTGATTTAACTTGGCCACAAAGCTTTTAAATTGTTTCAAATGTTGCAGCGCGGTCCTCTCAGTAAATTCAAACATTAAATTTGTCGGCAAGTCTTGATGTTTCATTAATAAATCATTTAACCAAGGTATAAATGTCGTATCTTGTAAGGTATTAGTTGATATGTTGATTACGTATTTTTGTCGAATAATTTGTCTTAAATTCAATTTGCTGATCAATCTTTCAATGACTAATTTATCAAGTTGACATGCTAAATTAAATTGTTCTGCATAGGCAATGAAACTTACTGCTGGGATCAATTCACCATCATGATTATAAATACGTAGTAAGACTTCATAATGTAAAATAGCGCTTTGGTCATCATTAAAAGTAGGCTGAAAATATAAGCTGATCCTTTTATTTTTAATCACATCTTTTAAAATGTTGTGCCAAGTTGTAGCACTACTCGTTGTTAACGGTTTTGCCTCTTTTGTTAGATAATACCAGTTAGGGCTTTGTTGTGTTCTTGCAGTATGTAATGCATTGTCAACACTTGCCAAGAGGTTGCTAGCATTGAATCCTGGTTCGAAATTAGTTGCACCCAAAAATGCCGATGGTGCTTTATTATCTTTAATGCTGTTTGCAAGATATTTATTTATAGTTTTACTTAATTGTGCTAACAATTTTTGTGTTTCATTCACAGTATTATGGAGGGTTAGGATAGTAAAATTTGTGCCGCCAAGACGAGCGAGTAAGTGCCATTTGGTATTTGTTAATATACCTTCCGCAACATCGACGAGACCGATAAGTAACTTGTCGCCTTGTTCAAAACCGTATTGATTATTAAATTCTTTAAAACCTTGTAATTCTAAGATAATTAACGTGCCTTGTTGATATTCACTGTCCGTTTTGGCGAGATAATGTAATTGATTATTGAAAAAGCGTCGATTAGCAACCTCAGTAACCGGATCTTGAAATGCCTTCTTTCGTAGTCTACCGGCTAACTTTGATTGCGCAGCAAAAGTGGCTTTTAGTTTGGTAACCATTTCATTCATTGCCTGGTTGAGTCGCCTTAGATCATAGGTTTTGGGAAGTGGTTCGTGGACGATGAATTCTCGCTTTATAACTGCTTCGGCTTGACGTTTAATTGCTGCTAAGGGTTTTAATAATATACGTAACCAAATAATGGCAAGAATGATTAAGGCTATCATGAAGGCTATAAACCACCACATTAAATTTAGGCTATCACGCCATAGCTCGTGGTATACATAACCTGGATGTCCAGTAACAGTGATAGTTCCGAGTTGTTGCCAACCCGACATAATATTGGCTTTCCCTGGTTTAAGATTGATGGGAATCAGTTTGATGAACCAATGGGGTACGCCTTGGACCTTAAGCTTAGATTGACGTTTAATGAGTACTTTTCCCTGAATATTTGTTAATTGTATTTTTTGATAATAACCACGATCGAAACTGGCTTGGATCAAGGCTAATTGTGTTGCTTTATCATCCTGCTTGACTGCATTGCTTAGGGTAATTCCCAAGGCTGTGGCCACATTTTGACTATATGTTTCTTGCTGTTGGATCAAGGATGATCTTGCATTGTAGATGCTAATGGCCAAGGTACCGGCAAATGCCACTAGGAAGATCACAATGATGCTAGTAATTAATTGTCTTTGTAAAGTCATTATCGTTTCCTCAACTATTATTATAGTCATTTTAATCGCTAATTTTCATTGACCTCTTTCGTCATCCGTTTTAATACGTTATACCATGGGCCAATACGTTCCGGACCACTGACGTATTGGCCTAAACCTCGTTGTTTGGCAAGCCACAGACCTGAACCATTAAAACTGTAGACCGGAATTAAATCTGGTCTTTCTGATGCTGGTTTAATACTGGTAATCAGGTTATCCAGGATTAAAGGATCAGCATCCGGGGTAGGGTAATACGCGAGCACCATATGTGCTTGGTTTAGCAGGGTCGCTTTAACATAAGTGATTTTAAGTTTCGAGTCAGGGATCCCTAAGTAGCGCAAGGTAAAATATTTTGCAATTGAAAAATCTTCACAATCACCAACTCCGTTGATTAAAAATTCCAAGGGGGTTTGCCAATAGTCACTTTGCCCGATGAGCGCTTGATCAGATCGAAAAGTTAATTGATTGAAAAAATCATTAACCAGCTTTAGTTTTGCCTGCGTGGGTAAAGACTTGTTATTCGCGATTAGCTTTTTCCAGTCAGTTACTCGGGCCTGTACCGCGGGGCCATACTTTTTGCCAATCTTTTGTAACGCTTTTTGATTAAGGTGAGGGGGTTGTGAATTTGCCGTAGGCTGGGATAGCATTGTCAAACACAATGAACAGACTAAGATAATGAGATATAATGTCAGCGGTATTATCTTATTCGTCCGTTGCTTTACTGTTAATTTTGCCTTGCTATTTAGCCTCATATTGATAAGCATAGCTTATCTTATCTATAGCGTAGGTATAAATACTCAATAAAAAAGCTTTGTGTTGATATAGTTTGTGCCGTTGGCAGCCTAATCTTCGGTAATATCGTTTACCTTATAGCCAGGCACGATTTGTGAGTTTGGATTCGCGGCAATAGGTAGTGGGACATGTAAATATGGAAGAATTTTACCCATTGCGTTTAAGATTCGATAACGGGCAAATAACTCATCATATTTTGCTGTGATATATTGGATTTGGGCTTCAAAGACTTCATTTTGAGTATCTAATAAATCCAGCAAGGATTGTTTGCCGACTCGGAATTGTTCTTCGTATGCCGCAAAAGTTGATTTGGCGGAAGACAAATGGCCGCTTAAATAACTCATTCTGTTTTGGGCCGTGATTAACGCATTCCAGGATAGGCGCATAGTTTCTTCAACTTGAAGTATGGTGCGATTTTTTATTTCATCTGCCTCTTGGATTTCGTAAGCTGTACGCCTTTGATCTGCAATGTCTTTACCACCTTTAAAAAAGGTATAAGATACATGTACTAAACCCATATCATCATTATTCGGGCCTGGGAGACCATCGAGATTGCGGTTGCGAGTAGCTTGAAAGGTCAAATCGACACTGGGATAGTTCTTACTTAAGGAAGAATTATGTTGTTGTACAGCAGCTTGGACATCTGCTAATGCCGATTTTAGGGTTGGATGATCCTTTACAGCCAGTGAAACCGCCTGTTCGCGTCGCCTTGGGATACTTGGATGTCTTGGAGTTGGGGGGGGACTTAACGCTTTTGGTGGCCGGCCTACCACTCGGGTAAATTTTACTTCTGCATCCAATAGCTTACTTTTGGCGGCAATATAATTCGCCTCGGCCAAATCTAGGCGACCCTGGGCTTGGCGTAAGTCAGACTCACGATCGATACCGGCGCCAGTACGCTCACGAATCATAGACAAGATTTGTTTATGCTTGTGTATATTTTGTTTCGCATAGGCCACGATCCGACGATTTTTTATCACCTCGAGATATTGCTCGGTTACGTCCAAAGCAACATCGTTTGCCTGACCGTTAATCTTCCAGGCACGTGATTGTACGATGGCCTTATTACGGCGCACTTCACTTTTAGTAGCGAAACCAGTGAAGATGTGCTCAGTAATAAATATCCCAGAATCGCGACGATTGAGTAATTGGGCAGGGCCACCGGTGATTGCCGTCGCCGTTGGGTTTTTACTCCATTCAAAACCATAATCAGCATTCCCCTCGACGATGGGGAAATAATCGGCGCGGGCGGCCATAAAACCTTGGTTGGCGGCATAACGACGTTGTATGGCGTATTTTACATCTGGACTGAAGTAAATGGCGTATTGAATGGCTTGTTTTAGGGTTTCAGCGCGAATGCAGAACGGCGACATCAATAAAAGTATGAATGCCGAATAAAGACAAATGCTTTTATAACTAAAACCCAAACGCATTTAACTTCCATTTATATTTATTATTTGCTGCCAACCCGTCTTTAATTGCGGATTTTAGGTTAAACGATATTAACAATAGAAGCAATCGCGATGTGCTCTAAAACGTAAAAAAATCAGTAGGTTTCTCAATTATTGGTAACTGATAGTACAATTCACACCGAATTTTGGATTGTCAACGTATTTGAAATCATACTTGGCGGTCATGATTCATAGATTGTCATTATTGATCTTAACTAATGAAATGTCGCGACCCCTAAGGCACCGGTTTGGACCCCTGGTCCAAATACAGTTTCACCAGAAACACTTAGCAGAACACCTAAAAATAAAAACGCTAGTGCGACAAAGAATAAGGTGATCGGTACGGATAAGGATATATTTTGGGGGTTATCTCGATAGGCCTTGTATTTGACGATGGCGCCAACTGCAAAGCCGAAACCGATAATGAAGGCGATGGCCATGATTAAATGTGCAAATTCTCCAGTAAAGCCAGTTACATTTCGGGCGACAGTACCCAGGCTTGGGCTGGTGAGATAGGCATAAGCGGGATTGGACAACAAAGTTGTAAGGCCAAGCATACTTAATGTTGGCAGCAAGGCTTTGGTATATGCTGCCAAGCGATGGGAACCAGCTTTACAGCGATGAATAAAGCTAATAAAAACATGTTTAATCATATCGGTTCGATCCTTACCTATAATAAAATGTCATTTATTATATAGATATTCTTGATGTTTGTAAATAATTTCTACAGGCGGGGTTTAACATTCAGTAATATTGACTGCTAAGCCACCTTTTGATGTCTCTTTATATATCGTCATCATGTCCTTGCCCGTTTGGTACATAGTTTTGATGACCTTGTCCAATGATACTTTATGACGGCCATCTTCTAATAACGCTAGCCGTGCTGCATTAACCGCTTTGACAGCCCCCATCGCATTACGTTCAATACAGGGGATTTGTACCAAGCCACCAACGGGGTCGCAGGTCATACCGAGATGATGTTCCATTGCGATCTCGGCGGCGTTTTCAAGCTGGGCAATACTGCCGCCCAACACGGCTGCTAGTGCCCCTGCGGCCATAGAACTTGCAGTGCCGACTTCACCCTGACAACCAACCTCGGCACCAGATATGGAGGCGCTGAGTTTGTAGAGAATTGCGATGGCACCGGCAGTCAAAAGATATTTAATGACGCCTTCTTGATTGGCGTCAGTCACAAAGTCTTTATAATATTGTAACACAGCTGGGACAATACCTGCCGCGCCATTGGTGGGGGCCGTCACGATGCGACCACCGGCAGCATTTTCTTCATTGACCGCCATGGCATAGATATTTAGCCAATTCATGATATCGGCATGGGCATCTGGTTTTGGCATGCCTTTGGTGACTAATTTGGCATAGAGCTCTGGGGCGCGTCGCCGTACCTTCAAAAAGCCAGGGAGTTCACCCTTTGTCTTCATCCCTTTAATTATGCATTCTTGCATGACCTCAGCGATATTCAACAAACCGGCAATGATCTCTTCGCGACTGCGCCATGTCTGTTCATTGGCCAGCATGACTTGATCAATGGTCATTTGTTCTCGTTCACAAAGCTGAATTAATTCTTCTGCCGTTTCAAAGGGATAGGGGATATTCTCGGTCTCCGGGGTTTGACCAAACTCATCCGCAGTGACAATAAAACCACCGCCGATGGAATAATAGGTTTCACTATGTAGTGTGTCACCTTGATCATCGTATGCGGTGAAACACATGCCATTGGTGTGTAGGGGTAAGACATCCTGCTGGTGCAATAACAAGTGTTCTGGCTCGACAAATTGAATTGGTTTTTGGCCGCCAAGCATGAGTTGCTGCTGCTGAACAATCTCGTCGTAGCGGGGGCCAATGGTCTCTGGGACAACGGTTGCCGGGGCTTTGCCTTCCAGGCCATTTAATACCGCTTTGTCAGTGCCGTGGCCCTTTCCGGTCAAGGCGAGTGAACCATATAATTCAACCTTTACCGTCTCAGTTGCGGTAAGTAACCCCTTCTCTGTTAGGCGATCGGCAAAATCCTTGGCCGCGCTCATTGGGCCAACGGTATGAGAACTCGATGGGCCTATGCCTATGGAGAATAAATCAAAAATACTGATACTCATAGAAATACCCTCTATTAATAATTGTAGCTGATTGTACAGTTTTTAATGGAAAACAGAAAACAAAAAATGTGGGGTTAAGGCAAGACTTGCCCCACATTTTAGAGTGAAACAAGATGTAACAAATGATCTCTGGCATTCGTACAGGATTTTTGGCACTATAGCATTTTTAAAGACTGTCAGAAAGGAGGTCAAGGGTGATTAAGAACGCTAAACTTTTATTAATGTTAGGTATTGGTTTGATTAGCTTACAGGCTAATGCTGCAGCGCCACAAGCCGCTGCTTCACAAGTGCAGTCCGCAAGCTCAGTACAAGCAAATGCCCCCGAGCTAAATTCACAAAGCGCTAAATTAAGTTATACCATTGGTGTTGAAATGGGGAAAAATTTCAAAAGCCAAGGTGTTGATGTCAATCCAGACTTGTTAGTCACTGGTCTTAAGGATTCTCTGGCAGGTAAAAAATTATTACTCTCCAGTGAGCAAATGCAACAAACTATTCAAACCTTCCAAAAGCAAGTCATTGCCAAGCGTAAGGCCGAATTTAAGGCTGTTGCCGGTAAAAACGCGCGAGAAGGTAAGGCGTTTTTAAGTACCAATGCTAAAAAGCCAGGGGTAAAAAAATTGGCGGGTGGTTTGCAATATAAAATAGTTAAACAAGGCAATGGCTCAAGCCCAACAGCAAAGGATACTGTGACTGTGAATTATGAAGGGAAATTCATTGATGGTACCGTGTTTGATAGTTCATATAAACGCGGTAAGCCAGCATCCTTCCCAGTATCAGAGGTGATTCCAGGTTGGCAAGAGGCATTAAAGCACATGAAACCAGGTGCTACTTGGGAACTTTATGTCCCTGCCAAGCTTGCCTATGGTGAACAAGGCATGGGTAGTTTGATTGGACCAAATGAGACTTTAATCTTTAAGATCCATTTGATTTCAATTGACAAGAAGGCTTGATTTGCTACGGCTGATTAGGTAAAGTACAGTTTGTGGTTCGGCATCGCTAGTTCGATGCCGAACTTTCAACATTGATAGGACTTACGAAAAACCATGCTAAGCGAGGCAAAAACGAGTGAGAAAGCGCATTTATAAATAATAAATGAGTATTTTAAGCGAGTTTTTAACCAAGCATAGCGCGTTTTGCGTAAGTCCTAACTGACTTTAAGTTAATTTACCATGCAACAACTCCCCTCAAATAGCACAACACATTCGTGGTTGTCCACACTAAAACTGTTTACCAATAGGCGATTGTTAATCATCTTTTTGCTAGGTTTTGCCTCTGGTCTACCCTTATTACTCATCGGGTCTACTTTGCAAGCATGGTATACCGAGGCGGGGATAAATATCGTGACGATTGGTGCCTTGACTTTAATTGGTATCCCTTATACTTGGAAATTTGTCTGGTCTCCGTTAATGGATCGCTTTGTACCTGCGTTTTTGGGTCGACGCCGGGGTTGGTTATTGATAACCCAGGTCATCTTGTTCCTATTGATAGGAATGATGGCATTTATGCAACCTGGTCTTAGTCCTATGTTGCTGGCTATAACTGCACTTATTGTTGCATTTATGTCTGCGTCGCAAGACATTGCCATTAATGCCTATCAAACCGACATTTTATTGTCTCATGAACGAGGGCCAGGTTCAGCGATGTACGTTGGTGGTTACCGATTGGCGATGTACGTCACAGGTGGTTTGGCATTGATTATGGCGCAATTTATGGGTTGGCACTTGACCTATATGTTGATGGCTGGCTTGATGTTTATTGGCATCTTGGCGACTCTTTTGGCACCTGAACCACAATATAATCAAAAGCCACCAAATACCCTGGGCGCCGCTGTTATTGAACCTTTTCGAGAATTCTTATCGCGCAAGCATGCAATTGCGATATTAATCTTTATTGTCATTTATAAATTGAGTTACGCCTTTATCCTTACCATGACGCCAACCTTTCTATTACGGGACTTGGGTTTTTCATTAGCCGATGTAGGTACCGTCAATAAAATTGTTGGCATCAGTGCTACAATTCTTGGTGTCTTTATAGGTGGGAGTTTGACAGCCCGTTTTGGCATCTTTCGTGCCTTACTGATCTTTGGATTTTTGCAAGCATTCGGTAACTTAAGTTATATGCTACTCGCTATAGTTGGGAAAAACTATCCACTCATGGTGACAGCCATTACCCTTGAGAATTTCTTTGCAGGCATGGAAACTGCGGCCTTTGTGGCATTCATCATGAGCTTGTGTGACCACCGGTTTACTGCAACGCAATTTGCCTTGTTGTCTGCCTTGGCCGCGTATGGCCGGGTCTTTGTAGGGCCATTTGCCGGGGTCATGATTGAACATATCGGCTGGGCAAGCTTTTATTTTTGGACCTTTATCATTGCCTTGCCGGGATTAATTTTATTGTATCTATTACGTAAACCTATTTTACAATTATCAGAACAAGCTGCGGCTTAAACAGGCGTTAGAAACCTATTTCAACCTAGCATCGGCAGTAGATTTCAACTACCGATTCTAGGTTGAAAACTGGTGACGATTCAACCAACTCTTGGTGCTGTGCAAACCGTTAGCTTTGTGGTGAAGTGATACTGAATTGTTACAAAATTTTAATGCAGGTGACTAATCAGCACGTTATACTCAAACGCTCATCTTTGTAATTAATGATTCTCTTGGGGGAAACAAATGGCAGGCGCAAAGGTTAAAGGTAAAGGTATTGGCGTATTTATTTTAACAGCATTGGTTGCTGGTAATATGATTGGCTCTGGCGTATTTCTGTTGCCATCGGCGCTTGCAAAATTCGGCTCAATTAGTATTGTCGCTTGGATACTAACTGCACTTGGTGCAGTGATGTTGGCCTTGGTGTTTGCCAGGTTGAGTATGTGGATACCCAAAGTAGGTGGGCCATATGCTTATTGCCGAGCCGGCTTTGGTGATTTTGTCGGGTTCCAAATTGCATATAATTATTGGATTGCGTTATGGGTGGGTAATGCTGCGATTATCGTTGGTTTAGTAGGTTATAGCTCGATATTTTGGCCTGAACTTGGCACGGATCATGTGACAGGTTTCATCTATTCAATCGCTGTCTTGTGGTTGTTTACTGCGATTAACATCATCGGTGTTCGTTTTGCTGGTATCGTGCAAGTGATAGCAACAATCTTAAAAATCCTTCCGCTATTATTGATTGCCTGTGTCGGCATATTCTTTATGCATCCAACCTATCTCGAGAATTTTAATGTCTCTGGAAGTTCGAATCTATTTGCCTTAAGTGGCGCTGCTACCTTGACACTCTGGTCATTCATTGGTTTAGAATCAGCGACCGTGCCTGCTGACGCTGTGAGAGATCCGCGGCGTACCATTCCGCGGGCCACCATTATTGGGACGGTGATCTCAGCTATCATTTATATCTTTAGTACTATTGCCGTGATGGGCACGATGCATATCTCTGCCTTACAAGTTGCAACGGCACCTTATGCTGATGCTGCAAGGATTATGTTTGGTTCCTGGGGCGGATGGTTTGTTGCTGCGGGCGCTGTGATTTCTTGTCTTGGTGCCTTAAACGGTTGGACTTTGTTAGCGGGACAAATTCCTTATGCGGCGGCACAAGATAAACTATTTCCCAAGAGTTTTACCAAGCGTAATCGTGCCGGTGCCCCGGTGGTTGGTTTAGTGGTTTCGAGTATCTTGATAACATTATTATTATTGCTTACCTTAAAAGAAGAATTAGTAAAACAATTTACTATAATAATTTTATTGGCGACTTTGGCTTCATTGATCCCATACTTTTTTACCGCGCTTGCAGAATTAATGTTATTGATTCGGGTACGTGAACAATTTAGCAAAAAGCGTTTTACCATATCAGCAACGGTTGCCATCCTTGCGACAGCTTATGCCTTTTGGGCAATCATGGGTTCAGGTTTGCAGATTGTTTATTATGGTGCGTTATTATTTTTTAGTAGTGTCCCGGTTTATGTTTGGATGCAATGGCGTTATCGGGCTGAAGAGATTGAGAGTTTTAGCTTACCTGATGTGCCGGGGTGAGTTATGGTAAAGGTGGAATTGAATTAATGTTAGCAGTTTTATTAGAACCCAACCTTAATCACTAATATTCATAATTCAATAATACATCGCCACCTGTACCCCGCACACTGCCAGTTGTTTGCAATGTAATATATCGATTCACAATAAACCGTAACCGTACGATACTAATCGGATCTAAAATTCCCAGGCTGTAACTTATGTATATCCGATTGGTGACGCGTTTGCCGACGACCACCGAGGGTTGTTGAGTATAGCTTTGCTTAGTGGTGTCGTAGGTTGTCTCATCTTCAATTCCTAATTGATCGAGGCCAAAGGTGTTTTGCAATTCCTGAGTGATATGTGATGCTTCACCACCAGCTAAGCCTAAATTGGTTGCTGCCTTTAAGAGTAATTGACCTTTATTGCCACTAACCCCACTCGCCGGTGTCCCTAAGATTAGCATCGATAAGATGTCCGATTGGCTATAGATGGCAGGTTGTGAAAATAGACTAACTTTATAATCTTTCAATGTTCCGGTAACATTGACTCCAACCGTTACTTCGCCAGGTGTGGCGATACTGCCTACACTACCAGATAGATAACCTTGGCTTAAGGTGGTAGAACCTACATTGGTTGTATTGATTTTACGAATAGCTGACACGTTTAAGCCGGGATTATCAATCGGCCCGCCAGTATAAATCAATTCACCTTGTTTAATAGTAAGTTCTTGGCCGTAAGCATTAAATTTACCTTTCACAATACTCAGTGAACCAGTTGCTGTCGTGATGGCCAAGGGGTCATAGTTAATCATTAATGAACCAACAACGCGGCCAGTTAAACCTCGCACATCAATAAAAACCTTATCACCCATAATTAATTTAATTTGACTGGTTAAGGTAAAATTACGTTGGGTTTTTTGCTGATCGTTGTTAACCACTTCAATGTCTTCAGGCAAATTAACGGTTCCGGGCTGGAAGTCAGTGGGGGCTATCTTGGCTTCGGGTATTTTAACTGTGCCTGTTATATTTAAAGTTTTATTTTGATAATTGAGTTTTAAATCTGGTGAGGCATAAACCTTGTAGCCAGGGGTGTTGACCACCAATAGACGTTGACCATTGAGATGAAGTTCAGTTGGGAAGCCGCTTTTAGTTAAATCACTACGGCCGGATAGATTAAATTCACCGCCACCAGCAACGGCAGTACCTTTGTATTCAATTATTCCATTTTGATCACCGGTGGCGGTTAATTGGATATTTGTTAAGTTTAAACCAAGTGAGGGAATATCTGCTGTGCCATGGTTTAAGCGTGCAATCCCTGAGATTTTTGGTTTGGCCAATGTCCCAGCAAGTTTTAAATTTACGCCTAAGCGACCACTTATTTTACTTAAATTAGGTACAAATAAAGCGATAACACTTAACTCATCTAAATTAATGTTGGCTTGGCCATTAATTTTTTCATTTTTTCCAGGTAATCCATTGCCATGATAGTTAGGCATTTTAAAATCAAGATCCAGGCGTTGGCCTGGACTGAAATCAATTTTACTCACCAGATTCAACCCCTGTTGGTTTAACGTGGCGGTTAACATTCCACTGCGGATAGGCAAACTTAGTGCTTGGTTATTAATATTATAAGCAATAACTCCGGGTGTTAAATTGCCGTTAGCCTTGCCACTAAGTTTACCTTTGCTATTGCGGTTCACTGTTAAATCAAGATTAAGTCTGCTGTTAAAATTATTTAGATTTTTTTGTTGTTGTCCCAGACCTTGGCTAACAAGATCTTTCAAATTCAGGTTTTTGACTACCAGGTGGGCTAGACTGTTTTGCTTTGCCAACCAATTTACTGTTAGGCAAATTGATTGAGAGGCATTGCGCATACAAAAAGGTGATAAAATAAGTCGTTGTTTACCAACAGTTAATTTAGGCTTGCCGTTTAATTGCCACTGTCCATTGGTTTGAGATATATATGAAAAATCCTGGATTTGTCCCCGCCAAACTTTTTGTTGAAGACCACCGATGGCCTGCAGTGACAGATATTGTTTTTGTCGTTGTAAGCTTAACTTGATTTGTTGCTGTGATGTGCTCCCTGACAGAGTTAAGTTTACTTGTTTGACGTTTATCTTTTTGTAATGTAAATCACTGGCGTTAAGTTTTAATCTCGAATGACCTTGTGGCTGGGTATTGATATCTGTGGTTGCACTTAAAGTAGAGATATCTAGGGTGCGATAACTCAATTTTTGGGCGTTTATATCACCTTGTATCCTGGGGGTTTGGCGTGAGCCAGATATTTGTCCTTGGCTTTGGATTAACCCATAAGCTTTGGGTGATAGCTTGTTTAAATCAGGGATATTTATCCGCCAGTTCAAATGCCAATTTTTCGCAATTTCACCCTGGGCATAAATCGTTGCTTGTCCCAAGGTGATATGTAATTCATGGATGATATACTGCTTATCTTTAATTGCTAAATTTATTTTACCAATCAATGGTTGTTGCCGTAAATGGCCTGATAACTCATCAGTCTTGAGTTTTAGCCTTAATTTATCTTTATAATTACCTGAGGTTTGAGCAGTAAAGTTGATCGCCCCAGGATAGTCGGCCCAAATTACACTTGGGTCCAATTTGTTTCCAATCAATTTTAAATCCCAGCTAGGATACGGCTGCCAATTTACCTTGCCAGTTATTCGTAACTTGCCTGAATTTTTTAATTGCAAAGTTAGTTTTTCAAAACCATTTAAGTCGCCGTTGGCATTAAGTAGCAATAATGCTTCATGCTGTGAGGAACCAGGTAGGTTGAAGTTTGGTTTAAGATTAGCCTTGAGTTTAATTTGATAATCATCTAATTGGCCTTCACTTGTAAGCATACCCTCATCACTGGTGACAGTTTGTTGTTTGTTGATAGCAAATGTCAACTGCTGCCATTTAATATGTAGTTTTAAATTTTGCCGGCCGAACCGATGCCAGGTATGTGCGGTTAAATTTATTTGTTTGGCAGTGAGCAGCCGATGCTGATTATGATGGATAGTAATATCAGTTATGACTGCCTTTCGTATTTTAAGTTGGATTGGTAAGTGAAACGAGTCATTAGTTTGCTCATCTTGTTTTTTATTTGCTGAAGTTAAATTTAAATCCATATGCTGGATTTGCAATGATTTGATATCTAATTCACCTAGTAATAGACCCAGGCCATGCCAATTGATGGCTAACTTATCAATATTAAGGTCTAGCGAATTATTTTGATAATGTAAATGGGTGATCGTTAATTTTCTGGCTATTGTTCCTTGTGCTTTGCCGATGGATAAGTTGGGGACATATCGTTGTAAAAGATTGGCCGTTATCTGTGTGCCAGTAGGACTCATAATTAAAAAAATCAATACGGCAAATAAGGCGATAATAAAGAGTAATAAACCTGTCAATATATGTTTGATCATAGGTCTGGCCCCATCGTAAATTGTACCCGTAATGATTTGATAAACTTAGGACTCGGGTCATTATCAAATGGTCTGGCGACAGTCAATTCCATTGGCCCTAATGGCGAACGCCAAACAATACCAATACCCGCGCTGCGATTCATTTTCCATGGGCCGGTATTAAATGCATTCCCGGCATCGAAAAAGACCGCCGCATAGAATTGTTTATAAACCCGCTGTTGTAACTCAATACTCCCGACAATAAGGTATTTACCAGGCCCTAACACTTGATAGGTATAACCTCGGACACTGTTGGCGCCGCCTGCAAAGAAACGTACCGACAAGGGCAGGGTTGTTAACCGTTTGACAGTGGTCGCGCCCAACTCGGTACGCGCAATAATACGTGTATTATCAAGGATAGTGTGAATATATTTGGCTTGTAATTCGGCTTGTAAAAATTGATTGCTGTCCTGTAATGACTGACCTCCTTCAACGTTCAAAAATACACGATAACCATTATCGGTATTAATTTTATTATTGGTTTGTGTGCGTTGCCAATTTATACTGGGAATAAAATATTGCGTATTATACCTTGGAGCGAATGGTGCTAATTTAAAGCGTTCTTTTTGATAGGAGAGGGTAATGGTCTGTATAAATCCAAGGAGTGCTTGTACATAATTGCCGCCTGCACTTAGTAAAGTATATTCACCTTCACCAGGTTGATTGGTATTCAAGCCAGCAAAAATACTGTAATGATCAGTAACTGGATTTCGGCCTGGGATTATATAACGCAGTTGAAAGGCATTTTGGATCTGAGAAACTTGCGCAATCGCTTGCAGGTAATCGCCCGTTGAAGTGACCCGTCGCCACTCCCAGCCTGCACTACCTCGTATGCCAGTATCTGTTCCATAACCGGCCCCCAAACTATATTGTTGTGATTTTTTCGGTTGTAAATACACTTTGACCGGAACGTGATAATTGCGTGCCCGTTTTTGGTTTGGTTTCACACTGACATTATTAAAATATATACTTTGCGACAAATTATTCTGTAAGGTTAGTAAATCATCGGTAGAATATGGGGCACCAGGTTTGAACGGAATATAACGACGCAATAAACTCTCAGCATAAGGTGTCTTAGCAAATAATATAGGCCCAAAGTAATATCTGTGGCCCGTATCAAAGTGCAAAATGACGTCAGCTGTGTAATCTTTTATGTTAATCTTAATCACATGTTTCGTCAGCGTTGCGTCAAGAAAGCCGTGCTTTTGTGCAATATTAAATAAATCGGCCTTGGCCTTTTTATAATTTTCTGTCAATAAAACTTGTCCTTGTCTAACCGGAAAGTGCCGCAATAAGCGGCGAAAGCCAGGAAGATTGCGACCAGGGCCAGTAATCTTCACATCCAAATGGGTAATTTTTAATAACGGCCCGGGTTTGATTTGATAGGCTGCAATCCAGGCATTACCATGTTGTTCCAATTGCCCAGTGATCTCTGGCTTAAAATATCCGAAAGGGGCGATCGCCTTGCGAATATTTTTGGGGCCTTGGGTATAAAAGTCATTAATAATTTGTGACGTTAATGGCCTGGGTAAATTTTTTACTAACATGCTAAAGCGTTTATCGGCGTTATCCAGGGCTGGGCCATAGAACCCGCTAAAGGAATAGCGTAATTGGTATCCGCGGGCAAACGCCAAACAGGGTAATAAAAAAAATATCACGATTATGTAGCGATGCCGTTTTATCATTCTATTGTTATGAGTTATAGTAAGCCTTAACCATTTTGTATGATATACCAAACTTTAGCCATTTTAAACGAAAGTCTGATGCTATGAACCGATTATGCAATATTCTTATTGTTTGTTTCCTAGGGATGATGTGGACGGTCAATGCTTGGGCTTGGGATGCTAGTGGCCACATGCTGGTCGCACAAATTGCCTACAATAATTTGACCCCGCAAACAAGACATAAAATACGTGGCTTATTAATTTACAAAAATCATCGTAATGAGCATATCGCCTTCTTAAATGCCTCGGTATGGCCGGATCGAATCAAAGGCGACGATGTGACAGCATTTAATAATTGGCATTTTATTGATCTTCCTTATGATATTGATGCTACCCCAGCGCCAGCGTTACAGATCCAGAATGTGGCCTGGGCCATCAAACAATCGGAACAAGTCTTAACAAGTGAACATGCTAGACATTATGAGCAACGCTTGTTTTTAAGGTTTTTGATCCATTTTGTTGGTGACATTCACCAGCCTTTACATTGTATTAATTTGGTAAGCAAGGATTATCCTCAGGGTGATCAAGGTGGTAATTTATTTCCTATTAAAGTACAAGACTATCCTAATTTGCATGTGCTTTGGGACGGTGGGGTTGGTTATTGGCAGTCTTATTTTATAAAGCCATACCACTCATTAAATTATAAACAAGTGGCCAGCTTGGCTAAGTCGCTTACCAAGGCATTTCCTAAGTCAAAATTTCGAGCTCAGATATATGACACCAATCCTATGGATTGGGCCAAGGAAAGTTATCGTCTTGCTAAACAATATGCATACCACATTCAATCTGGACAAGCCCCCAGTAAGCAATATATTAAGCAAGGACAAGAGATTGCCACGCAGCAAGTTGTATTAGCAGGATATCGTTTGGCTTATATCTTAAATAAGGTTTACGCTGGTAAACCATAGTAAGGAAATAATAATTATATGAAAGCTATTCTCCTCCTAGGTGCCGGTAAAATTGGCACATTGATTGGCTCATTATTACAAAGATCAGGACACTATCAAGTACATTTACTTGATAAGAGTTTTGCTAGTGGTGAGCGTAAACGATTATTGAAAACCCACCCAGAGATCAAATCCGCTGAAATTGATGTTAGTGATCAAGATGCTTTGGTTAATTATATACAACGACACAAATTTAGCGCATTAGTTTCTAGTTTACCTTTTTATTTAAACTTGCCAGTTGCTGAAGTAGCCAGACGATGTAAACTGCATTATTTTGATCTTACAGAAGATACCAAGGTAACCGCTGGGATAAAAGAACTTGCCAAAGACGCAACCACTGCCTTTGTCCCGCAATGTGGGGTCGCGCCAGGATTTGTTGGCATCGTTGCCAATTCACTCATTCAAGATTTTGATAAACTTGATAGTGTAAAACTGCGTGTTGGGGCGTTACCACAACATGTTAACAATGCACTGCATTATGCCTTAACCTGGTCGACAGAGGGTTTGATTAATGAGTATTTAAATCCATGTCGAGTGATTCGTTATGGTAAAAATACCATTATGCAACCATTGCAAGGATTAGAAGAAGTGCAATTGGATGGTGTTCGATATGAAGCCTTTCACACCTCGGGTGGTTTGGGAAGCTTAGTTGAAATCTGTGATGGGAAGACGGAATTTTTAAATTATAAAACTTTACGTTATCCTGGCCATTGTCGTGTTATGAATTTATTAATCCGGGATTTAAAGTTATATGCCGAACGCGATACTTTAAAACGTATTTTAGAAAATGCAATCCCGCGTACTTATCAAGATGTGGTCATTGTTTATGTCACAGTTGCAGGATATAAACATGATAGTTTCGTGGAAGAAAGTTTTGTTAAAAAGATTTATCCGCAAACGATCAATGAGTTGCACTGGTCTGCGATCCAGATTGTTACAGCATCAGGCCTCTGCGTAGTGTTGGATTTGTTACTGCAAAACGAAGACCAATATCATGGATTTATTAAACAAGAATCTTTCACATTGAAAGATGTTTTAGCAAATCCATTCGGTAAGTATTTTAAATAAATTGGCCTGGAACATATTAAACTCACCCAAAGACAAGGAGTTTGGTAATGCAACTATTGCAAGCATTGGGAATTAAAGACATCAATGAAGGTGCCTCGACAGGCCCAGGGCATTGGTTTGCCGGGTCGAAAGGCCATCTACTGGAATCAATTAATCCGACTACCGGCAAAACTATTGCCAATGTCAAAACAGCAGATCAAGATAATTATGAACATATCATAAACCAAGCGCAGACAGCGTTTTTACAGTGGCGTCAAATGCCGGCACCCAAGCGCGGCGATATTGTACGTCAAATCAGTAATGTGTTACGTGAAAATAAGGATGCCCTGGGCAGTTTAGTTGCTTTGGAGATGGGTAAGTCTAAGCAAGAGGGTGATGGTGAAGTCCAAGAGATGATTGATATTGCCGATTTTGCCATTGGTCAAGCGCGCATGTTATACGGTAAGACGATGCATTCTGAACGTCCTCAGCATCGGATGTATGAGCAATGGCATCCACTTGGTGTAACAGCGGTTATTACTGCTTTTAATTTTCCCGTTGCCGTGTGGGCGTGGAATGCCTTTATTGCGGCGATCTGTGGCAATACAGTGGTTTGGAAGCCGGCATCAAGTGTTCCTTTATGTGCGATTGCAGTGCAAAACCTCTGTAACCAAGTATTAAAAAACTATGAACTCGATGGTCTATTTTCTGTCTTCATCACGGATGATAATAAGCTTGCGGGTCAAATTGCCGATGATGAACGTATCCCACTGGTTTCTTTTACCGGCTCAACAAACGTTGGGCGGGGCATTGCTGAGCGAGTCGCAGGACGCTTAGGTCGCTCGATCTTAGAGCTAGGTGGTAATAATGCCATCATTGTCGATGAAACAGCGAAGCTTGATCTAGCCGTTCCCGCGATCATCTTTGGCGCAGTCGGTACCGCAGGTCAGCGTTGCACTACGACCCGTCGAGTATTTATCCACGAGCGTATCTATGATGAATTGACTGCGCGACTTAAAGCGATTTGTCAAAAAGTCACCATCGGTGACCCATTAAATCCCAAGAATTTGATGGGGCCATTGATAAATGCTACAGCTGTTAAGCAATATCTCGACGCGGTGCAAGAAATCAAGGCGCAGGGCGGCAAAATACTCTTTGGTGGTCATGCCTTACATGGCGAAGGTTTTTTTGTTGAACCCTGCTTAGTAGAAGCTGAGCATGATTGGGACATCGTCCAGCGTGAAACCTTTGCCCCAATATTATACTTAATGCGTTATCAAACCATAGAGCAAGCGATTGCGATGCAAAACAAGGTGCGCCAGGGCTTATCATCAGCTATTTTTAGCAATTGTTTGCAACATGCAGAGGCATTTTTATCGGCCATTGGTAGTGATTGTGGGATTGCCAATGTCAATATTGGTACCTCTGGGGCTGAGATCGGTGGTGCCTTTGGGGGTGAAAAAGAAACCGGTGGTGGCCGTGAATCGGGATATTGATTGCCTGGAAAGGCTATATGCGCCGACAGACGACGACGATTAATTGGGGAATAGATTTACCCTTAGCTCAGGGGATTTCCTTTGACTTGGAATGATGGCCTTGAGTGAATAATTGATTTGGCAGATGGTTGATTAATAGCGAATAAAAATGTCATTAATTTCCCTTTTCAGGTTCATTTTTTGATGTTATTCTTTATGGCTTAAAAGCATTTTTAGGGGAATAATAAGGAGAAGCCCAGATGTGTAACAAGATTATTGCCATCTTAAGCATACTAATTGCCTTGGTATTAGCCATATTAGCAGTTGCATTACCTGCAGAAGATGTGACCACAATTATCATAATCTCTCGTTTTTTTGAAGTTATGATACCTATATTAGCTGTGGGTGCCTTGATTAAGTATTTGTTTGCTTGCACACATAAAGAAAGCTGATTGTATTTATGCACCAAATCAAGAGCGAAGCGGTGAGCCCCGTTTCGCTCTGGATGGTGTTAAATAGGCTAGACTTATAGTTAAGTACAATATAGCTAACTATAGGTTTTGTCATGGATCCATATTCTGAACCACGTCGTGAATTAGCTGAAAGTCTTATCAACAAAGGTATCTATCACCGTGAAGTTATTGCTGCCATCAACACGGTTCCGCGCCATTTATTTATCCCTGAGTCATACCGTGACCAAGCCTATTATGATACGGCCTTAGGTATTGGGGAAGGGCAAACCATTTCACAACCATTTATCGTGGCCTTGATGACACAAGCATTGTTAGGTGATCGCGAAGTCCCATTACCTCGTGTTTTAGAGATTGGTACTGGTTCAGCCTATCAAGCCGCGGTATTGTCATATGTAGTGCAAGAAGTCTATAGTATTGAGCGGGTTAAAGTGTTATATGACCGCGCCATAGGTATCCTGCAGCAATTAAATATCAGAAATGTCAAATTAAAATTTGGTGACGGTTATCTAGGTTGGGAGCAATATTCACCTTATGATGGCATCATTGTCACGGCCGCGGCTAATGCAGTCCCAACTGCGTTACTAAGTCAATTAGCTGATGGTGGTCGCATGGTTATCCCAATCAGTGAAGGTTTTAGTCAAGCCTTACGTGTGATTACGCGAATGGGTAATAGCTATGATGAACAGGATATTGAACGGGTGCTATTCGTACCTATGTTGACCGGCACTAAGAAATAAGGTAATTTCAACCTAGCCTTCTATGGCTTATCGAATTCAATAAACAACATGGCTTTCATCATATGTCAAACTCATTGCAACAAAAAGTAGCGTTGATCACTGGTTCGGCTCGGGGGATTGGTGCCGAGATTGCCAAGTCTCTTGGAGAACATGGTTTGCGTTTAGTTCTTAATTCCAAAACGAGTGCCGCTGAAGGTGAGCAATTAGCAAATTCACTGCCAGATGCGATCTATTTGCAAACCGACGTGAATCAAGAGCAACAATGCCAAGGTTTAATTGCTGAGACGATTAAACATTTTGGTCGGCTTGATATCTTAATCAATAGTGCTGTGGCGCCTGGCCAGCAAATCAAACATGATGATTTTGCTGCTGCCACTGATGAAATCTTTTTTCAAAACTTTCAAACCAATGTCATGGCGCCTTGGTATTTAGCACGCGCTGCCGAACCTCATTTAACAAAATCTGGGGCAGGGCATATCATCAATATTAGTTCTGTCGCCGGTGTTAAACCTATGGGGATATCAATTCCATATGCAGTTTCTAAAGCAGCCTTAAATCATTTAACAAGATTATTGGCGCGCACGATGGGCCCGCATATCCAAGTCAATGCCATTGCCCCGGGATTAATTATTACCGAACGCACGAGTCAATTAGATCTGGAAGAACTTTATCAAGACTATGTTGATGTCACACCATTACAGCGTCCTGGAACGGCTAGTGATATTGCAGAAATGGTGATTAGTTTATTGAAGGTAACAAATATCACGGGTCAAGTTGTGAGCCTTGATAGTGGATTGTCATAATTTATTTAAACGCTTGCCATTCAATGTAGGTCGGCATCGCGTAGCGATGCCGACAAATACAAAAATTCATTAATTCATTTATTGATGCCTTCATCGACATTCGGCGTATCACCTTTTTATCGATAATGAATTAAATGAATATTACTAATTGTCGGCATCGCTGCGCGATACCGACCTACGATAGATACCGACCTACATTGAATGGCAATTTTTTAAACAAAACCCACCGAGTCACCTATTGTATTTCCGAAATTAATATATAAATTGTCCTTTAATCACATGGCGTATTGGCGGCATAAATGTATAATAATAACACATGCATTGTTTATAACAGAAGGGTACAATATGTTTAAGACAGAAAAAGACAAGACTCCTTATACAAAAGAGTCAGGTAATGAACCAACAGTGAGTGGTTCTAGTCGCCAAAATAATTACTTAACTATATTTAATGGTTCATATGAAATTGTTTCAAACGAACCTAAACAGGAGGTATATCGTCTTGAGCCGCGCGTAACAGATGCTAATAATAATCCCGTTTCAAGGCGAACGTTTAATAATCGTGGATAAAGCAAAAGCATTTTTATTAAGTCAATACTTTTCACAATAGGTTATTGAAATCAAGTATTGATGCCTTCATCGACATTCGGCGTATCACCTTTTTATCGATAATGAATTAAATGAATATTTTTTTGTCGGCATCGCTACGCGATACCGACCTACATTGAATGGCAATTTTTTAAATAAAACCCACCGAGTCACCTATTGTATTTCCGAAATTAACAAATAGATTGTCCTTAATGAACAAGGTGTGGACAGCGCTTGTTATGTAAAATACCTATACTTTTAGTCCCATTTATTTAATTCCGGAGATACGATATGTTCAAGACAGAAGGTATAACACACCACCCGAAAGAAGCCGGTAATAAACCTAATCAAATTGTTGCTAAAGAGGCAACTATTGTAAAGTTCCCTGAAGACCTTACTAAGAAAACTTACTATATGGATGCATTCAATAAGACATCTGCAAGTAAACTCTTAACCGATCGTAAACCAAGTACATATGTTTGCTATCCTGATGAAGAAAGCGATTATATCGGGTTTTCATATGTTACAGATGATGGCGATGTCAAACATTTGAAGACATTCAAGATAACCAACATGATCATGATCTATGATAAAGTGAGCCATGACTTTTCTCCTATAAATGCTTGGACAAATCAAAAGGAAGAGGGCGTTAAGATTGAAAAAGCTACCGTATTAACATTGCCTGAGAATGTTCAAGAACTTGAATATTACTTTGATATGGATCAAGATGCAGCTAAGAAATGGTTGTCAGGTCATAAGCCTGGCTCCTTTATTTGTCATCCTGGTAAGAACCCTACCGCTGATATTGGATTTTCATATGTTAATGCTAATGGTGATATTGAACATTCAAATACATCATTAAATGTACCTCACATAAAAATTGCAGGACAAGATGTTAAAATCTTTGAACCTTTAACTCCAAAACAAAAAAATAATGCCATTATGAAGTATTTAAACGAGAATTTTAATTTGACGAAAGAAGGGGGTGATGTACCTTATAGAAAGTATCTCTATGGATTTTCTGAACCTCACAAAGATGAACTAGAGGTCTTAAAAAAGGAATTTCCAGATGGTAATCAAAGCTATGAAGATTATTGTTTAATGTTTACATATTATCATAAAAATAGAGGACATTTTGAATATTTATTAGATTTAAACCGCGCAAGGTGTCGAGAATTTAATGAACATGCAAAAATATGCGGTACAGAAGGAAAATTCATTGAAGCTAAAAGTGGTAGCAAAAAATTCGCTATCTACTTATTAGCTATTGACTTTGGTGATTTGAAACGTCTCATGAAATATGGACATTTCAACATGTTTTTAGTAGACCCATCTGCAAAAGCATCACAACAAAAGGTCATCAAAGACAACAATGCACCAAAAATGCGTATGTAAACGAGTTGATTTTAATCACGACATTTACAATATGATGTGATATTAAATTCTCTAATCTTATATCCCCAAGGAATTACTCACTTGGGGAAAATTTTTTCGCTAATAATTATACTCAGGCAGTAAAAATTATCTTATCAAAACTCACACCATCGCCATCACATTATGAATAATCCTCAAGCCGGCATCCAATTCACGTGACAGAATTGACTCTGGATGAAATTGTACGGCGCTAATCGGTAATTTTTCATGTTCAACGGCCATGATGATTCCATTTGCAGTTTCAGCGGTGATGGTTAACTCTTTCGGTAAACTTGCTTTATCTGCATATAAAGAATGATAACGGCCGGCGCTAAATTGTTTGGGTAAACCCTCGAATAGTTTGCCATCTAAATTATGAATCATCGCTGGTTTTCCATGTTCTGGATAATGCAAGATATTTAATTTACCACCAAAAAATTCCACGATGCCTTGTAGCCCTAAACAAACGCCAAAGATGGGAATGTTTTTATCCACTGCCATTCGAATAGTCTGGCTAACATTAAAATCATTTGGGCAACCTGGGCCAGGGGAGAGTACCATCATATCAGGATTTATTTTTAATAGATCGAGATCATCAAATCCGGAACGCAAGGTTGTTACATTAGCGCCGGTTTGGCGTAGATAATTTGCTAAGGTATGTACGAATGAATCTTGGTGATCGACTAATAAAATTTGTTTACCTTTACCGGCCTGTTGTTTGAGAAAAGTTAGTCGCTCTTGGGCCTTAGATTTTGGTTTTATGCCTCGAATGGCATTGATAAATGCCTCGGCTTTTAATTTTGTTTCCTGTTCTTCGGCATCTGGGTCGGAATCATAAAGTAGGGTTGCACCGACACGCATCTCGGCAACACCATTTGCAATACGGATTGTGCGTAAGGTTAAACCGGTATTGATATTACGATTAAAATTT
This sequence comes from uncultured Gammaproteobacteria bacterium, assembly GCA_963748135.1. GTDB lineage: Bacteria > Pseudomonadota > Gammaproteobacteria > JBGSLN01 > JBGSLN01 > CAVVHY01. The sequence continues at coordinate 4,035 of CAVVHY010000041.1, read as the reverse complement.
AATATACCGATAGCACCACCATACCAGCGACGTGGGCTTTTTTCATTGTCTTCGATAAATTGCATAGCCCATTTTTTCGGTGCGCCGGTGACAGTGACAACCCAGGTATGGGTCAAAAAGGCATCCAAGCTATCAAATTCATCACGCAACGTGCCTTCGACATGATCCACTGTATGTATCAAGCGGGAATAGAGTTCGATCTGACGGCGACCAATGACTCGCACACTACCAGGTACACAGATCCTCGATTTATCATTGCGATCGACATCAGTACACATAGTTAATTCAGCGGCATCTTTGTGTGAAGTTAATAGATTTAAAATTTGATTGGCATCACTGATGGCATCCTCACCGCGAGCAATAGTCCCTGAGATAGGACATGTCTCTATACGCTTATCGATGACCCGGACAAACATCTCTGGCGATGCGCCAACTAGATATTCTTTTTGGCCCAGATTAATCAATGATGCATAAGGTGCAGGATTTTGTTCACGCAGGCGGCGAAAGATTGTTGCCGGGGAATCGGGGCAGGCTTCAAAAAAGGTTTGACTGGGGACAACCTCGAACAAATCTCCTCGTTTAAAATAGTCTTTGGCCTTGCCGACTAATGCTGCATATTCGCCTGGTTTGTGATCGCAGCGCTGAGTGATTTTAGTATCACCTTTAAATTTATTAATATCACCTTCGCGTTGATAACCTTTTGAGGTATGGCCTTGATAAGTAAATTCATAGCGTCGAATTATCGCTTGTTGTAGCCGATGGTCTACAATATATAATTCATCAGGAATATAAAGTACTAAGTCACGCTGATCTGAGGCACGTTGTTTGCTAAATTGTAAATCTTCAAATTGAAACGCCAAGTCAAAGCCAAAAGCACCATATAAACCAAGATGTTTATTTTGCTCACTGTATAATGCATCGATGATTAAGCGGAGCAGAGTGAAAATAGAATTTTGTTTAGACCGTTGTTCTTCAGGGAAGTGGGTTTCTGGTTTGGAAATTTCACCAGCGATACTATCTTCTTTATTAATGATCTTAATTATCTGCGCTGAAGGGACGATAATCTCGCTTAGTGCTTCGATAAGAACGAGCCCACGTTTATTTAACGCCTTGACGCTAAAATGCAGTCCATGAGTTTCGATAACTAATGGAGGATTGATGAAACCAATGTCCCATTGCGTGTAACGGCCAGGATATTCGTAACCAGAGGCAAATAATGCCCCACGTTGAGTATCAAGTTGATCGATAATAGTTTCGATAGCATTTTTGTAATTGATGGCTTCATCATGACAATCTATGATGACGCCTGATTCGGTATGATAAGTGTGAGCTTCACTGGCCATGCATTCTCCTCGGGTAGTAATGCCTATTCTTGTTTTTTTATAGCTTCCCAATATTCATCTAGTTCGGCAAGTTTCATTTCAGAAAGTGATTTACCATCTGAAGTTACTGAATGTTCCAAGTTACGGAACCGGGTTTCAAATTTATTATTACTATGTCGAATAGCCAATTCAGGATCAATGCCTAAGTGCCTTGCTAAGTTGACACAGGTGAAAAAGATATCACCCATTTCAGCTAATAAATTTTCTTTATTGTTTGTCGATTGATGTTGCGTATGTGCGTCAATTTCTGTTTCAAGTTCGACGATCTCTTCTTGCAGCTTATTAAAGACATCTTTAATATCTGACCAGTCAAATCCAACGGTGGCTGCTTGGGTTTGTAATTTAAAGGCGCGATTAATACCTGGTAGGCTATGGGTTACGCCATCCAAGACGCTGATACTTGAGGCTTGTTTTTTTTCGGCGCGTTCTTTTTGCTTATTGACTTCCCATTGTCTTAGTGCCTCGGTCGATGTTTTAGCAGCATGGGCATGAAATTCAGGTTTACGCCGCATTTGTTTATCAATAGCCGTCTTGGCAATGGCATCTAAGTCGAAGGCATTATGCTCAATGCCTAGCTGAGCATACAAGACGACATGCAGGAGTAAATCACTTAATTCATCTTTTATCTCAGTTAAATCTTGTTGATCAATACTATCGGCTAATTCGTAGCTTTCTTCAATGGTAAGGGTCGCAAGTGACTTAAAATCTTGTATCAAGATCCATGGACAACCTTGGTCTTTATCTCTCAGTTGGGCGATTAATTCTTTTAATTGATCCAACATATTATTTGCCATAATCGTTAGGTTCCAGAGGTTTTACGCTCTACATTAAAAACATTCGGTAGTTGATTGATTTTATCAAAGATTCGACTTAATGCAGTCAAGTCAGGTATCTCTAGCGTCAAGAATATCTGCACCGTGTTATCGGATTTATTGTTATGCGTATTCAAGGCCATGACATTGATCCGTTCATTGGCTAATAACGAAGTAATATCTCGGATCAAGCCATGGCGATCATAGGCTTGGACACAAACGGCGACAGGGTATGTGCCTGATTGTTCACCCCAATCGACTTGAATCAAGCGCTCCTTTTGGAAATTATTCGCCGAAAGAATATTGATACAATCTTGGCGATGGATACTGACACCGCGACCTTGTGTTATATAACCAATGATTGGGTCCCCAGGCAAAGGATTGCAACACTTGGCCATTGTGGTTAATAAATTTCCGATGCCATGTATATTGATCCCTTTGCTGATAGTGCGCGGGGGTAGATGAGGCATGTCGAATTCTAAGGTCTGCTCTGACTCTGCAGTTGGTTTTATCTCTTCTTGCTTTTGTGCTTCAATAAAATTAATGATTTGACCGAGTCGTAGATCTCCACCGCCTATAGCTGCATAGACATCATGTAATGAATTTTTATTAAAGCGTTTGACTAGATCATTGTAATTAACCTTACTGATATGCAAGCGTTTCAATTCTTTTTCCAACATGTCTTTGCCATCATCAAGGTTGCTATCATAATCTTGTTTTTTGAACCAATGATGGACTTTGGCACGGGCACGACTGGTATTGAGATAACCTAAATTTGGATTTAACCAATCTCGACTAGGATTAGCTTGTTTAGTCGTTAAGATTTCAATTCGATCGCCAGTCTTGAGTTTATAAGTCAAGGGGACAATATGGCCATTGACCTTGGCGCCACGACAGCGATGACCCACTTCAGTATGGATATGATAGGCAAAATCTAATGGTGTTGCATGCATTGCTAAATCTACGATTTCCCCTGTGGGGGTAAAGACGTAAACGCGATCTTCGAAGATTTTAGTATCGATCGGTTCCAATTGATCATCATTGCCGGCGACCTCTTTTTGCCAATCCATCACTTGTCGTAACAGGGCAATCTTTTGATCGTAACTTGACCCTTGGCTGGCACCTTCTTTATAGATCCAGTGTGCTGCGACGCCTAGTTCTGATTCTTGATGCATTTCATAGGTTCGAATTTGCACTTCTACATTACGACCGTCAGGCCCTATGACTGCGGTGTGCAAAGAACGATAACCATTGGGTTTTGGGTTTGCAATATAATCATCAAATTCAATCGGAATTGGCTCCCAAAGTGAATGCACAATACTTAAAACGGTATAGCAAGATTCAATATCTGTTACCAGGATACGTACCGCACTGACATCGTAGATTTGACTAAAATCGATGTCTTTGCGTTTCATCTTGCGATAAATGCTATAAATATGTTTCGCACGGCCCTGGATTTGACAATCTTTAATATGGCTCTTAGCGAGCTCTGTTTGCAAGGTGCTGATGACTTGTTTGATGTATCGCTCACGATCCTGACGACGCTGGTCAATTGAACGAGCGATCTCTTTATATATCTCAGGTTGAAGATAGCGAAAGGTTAAATCTTCCAATTCCCACTTGATTTGTCCCATACCCAAACGATTAGCCAGTGGCGCATAGATATCTCTGATCTCGGTTGCAATCTCTTGTTGTTTACTCTTACCCATGTGGGTAATGGCGCGCATAATGGCTGTTCGTTCAGCCAATTTGATGATGATAACCTGTACATCTTCGACCATAGCCAATAACATTTTACGCAGATTATCGATCTGGGTATTATTTTGGATGTGACTCGTTTG
>CAVVHY010000040.1:0-4778 GCA_963748135.1 uncultured Gammaproteobacteria bacterium | reverse complement strand
CGCCCAGCAGCGGGAAAAGGCTGTTGCCTCTTCGTCCCCTGTCGGCCGGATTTCAATTCAACCAGTGGATGACACAGGATCTGACGGCAACAACTGCGCGACCGATCGGCAAACCGTGGCACCCTTTGAAGGAGATGTCGCTGAGAGTGGTGAATCGGATGGTCCGGCCGTCGAAGAGGTGTCTGATGATCCTGCCGTGGAAAGCCGGGTCGTTACTCCGGCGCTCGGTGATTTCGACTTCTCGGACGAAGACGAGCAAAAGAGGAAAATTTGGCTGGAAAGTGGCGATTCAGGAGATCTGTCTTCCAGGCTCGCAACCTTCTTCAAAGATGATAGCGGCGAGAACGGACTCTCTGCGATTCCGGAAGCCGCCGATGCCAGTACTTCGTTGCCTGAAGGAAAAAATGAAAAACCGGTATCCATGGAGCCTGATGCACAAATTTCCGACGGCGAAGAGGCGGCGATTTCCAAGGCTGGCGAGGCCAAGAGTGGGGTTATCGACGAGCTGTTTTTAGAGGCCGGAGATCGTCCAGAGGACCAGGTGCTGACCGACATGCACCTCTCTGTTTTTTCATCGGAGGGTGAGATCCCGGCTCCGGTATCACTTCAAAATACGCAACAGTATGATTCCGACACCGGTGATAAGTCACAGTTGGATACCCAGGTGACTGAAAAATTGAACGCTTTTTTCGATGAAACGGCCTCGGCAGAATAGGGCTGTTGCGGCGGAAGATGAAAAAGAGGCTTTACCGGCTGACGGCAGCCTGCGAAAAGATCTCGGAAGAGGCCTTTGCCGGCGATCTGCAGGCAAAGCTCGACAGCTTCTTTGACGAAGAAGGCCAGGTGCGAATATCATTCGATGACGAGGTGGTCCCTCTCCAGCCACCGCCAGGACCAGGCGGAACCAAGTCCCGCTGATCTCCTGCAGGAATTGTTGAAGGAGATAAGGCAACAGTCCGATGGCTTCAAGCATTTTCCGGAGGAGGAAGAGCGGGGATTATTGGTAAACCTCTTTGACGGGCTGAGAAACATGCCAGGCCATGCCGGAAGTTATGATTCCCCTTTGCCTGCTAAAATCGATCCCTTTTTTCCTTTGAAGGTAGCAAAGCCCCGACCTTCACGGAGGCCCTGGAGTGCGCCGCCGACCTTGTCAGAGATCATCCTTTCTCTTTCCCGACGGGCAGGTAGTTGCAAGGAAGGACATTGCCAAGATCGTTTCCCCCTCGAAAAATTCCTGGCCTTGATTGAGCCGGTCTCCCCTGGTTCTCAGAGGGAAATTGATTTCACCCAAGCGGACTACAGCTATCCCGACCATCAGGACGACCGCAGTACCCCTAGAAAGAGACCGCGACCGGAATCACAATACAAAGCAAAAGGGGATTTGATTATCGAAGATTTATTTTCCGATGAATGATGATGGGGCTAAAAGTCCGATCTGCCGGTCTGCGGCGGATTCGCGATATGGTTTCTCGGCAGAGCGGAGTATCGGGCGCTTGGGCGATGTTATCTCGCCCTGGTTTTGGAATTGCGGGTCCCTCATTGATGATGGAGAGTGCCGGAGGATTGAAATGCTAGTTTTTTGCGAAGAATGCGGCTGCAAAAATTTATTAGAAGAGACGGGGGCGGCCAGAAAACCGTCAAATTCCGTTGTGTATCATGTGACTATGAGAATTTCTGGCAGCAACCCCAGCAAAAGGAAGATAGGGAAAAACAGCAAAAAGCGGTCGGTGGCGAAACGAACCAGCCTTCGGTTGTGCTGGAAAAACGGGATAAAATTGAATAACATTCCGGATATCCTGCTCTTCCTCAATTTCGATGCCTTTAGCGTTAAGAAGGGACAAGGGTGTCGTTTTGGGAAAATGGTGAATGAATGAACCACGGCATTGTGAGTCAGCAACAGCTTATTGACATCGAGAGCGCATTGCAGCAGGAACTCATAGCCAACGGGGTGCTGTGCGCATTGCTTGTCGATACTGCCGGAAACACGGTTGCCGAACAGAACGACGGCAAGAGCCAATACGACACCTATGCCTTTGCCGCCCTCGCCGCCGGCAACTATGCGACCGTGGATTCAATGGCCAAGCTTGTCGGGGAAACGGACTTTGCCCAGCTGTACCACAAGGGAGAAAAAGTGAGTATTCATTTCAGCAAAATGTCGGAGGAACTCCTTGCTCATTACGATATTCGACAACGATCTTGCTCTTGGCTTTTGCGTCTCCAGGTAGGGGAGCTGCGGGAAAAACTACGGAAGATCTGTGATTCCCCGCCCACCAGATTTATGAGCAACTCAGTGATCGTTGCTGTCCCCTGCTTCATCTATCTGCCGCAAGCCATCCATCAAAATTTTCATAAATCCGCCAATCGGCTTCAGTTCCCTTGTTTCCTCATTCGAAATTGCGGAAAAGGTAAAGGTTCCGTCTTTTTCTCTTCAAAATTTCGTTGAAGGCCTCGATCCCTTGTAGAATGTGGTACTGCGCGAGGACGACTTCACCATCCCGGAAGAAAATGCGTCCTTTTCCATCTGGCAGTTTGAGATCTATTCTGCCGCTCTTCATGTTCTCGTGAAACATCTGAAACAATTCCGCCGCAGAGATTTCCGTAAACCGACCGCTGATGCCAACCGTGGAGCTTGGCCTCGCCGAGGTGCTTGCCGCCAATCGCTGGACCAGAAGGCGGGTAAATGCCATTTGCAGAAAGGGATATTTAATCAGGATCTGCTGCAGGTCGTTCCTGTTAATGGCCAGGACCTTGACCGGTTCGACCGCCTTGACCGTGACGCTGACCGGATTGCCGGACAACAGGCTCATTTCGCCGAAAATTTCCCCCATGCCGAGATAGGCAAATATTTCGTCCTTGGCATTGATAAGCGCCACCTTGCCGGCAATGACAATAAACATGCTGGTGCCGGGCTGGCCGCGCAGCAAGATGGTTTGCCCCGGCGTATACTTTCGCATCGCGGTTGAGGAGATGATCTCTTTTAGGCTGTCCTCTTCCAGGGCCTGGAAAAAAGAGAAATTGGTGAGAAGATTGAGGATGGAGCCAACTTGCTCCATCTGTTTGCGTCGTTCGGCGGTAGCGAGCAACTGCATATGCTGGGTCTGGAATCCTTTATCGTCTTCGGCACTGAACTTGATCAATCCGGAACAGCCGGGGCAGTTATATTCCCCACCCTGTATTTTTTTCTTTTTATCCTATTTTTCCTCGTCGAGCGAGGTCATGGCAATTTCTGAAATGCTCTTGGCCAGGAAGAGGCATATGGGTTTTTTGTCCAATGATGAAAAACCGAGGCCTGATAGTTTGAATCGGTTGCCGGCTTCGTACATGGGACAATTTCTGGTAGTGATAATCTGAAAGTATATCTCGAGTAATCGCCATTCTCCGGTTGTCCTTGATTGATAACCCGCAAAGGTCATGAACTGTTTCTTGCTTGCAGGGGAAAGTATCAATCTGTAAGTTTTAATATAATGCCGTTGACTTAAGGACTTGGCTGCTGTTTTTCGTGCTCGTGCTCGTGCTCGTAATCGTCTGCTTCCTTTTGAGGCAGGGGCCTCGGCACTCCGTGAAGTAAGGGGAAAAGAGCTCCTCTCTTTGATTATCAATTCGTTTTTTTCGATTACGATTACGAGCACCGCTTCGCTGAGCACGAGCACGAAGGAAAGAATTATTTCTTAATTCAACGGCATTGAGTTTAAATAGCTAACTGTTGATGGACTTGAAAAAAGTCCATCGTACCGCTTGAGATGGCTAGACAAAAAGTTTGATATACAAGGCATGGTGGCGTCGCGAAAGCGGAGGCATACATATGGTATGTTGAGCATTTCGCGAACCCACCATAACGCAGTAGGTCGGACTTTTTGCGACGCCATCAACTGTTTTCATTTACATATTAATGGTTGAGGGGAACTCTGGCAATGCCGGACTTGAAACCAGAGGGCATTCGACTCAATCGAATACCTTGAAGAAGGCACATCCCTCCAGTACTCCTGCTGTATAGGGTGCCTCGGCACAGTATATACGGTCCAGGAATTTTTTCCGCCTGGCTGTGTCGAGCACGCGCTGCCGCGTGGGCTCGTCGGTGTTGGCCACCAGGATTGCCCGGTACCCACTGAGGAAGGCGAGGAGGTCGTTTCCCGAGTCTCCGGCGTAAAAAACCATGTCCCGTTCAAGATGGAAAGCGGCGACGATATGGTGCAAAGCTGCGTCTTTTGCCGCCACGGGGGGAAGAACGTCGAGAAGGCCGACATTTTTTACGGTGTCATAGCTGTAGATCAGGTTGGCCCGGATTGCCTTGATGTGGAACATGGCCCCGATATGTTGCCTGATCTCCTCTTCGCTCAATGCCGGGTCGGCGTAGTAGCTCTTTTTGAACTCACCCTGCTTTTCCGTTTCCTGCATCCGCAGGCCCCGCACATTTCGCAGCAGGCGCTCAATGGTATCCCCCTGATCGTTCCAGGATCGTCTGAGTTTTTTCGCATAACTCGCATCAGGCCGCCACCGGCCATTTTCTCGAAAATAGATGCTGGTCCCGACATCGCAGACAAAAACATCCGGCATCGGCAGGTCATGTTGCCGAACACCCATGAGGCCAAGTTCGAGATGGCGGCCCGTGACATAACCGAGCTGGAGATTCGGGGTATGCGTACCTTTTTCTTTAAATACTGCGGAGCGCCTCTCTCTGGCCTTCCAGATCGGATAAGGGAATTATAGTGCCGTCCATGTCGCAGGCGAGAAGTTTAGCTGGATTACCCAGTCCGCTCACCGGTCTCTTTTGGTGGCAC
>CAVVHY010000039.1:0-4431 GCA_963748135.1 uncultured Gammaproteobacteria bacterium | reverse complement strand
AAAAACAGTCATGGGCAAAGAAGCCCGGGATATTCTGACAAAGCTCAAAAGAGGCGACAAAGGCAGTTTGACCCGGTTAAAACAAAACACCAAAACCAGTGAAAAATATCAACTGACCAATTTTGATCTAATCGTCTGGTTTCTGGTCACAGTATAAAAAGGGAGCTATAGAGAGTGGATTTAAGCAGATTCAACCGGATGGATTTTCTATCCGCCTTAAAGGCATTGTTTAAAGACCTTCACGTTCCGGTTAATTATTTAGCCGACGAGCCGACTTCCGCCAGAACTATTTTAAAGGATACATGGAAAGACAATGCCGCCTTTAAGCTGATGAAGGATGTATATTTTTTGGGAATGGTGGATGATGCGACTTTTACCGGGAATAAAAGTATCGATGCTTCCACAATCCAGTCAGATTACGACGGCGTTCTTATCTTCGGCGTTACCTTAAGCGAAAGGGAAAACAACCGTCTGCCGACCCGTTCCCAGTTGGCGGAAATCGCCCGTGCATTCAACCGGGAATATTTTTACACACCGGTTAATGTGGTTTTTCAATACAATGGATTATTGGCTTTTGCCAATACTGAACGATTGAAATACAAACAGGAATGGCGGGAAGGTGAAAAAGCCGGCAAAGTTTCACTGCTCCGGGATATTGATATTACAAATCCCCATGCCGGTCATGTTCGCATTATAAATGATTTAAAAATCCCTGACAGTGGAAAGAACAAGGTTGATTCCTTTGCAAAACTGTACGCCTATTGGCAGGATGTGTTCAGTGTCAGCATCCTTAATAAAAAATTCTACCAGGAGCTTTCAAACTGGTATTTTTGGGCTGTCAAAGAGGTTTCTTTTCCTTCGGAACCCACTGCGGCCGATGAACATCTGAAAAATATTGATCTTGCCGCGCTCAGGCAGGAACATAATGCCAAAAACGTGATCCGCCTGCTCACACGGTTCTTGTTTGTCTGGTTTGTCAAAGAAAAGAAACTGATTCCCGAAGAACTTTTCGATATTGACTATCTGAAAAATGAACTTTTAAAGGATTTAAGCCCGGTTCATGATGAAGGCTTGTTTAAAGAAGCAAATATTGAGAGTGTATATTATAAAGCGATCCTGCAAAATCTTTTCTTTGCCTCCCTGAATTGTCCCATAAAACCGTCCGGAGATGGAGATAACCGCAAACGGGGGTTTCGTTTAAAAGACAATTATGGGCAGCACAGGGATGCCAATTATTTAATGCGCTACCAGGACCATTTTAAAAACCCTGAAAAATTTACTGAATTGATAAATGGTATTGTCCCTTTTTTAAACGGCGGCTTGTTTGAATGTCTGGATAATAAAACAGATAAAATCTATATTGACGGGTTTTCCGATAATCTGGTGAAGCCGCATCAACTGATTGTGCCGGATTATCTGTTTTTCGGATTTGACCAAGAGGTTGACTTAAGCGGCGTTGTGGGCATCAGTACCAAAGCCTTTAAAAACGCCACGGTCAAAGGATTGATTTCCATTCTTGAATCCTACAAATTTACGATTGCAGAAAATACACCGATTGAAGAAGATGTAGCCCTTGACCCCGAACTATTGGGAAAAGTCTTTGAAAACCTGCTTGCCAGCTATAACCCTGAAACCAAAACGACCGCTCGCAAACAGACCGGCTCTTTCTACACACCCAGAGAGATTGTCAATTACATGGTGGATGAAAGCCTGATTGCCTATCTTAAGAACAGTGTGAAAAATTGGGATATTGAAGCAGAGGAACTGGATAAGCAGCTTCATGACCTGCTTTCTTATGATGCTGTCAATCCGTTTGCGGAAAATAATGACCTGCAAAAACAAATCATTCACGCCCTGGACAATTGCAAGATTCTTGACCCGGCCTGCGGCTCAGGCGCTTTTCCCATGGGGATATTGCAGAAAATGGTGCATATTCTGCAAAAAGTTGACCCTGAAAATAAATACTGGCAGGAACTGCAATTAAACAAGGCGGTGAAGGAAACTAAAGGCGCTTTTGCCATTACGGATAAGAAAGAGCGGGAACAGAAATTAATCGAAATCAATGAAGCCTTTGATGAAAAAATCAATGATCCGGATTACGCCAGGAAACTGTTTTTAGTCGAAAACTGCATTTATGGGGTGGATATCCAGGAGATTGCCGCGCAGATTTCGAAACTGCGATTTTTTATTTCGCTGGTTGTTGATCAGAAAGTGGATAAAGACCAAACCCAACTTCGGCATCAGGGCTTTACCCAATCTGGAAACCAAATTTGTGGCAGCCAATACTCTGATCGGCATTGAAAAACCCGAAGCACAGATGACACTTTTTGATAATCAGGAAATAAAGGAACTGGAACAGGAACTGAAAAATGTAAGACACCGGCTGTTTTTAGCAAAATCTCCGGCAACCAAAAGAAAGCTGAGAGATAAGGATAAAGAGATACGGGAAAAAATAGGAAATCTGCTGGTTGAACATGGATGGGGCAATGAAACAGCCAAACAGCTTGCCGGTTGGGACCCCTATGATCAGAATGCATCTTCGCCGTTTTTTGACCCGGAGTGGATGTTTGATATTTCGGATGGGTTTGATGTGGTGATTGGGAATCCGCCTTATTTGGGGAAAGGGAACTACAGAAATATTTAAAGATGTCAAATCGATGAGTTTGAGAAATACCAATATCACCAGGGAAGATGGACTTATGGTATTTATTTGGTTGTAATTGGCATTGAAAATTTAAAACAGAAAAGGCGGTTTTATATTTTATTAGCAACCAATTATTTCCTAAATGCACTGTGCATCAAAATTCCGTAATGGATGTATTGCATAAATAATACTCAATAATTTCTTGTATTTTCGAGAATTTATATATTCGAAAGTGCCTCAATTGAAGACAATGGTATTCATTTATTATAAAAGACACTCAGTGAATACAGTATAAAGATGTGGACTTAATAATTTCTGATGAAAGATTATAATAAACAACAATGAGCTTGGTAAGCTATTTGGTAAAACACATAAAAAGTTCGAAAATTTTAAATTAAATAAACCAATGTCTTTCTATCAAATAACAATATTAATTGTACATCCTCATTATACGGTGATTCAGACGGTAATAGATCTATTTTCGAAGGATTTAATCAATCTCTACCCTTAATTGCACTATGCGATATTGACCAAGGAATACTTACAGGCGCTAATTCTGTAACTAAAAGTCATAAAGTGAAGCATTGATAATAATCATTCGATATAGGATCAGGAATTTTCATTTTACGAATTATGAGTTAGAAGCTTTACCTTACCCCCAATAAGAATTGGAATCAATAAACCGTGGTACAAAACTCAAATATTAAACAATTTTTTACTGATGAATATAATCTATATTGGTTGATATATGCGCATCGAATCAGAATTTCATAATAAGGTAGGGATTCTAAATGATTTAACATATTACAAGGAAATAATTACAATTCGAAATTATTAAAGTGGCGAATTAAGCAAGGCTAAAAGATCAAACCTGTGCGGTCTACCTCGAGCACGAAGGCATTTGATTTTATTCAAGTCAAAAATTGTTTGTCCATAGAAAATGCCCAATAAACCAATATTCTGCTTATACAGAAGGAATTTTGACAGCTATGTCAGATGTCTCTTTGATTATTCAAACGGTAATAGCCATCAATCTAAAATATTTATCAGCTTTCAATTCGTTAGTCACTTCCTTATTGGTTTATCACAAAGGAAAAATGAAGGAAAATGCTCCAGTTGATTTAAAGGCCCATTTAAAGGAAATTCCCATAATTTGATAACCTAAAGCCCAATTCAGTTCCTATTTTTATTTTGATTGTATTAATTGTTTACAAAAAATGACCATCTTGAAATGGCTAAAAATACTGAATCTTTAGATTCCATGTTCTCGAATTTACATTCTACCAACCACATGAAAGAACGCAAAATCGATATCCTGCAATTTGTAGAAAAAGATTTTAAAGAAGTGATGCAAGGCAAAGAATTTGACCAGTTGACCGACGACCAGAAAGATAAGATAATCAACCAGCTTCACGCCAGATGGACAGACCCCGAAAGTCGAAATCGTAAAACGCATGAATAGCTTTACCGAAAAAAGCCCAGATATATTAAAGCCGATACTGGAAAGCCGATAAATGGAGCAGCATTTAAGGCAATATTAAAAATAAGATTCAATGATTGATCCCGTATAAAAATCCATAGCCAATCAACGGCCGCAAATTAAAATGCGCGCCGCTGATAAACGGTGCTCCATGGTATTATCCCTAAATCAAAACAGCCAACGCTCTTCAAAAACTAAACTGTACTTGACCGTTGTCGGAGTAGTGACAGAGGTTTCAAATCATCGTCCTGATTCCTGCGATATTTGCCACAGTTCACAGCCACACCCAAACCTGTGATAAGAGAAT
>CAVVHY010000038.1:0-6874 GCA_963748135.1 uncultured Gammaproteobacteria bacterium | reverse complement strand
GCAACAATACCATTGGATGTAAATCAGTAGGTTATAGGTTCGATTCCTATACGGCCCACCAATTATTTCAATGGGTTATGCATTACGGAATAATCTATTTTTCTCTAATATTCCTGTTTTACCCCTATTATACCCCTAAAATTAAAATATCCTCACAATATATTAAGTTGAATTTGTTAATCTGATCCCATTAAGTAAAACAAATTGTTTCATTGATTCAATTGACCTGTGTTCATCGATGAATTAAAATCGTATCAAAATTTCAATCCAATCTATTCATTAAATAATACAACGATGAAAACCATATCATTATCATTTGCATTCCTATTCATTTTCATTTGTCAGATTTCAAATGCAAATGATTCACCCTGCATTCAATTTTATAATGAATGTTGTTTATCAGAAATTTCAATCCTTCTTCAATTTCGGCAAAAAAAGTGGCAATGGGTGTATACACAAAATTTATTCAGGAACGCAGGTCAGATTTCCTCCTCATCTAATCAATTGGAACAATTATTAATATTAGCTCCTCATAGGATTAAACTTGATGCTAAAATGATTTTCCTATACAATTTACCTTGATAATTCCCCTTCTCTTGATGCAGGGTTATTCATAAATAGTGTCTGGCTGAAAACTTAGGAACCCTTATTAACCAGCAATTCATGGCATTTTGTGGAAGTGAAGATTTTCCGAGTTCGTTCAGAAAGTACTTGCACGAATTACTCACAACTATTATACAACATATTGATATAATAATATATTAATGGTTAGGCTGATTTTACCGAATCGGCCGATATGAGTAAAACCCGGAAAATCTTCGTGGTGAAATGCTATGAGAAAAGTGATCGAAAATCAATTAAAAATTGGTCAAGTGGACATCAAAAACATTCAAGTCGATATTAACTGCCGTGACGAAATTCCTCAGTTGTTGTTGGGACTTCAGGCCCTTTATTCAGACCGGAAATTACGCAATGAAATTTTCGATATTTTGAACGACATCATACCTAAAAATATTGATACAGACAATGGTAGGCCTGGCATGGAATTGTGGAAGATTTTGGTATTGGGCACCTTACGTCTAAACTGCAACTGGGACTATGACAAGCTTCACGATATTGCCAACAACCACAAAAAGGTACGAGAGTTTTTAGGACACACAATTTTCGGATTTGATCAAAGATACGGGCTGCAGACAATTAAAGACAACATCAGTCTTTTCACTCCGGCAGTGCTTGATGAAAGCAACCAAGTGGTTGTTAAAGCAGGCCATAATATTGTCCGAAAAAATGATGATATTCCCCTAAAAGTGCGCTGTGATTCGTTTGTTGTGGAGACCGATGTTCACTTTCCCACAGATATTAACCTGCTATTGGATGCCATTCGCAAAGTTGTGTTTATAGCTGGCCGTCTATGCGGCGATCTGGGAATTACAGACTGGCGGCAGTATCGGCATATTTTCAAAACGATAAAAAAGCAGTTTAATTTTGTTCGTAAGCTCAAGCGCTCCACGTCAAAAAATGAGGCGAAAAAAGCCATAGGAGAGCAGTTGATCATCGATGCACATCGTCAGTATGTGGAACTGGTTGAATCCTATGTGGTTAGAGCCAAATAGAGTATCAGTATTTTAAAAGTAATGGATATCGGTCAAGCGGCACATATTATGCTCATTGAGCATTATATCTCTAAAGTCGAGCACCAGATTGACCAAATTCGACGACGCGTATTGGACGGCGAGACAATCCCTCATAATGAAAAAATATTTTCAATTTTTGAAGAACATACCGAATGGATTAGCAAAGGAAAAGCCTGTGTGCCCCAGGAATTAGGCTTGAGTGTTTGTGTTTTGGAAGATCAATATGGATTTATCCTCCATCATCATGTGATGGAAAATCAGAATGATGTTGAAATTGCTGTTCTTATGGTATCGGCAGCAAAGCGGAAATTTGTAGCTCTGTCCGGATGTAGTTTTGATAAGGGCTTTTATAGCCCCGAAAACAGAAAAGAACTTCAAATTCTTTTGGATGAAGTTGTGCTTCCTAAAAAGGGGAAGCTTTCCCAAAAAGATAAGCAAATAGAACATTCGGAGGAATTTATCGAATCCAGGCACAAGCATGCGGCAGTTGAATCGGCGATCAATGCGCTTGAAAATCATGCCCTGGATCGATGCCCTGATCATGGTATCCTCGGCTTTAAGCGGTATATCGCCTTGGCTGTGCTATCCCAGAATATTCAGATCCTGGGAGCCAAAATTCGACAAAAGAAGTTAAAGCGTCAAAAACGACGTAAACATGCTGAGCAAGATAGATATTGCTTGGCTGCATAAAAACTCTATAAACCGATATAAATTGATTTCATTAGGGCAAGTGTTTTTGAAAATGGGCTAAAAAGATCTGAAAACGAAAATATTGGTCCAAAAGAGAAATGAAAATGGAATCTGTGTTCTGAATGGAATCAGCGTCCGAAATAACTGATAGGAAAAAACGGGGTTTTCGTTCAGACACTAAATATGAATTATCAAATGTCTAAAATGTGCTTTAATTTTTCAAAGGCGAACTGAAAAGATTACAAAATATTATGGTTTCAAATACTAAAAAATTAATTTCCATTATTGTTCCAGTTTATAATGAACGTCCTACTCTACACGTTCTATTTGGGCGTCTTACTGAAATTTTTAAAAATTTGAACCCAAATTATGAAATCAAAGTGGTGTTTATTGATGATGGGAGCAAAGACGATTCTTGGGAGATTATAAAAGGATTAGCAAAAAAAGACCGACGCTTTAGTGGTATTAAATTATCTCGTAATTTTGGTCACCAAGCAGCACTTACATGTGGTTATAATATTGTTCAAGGTGATGCTATTATAACTATTGATGCTGACCTGCAAGATCCACCTGAAGTAATGATAGAAATGATTCAAAAGTGGGAAAAGGGAAGTAAAGTAGTTTTGGGGGTTAGACGAAAACGATTTGGTGATTCTATATTTAAATTATGGACTGCCAAAGTTTATTACAAGTTAATAAATAAATTATCAGAAACCCGCTCAACTGAAGAAGCTGGTGATTTTAGACTGTTAGATCGGATGGTCGTAGACACATTAAATAAAATTGACGAACGCCACCGTTACATTCGTGGTTTGGTGGAGTGGATAGGCTTTCAAATTGATTTCGTTGAGTATGAGAGAGTTGAGCGTTTTGCAGGTAAAAGTAAATATAATTTAATTAAAATGATTCGTCTTGCCATGGACGGTATAGTTTCATTTTCGTTTATACCTTTACGTATTGCCTACATTTTGTCATTTTTTTTAATGTTACCCTTTTTATTATATCTCTTATACAATCTTTTTCTACGCTATTATTATGAAATTGAAATGGTTCCAGGCTGGTCATCATTAATACTGGCAATAATTATTTTTGGCATGTTCAACTTGCTGATGTTGGGTCTTTTAGGTGAATATATTGGCCGAATTTACACCGAGGTCAAGAAAAGGCCGATGTTTATAATAAATGAATATTGTGGTGATAACCACTTACTCGATAAGGAGGATAATAATCTTCATGCATCAATCTCCGAATGATCGAGAAAGATATTTTCATGATCAATGGGCTACTAATACTCCTCTCTCCGAAATTAGAGTAATTCAATCATTTGAAAATATCACAGCTCAAGAAAATCGGTTTATCTTGAAATTGATGGGAAATATTGATGGGTTAAGAATTCTTGATGTTGGTGCTGGTTTGGGCGAATCGTCAGTATATTTCGCCTTAAAAGGAGCCAAAGTTACCGCTATCGATATTTCAAAGACAATGTTAGATCGAACTTTAAGTCTTGCTGAATTATATGGTGTAAGCCTTTCAACACAATTGTGTTCAAATCACGATTATGATTTTGGAACAAATAAATTTGACATTGTTTATGGAGCAAATTTATTGCACCATCTTGTAGACCTTAGGTCATTTTTGGACGCTATCAAAATTACTTTGATTCCTGGTGGTAAATTTTATTTTTGGGATCCATTAGTCTATAATCCTGTTATTGGGATTTATCGCCGCCTAGCTAACAAAGTAAGAACTCAGGATGAGCAACCACTCCGATTCTCAGATGTTAAAATATTTAGAGATTACTTTCAGGAAGTTCACCACAAAGAGTTCTGGCTGACAACCCTTGTAATATTCTTAAAATATTTTTTTATTGATAAAATAGATCCAAATGAATGTAGGTATTGGAAGAAGATTATATCAGAAGATCCCGATGAAATCGCATGGTGGTTTGCTCTCTTGAATAGATTTGATAGTATTTTGCTACGCTTTCCATTATTAAAATATCTCGCATGGAATATTTTAATTTGGGGGAGGAATTAAATAAAATTACATAAGTTTTTTTATTACTTTAAGCATCATCCTTATAAAATCCAAATTATTTACGAAAATATGAAAACTACAGTTTTCAAGTACTTATCTTTAATAATATTTACTACTATTTACTTTTATTTATTTACAAGAGTTTTATGGAGGGTTGGAGACGAGGGATCAATTGTTTATGGTGCAGCCTTGGTATCTAAGGGGGCAATTCCCTATAAGGACTTTTTTGAAGTAATGGGACCTTTAACATTTTTCTGGTTAGGTTTGTTTTTTAAGCTATTTGAAACAAATTTGATTGTGGCCCGTGGAGTTTTACTATTTACTGGTGTGTCAACAATTTTTTTGATCTATTTAATTACAAGAAAATATTATAGAGGCTCTTTTGATTATCTGCCAGCTGCTCTATATATGATTATTAGTATACCGCTTTGGCCGGCAAATAACCATCACTGGGATAGTAATCTTTTCGTATTGTTGTCCGTTATTATTTTTCTCACTTGGTGGGATAAAGGAGGGCTACTTATTCTAAGTCTTTCAGGTATAACTGCAGGTATTACGACTTGCTTCATGCAAAATAAAGGGCTATTAATTTTTTTTATATTTGCTATTTTACTTTTAGTAGAAACCATAAATAAAAAGCAAAAAATAATAAATCTGGTAACTAATTTTGGCACTTTAATTTCAAGTTATGCTGTTGTAGGCATTTTGGTAGTTCTATTTTATTATATTAATGATGCACTATCCGAGTTAATTTATGCAAATCTGATTTGGCCGTTGTCGCAATATAATACGGTTAATTCCGTTCCATATGGATATGGATTAAAAGAGTTGTTTCTTCCAGGTTGGTTATCTGTTCTTAACTTAACATTGGCACCTACGTTTAGTTTTTTAATTATTGAATTTTTTCTTATAATATTCTTTATAATAATTTCGAGTCCAATAGTCACACTATCTGTTTTTATTTCAGAGAAAACATTCGCGATAAAAAATAAATTTTTTAGCTATAATACTTTACCCTTGTTAGTATGTGGAATAGCTTTATGGTTATCAGAACTTCACCGAAAGGATATCACACATATTATATATGGATCTCCTCTCCTAATTATAATATTTTTTCTTATCATATTTAACTATTTGGCGAATAATAGATATTTAAAAGATATCCTTTTAGGATTTATATCATTCTGCATTATTCTCTTCGGTACATATAACGGCGTTATTGCTCTACATGCTAAGAAAAAAATCTCAACTAGAAAAGGTGAAATATATTCTTTTAAAAAAGATAATTGTTTAGAATTCCTTAATAAAAATACTAGATCGGGAGATTTGGTTTTTGTTTATCCTTATTATCCCATGTATTATTTTCTTGCAAATGTTAAGAATCCCACTAGATATAGTATTTTAATGCATAATATAAACACGAAGGCGCAATTTAATGAGGTTATTAATGATTTGGAAGTGAAAAAAGTTAAATACGTTTTGTGGGATACTATTGTAGATGGACAGGGATTAACAAAATGGTTTCCTGATTACAAACATCCATCAATGAAAAATCTCGAGATTGAACAATATCTAAAGAATAACTACAAAATATTGAGCATTGAGAATGGATTCCGAATTATGAAAAGGATATCATGAATATCCAAGAATATAGAATTATTTAGGATTTAGGTTTGATAAAAGATAAAATTTTCTCTCATTCATTTACCTATAACAGCAAATTTCAACTTGAATCATGGTAAAGACAAAATTTAAATACGTTATCGAACGACTACACCTAATCAACCAAAAACAATCCTATCGCATTGTCTTGGTGTCATTCCCCTTGCTTTTGCCATTTTTCTACGAAAACCATCATAAACATTAGATTCCTGTTTCTATACATCAAATCATAGCAAATCCTGCATCTGAAATAGAGTTTGTTTTCTGGTCTATATAATTTTCTAACTCTTCGATTGCAGTCAGGGCATAAAAACCAAAATCTTTCACCTCCAAGATACGGGTATGTTTTGGTCAATGGGATTTTTTCATTGAAAGGCATTAATAGACCTTCACAATTATATGCAAAACGGATGGAAAGATATTTTGGGTTTGATTTAGACTCGATGAATGCTAAGGCAGGGTAAAAAATAAAACCATATTTGACAATTTCATTGATATCAAGGCATTCTCAATCCTCAACCAATGTCCCATCTTTTGTTTTGATTCTTCCTGATCCTGCTCCACCCATTGTAGCCCTTTCTGTAACTATATTCTAAGTTGTTGGATACTCAATTAATTATAAAGATATGACAACCGGACATCAAGAAAAAATAAATATCCGGTGATCAATAATCTCGCAACTCGCAACCTGCAATTGCACAGAAAAATGTGCAAATCATCTCTCTTAAACGTGGATTATATTTTATCACAGATGAAAATCATCGATTCCATTTTGCGCTAAATTCTTATCAATTGGGACTTTAAAAGAAATAATCATCTAAATGAATTTTGATATATAGGTTTTGGCATGC
>CAVVHY010000037.1:0-4512 GCA_963748135.1 uncultured Gammaproteobacteria bacterium | reverse complement strand
ATTGAGTTGAACTACGGACGGTTTTTTGGCAGAGTTCGTATTACGGGGTGAAAAATGATATGAAAGCCCGTTATCCCTGACATCGCTGTGCGGTTGAGCCCATGCAGTCGAAGGCTACGAGCTGAGCAAAACGCAGGGGGAGAGTGATATGTTAAAAGCGGTGTTTTGATACTTTTTACCGCTCAAGTGCTAATCGGGTATACTGACTCGACCGATGTATTTAAGTCTATAATAGCAACACTGGAAGATCGTCGATAGGCTGACGAGAAAGTGAAATAAAGACCCTATTATTCTCATTGTAGACATGGATGTATATTAGATGAAAATATCAATCTCTATCGCAATTACATGTGTGCTCACATGTATTAGTGTTTGCCACGCTGAAGCCGGCCAGAAACAAATAATTTCCCTACCTGATGTAATTACGATGCTATCTGATGCGCCGTTGATAAAATCTCACCTGGCAGATATGCAAAGTAAAAAAGTTGACGAGCCGTTGTCCAAACAAAACAAGAATTATACTGTTGCTTCTCTTAAATCGGGCAATATTCGAATTACTATGGGGACGGCATTGCTAAATGTAATCTGGATAAAGGTCGTGGATGAAAATGGAAAACCTGTAAAAAATGAAATAATAAATATTGAAAATAAAAGCCCGTTGATTATTGCGCCCGGTTGGAGCAATGGTTCAATGCTGGCTGAAGCGAAGACTAATGATAGTGGCGAATTTGTCGGAATGGTAGTGGCAGACTTTAGTTCTATAATGAAAAGCACTGTGAGCGAAAATGATGCCACTGCAAATCTACACGACAATAATGGTGGCCAATATCTGGTATATGGAAATGCTGGTGTGCCGCCGACCATAGATGAATATGGGAAAAGGGTGTCGGGAGTGCGACCTTATAAATTTACGATTAACGTAGCTGGCACTACGATGGAATACAATGTCGATGTAGACATGGGTCCTGCGCTTACAATATCAAATCGTAGTGGATTAGTTCCTGGGTCGCGTCAGTGGATGGGGAAGATAACAAAAAAACCTGCCGAAATGGAATTGATTTACTATCAGCGAACTGGTGAGTGTGGTTATAGAAATGATTCGGCCGGCAACCGCAACAAGAGTAGCTCGGGAAACTGGGAAGACGAGGATTTCTCAATAATTCACATAAGAAGGGTGTCTTTATTTGATATGCCACATACCGTATTCGCTGAACGTAATGATGGTAACAGCAATACAGTAAAACTAGTAAATAGCCACGGGATAGAGGAGTCAAGTAACAATGAAATACAAAAAATATTAAAAAATATCAAGACGCCTGCCGCAAACCATAATAATTATAAATACAGTATATCTATGAGCGACTTTGTTGTTATGGATGGCGCGAAAGGCGAGGTAGATGTTAAATATACTGTGCATGGAACCCAGATAAATTATGACAGTAAATACTGCTTAGATCAGTCTAATGCCCATGTATTTCCTGTAAATACAACAACATCTAGTACGATAAGGGCTGATATAACAAATACGATACCGCTAGTAAGCTCATCTCCAAAAATAAGTCTGGTGGTAAAGGATTCTATGCCTGCCGAACCTGCCCCGGATCCTTTACCGGGTGTAAAAAGTTATAGTGGGGTAAATTTAGACAAATTAGTGATTATGTTGAACAGGAAAGCCATATTTGGCGGGCGAATAAAAAGCCTGGAGGTTAATCAGTACCCTAATTATATTCGGGCCTACGCTGACGATAAGCCCATACCTGTTATTAACGAGAAAACGCTTAAACACTTATCGCCTGGCGTATTTAAATTCACATATTACCCAACGGTAAAAGAGTTAAAAGAAAATGGAGCAAACCTGGTAGAGATAACAAATATAGAGGATAGTTCTGGTAATAAATCAAAAAATATTACATCAACATTTAATTCGCCTTAGTGCCCACTCAATAAAATATGGATATAATGATATGAAAACATGGTCAATTCTTATACTGTTCTCTGCCTTCTTCTTTGATTCAAGTAATGTGCTACTTGCGCAGACGAATTACTCGCAACAGGTGTCAGATGAACAGCAGAACACGCCGGCCGCAATAAAAAAAGACATTAGTGCATTGTATGGCCCAACGCGTGATGCTGTGAATGCTGCACAACGTCTAGTAAATAGAGGAACTATTGTCCTTGATATGGTTCATCATGCGCTATTGGACAAGGATGTAGCTGCCGACAAAAAAACAAGGCTAATATCTGTTCTTTCGAGTATTGGCGATGATCGATCAATATCTCCGATAATCAAAGTTGCAAGATTGTCTTCTGATGAAGAGCGGCTCAACTTTTATGTAATATTTCATCTGACACAATTTGATCAGAATGATGAGATTGTCCAGTATGTTAGTGACCAGCTGAATGATGCAAGTAAAAGCCAGAAAATACACGGCGCTGCATTATTGTATTTTGCGAAGCAGCCAAATAAAAGCGCGCGTCATTGGGCGGAGTTCTATAGTAAGCCAGGTGTAGACGCGGGTATTAAATCTAAAGCGCTGTATCTAGGCGGTTTACTAGGAATAATCGACTTCAAACAAAAGATTATTGACGCGCTAGAAGAAAAAAACCACAAAATGGAGGAGGAGTATGAGTTGCTTGGGCTGGCGGCCTTGACTAAACCAGATGAGTTCAAGGCTCTGATATCCCACTTAAAACTTAATAAAGATAGCATTGCTTTAGCTCATCAGTATCAATCACTATATATGGGGAAAGAGTCAGACCGTAAAAAAGCGGCTATTGAAATGATAAATAAAGGGCGGAGTTATTTTAAGATTGATGCAATAAATTATCTTATTAAAACAGGTGATGTAGAAGCTCTTGCGGGTCCGTGGCTGAGAAATAACAAACTAGTGAGGCGATTGGTTGCCAAAGCTAAATTAACTATAGTGGTAGACGCTAAAGGCCCCAGATTTGAAAGAGCATCATCAAAAAAGCCGCAAGTAAGTGTTAAGCAGATAAAGGCTGGGGCAGCCATGCTTGTAGATGATGATTATTTTAGAAAAATAGTTGACACATTCAAGCACCATGACAAGGCGGAATTTGCAACTATTGCATTCTTGAATAAGGATGAAATGGCCAGATATTTGTTAACTAATGATATGGCAGTTAAATTCTATTCTTCCAAAGACTTGGATTTTAAAGGTATGCTATTGAAAAGGAGAAAGAAGATACTCGCATCCTGGGATCGTGTATATAAAAGTGGTCAGCTTGATCATCTCAACTGGAAGATTGCCAACTATATTGCTACTGATGTTCATACTGTGTTAATTACACAACCTATGTCTATTTTGATTGGCCAAAATGGCCATTATTATAAGATATTAGTTCCTGGTGTTATGCCGTTTGAAGGTAAGTGGATGTTACAGGGTCAATTGAAATGGCAGGGAGAACACATGAATCCGGGTGAGCCGCTACAATGGAGCGTGCGTGCTGCCAAAAATAACCAGACTACAGCTGCCAGTGAATTAAAGATATTAAATGATACAGGCAAGTCTGGTGACCTCCCGATTTTAAGAATGCGTGCTTCCTATGGGGATCACGTGGCAGAATATGAGCTGTACTCGAAGCTTGTTGTCAGTGAGTCACCAGCAGCTAAGCATGATGCAAGAGAATGGCTGATTAAATCTGCATTGGGTAAGTATCCAAAAGCTCAGTATGATTTAAGTGAAATGCTTATGTCGAACTGGTATAGCGCTAAGTCCATCGATGCTCTTAAAATGGGTCGCAAATACCTGATGCTGTCAGCTGACCAGAAATATATTTATGCACTTAAGAAAATCGCTGAAGACTATAGCCGAGGTTCGGGTGGGTTTGAGCTGGATACTAAAATGGCCATTGAGTACTACCAGGCACTGTTAGATCTGAATGTGCAGTCTTTAAGTAAAGAAGATGCTAACGCATATAAATTTTTCGAACGTGATATTAGAGATGCGATTGAGAAACTGAAACATCAGTCTAAGGGTCTTCAGTCCAATGATCCGAAAGTATTAACAGAAACGGGTATGCAGCTATTGGCTAATAGCACGGCCGTGAGTCAGAAAAATGGATTGACTATGTTGCAGAAGGCTGTAGATAAGGGTTATGCGGAGGCGCAATATCAGCTTGGTTTGATTTATGTAAATGGAAATGAAGTCGCTGCAAAAGATATACCACGTGCTATTAGTCTGTGGGCCAAAGCCTCTGACAGCAATTATATCATTGCTTCCAAAGAACTGGCATATGGCTATCTACGCGGCAAGTACGGGATTCAGAAAAACCCAAAAGCTGCACTCTTGCTGTCAGCCAAAGTGGCTGCCTATTATAAAAATAATCCTAACGAAGATAATTACAGTAAGGATTACGTACGTGAATGGAGTGTTCTTGCTTGTGACACTGAAATTGACATTAAAATGAAAAATGACCCAACGTTTGTAATACCTAGAGTCAAAACCGGACGGTGTAAGGGGCTTTGATCGCTGTAGTTAACACCTATAG
>CAVVHY010000036.1:0-3867 GCA_963748135.1 uncultured Gammaproteobacteria bacterium | reverse complement strand
AGCAATACGTATTATGTAATTTTACTGGTTCAGTTTTTATATTGCTAGATCGTTTTAAACAGGAAGATGTAGATACAGTGCGGGAACGACGACTTATTCTGTCTGCTTATAAGCGAACAAAAAATCATAAATGCCAATCACAACTCTGTTTGTGTCATGGTAGCGTTGGTAATTTCCTTTTTGTTCATGATTTGCATTTGCAAAAATGGATTACCAAGGAAGAAGTAGAAAATCATCTTAAAGAACTCATCAAGCAACTTAAACGATTAGGTCCTATTAACCAATTTAATAACAAACCACACTCACAACCTGGTTTAATGCTAGGAACAGCTGGCATAGTCTATGGTTTATTACGCTGGCTTCAGCCCGAAACCGTGCCGCAATTGTTACTCTTGCGTTGAATTATAGTTGATTGTATTAGGTCAATTTATCGATGCCATTAGCCCCAAGAATCGCACATTTGTCACCGAGATTAACATTAAACGCGACCTCTTTTAATAAATTTCTTTTATTAAATTGTTTATGAAAATTTGCATTTCCTCAATTTTCTTTTGTTTATTTTTTAATTCACTTTGTTTCTGATCTGGTCTAATACCAATGGACACCAAAATAAGAGATAATTACTATCTAGTTATTGAGGTGTATATGTCAGAAAAACGAAAATATAAATCTTACAGTAAAGAGTTTAAAGAAGATGCTGTATTGCTTGTTCTAGAACATGGCTACAGTGTTGCTAAGGCAGCAGAAGCCGTTGGCGTCAGAGAGCGCTTACTTTATCTCTGGAAGCAAAAATATGAAGAGCAACAACACCCTCAACAGTTATCATCTGATGAAAAAGCTGAGCTTTTGAGTTACGCAAAGAGAATAAACAACTACGCATGGAACGTGAAATACTAAAAAAGGCAAGCACCTTCTTTGCGCGAGAGCTGGGATAAAATATGCTTTTATTTCCAGGACGTGCGTCAATGACCTGTAAATATGTTATGCCAGGTTATGGGAGTTAGTAGCTCAGGCTATTATTCCTGGAAAACCGTGAGTCCAAGCCTATTGATATCAATGAATTTAGGCTGGCAAGATGAGCAAGGGCCATTTTTGAGGAAAGTCGTAACAACTTAGGCGATATCTAAAGTCGATTGGCACTATATCTTCAATGAGCGGTAGAGGTGCGTGCTGGGATAAATGCTGTAGTTGAGAGGTTCTTTGCTAGCCTTAAGCATGAATGGTTATCAAACATAATTTATTTAAATCGGGAGGCTATGGTATATGATGTGAAGAAATATATGAGGTATTACAACTATACTAGGCTGCATACCAGCAATGGAAATAGGTCGCCGGTTAAATTTGAAAATTCTCAAATTAAAGTGTCCGTTGCTGCTTGACCAGAACAAAGTGTATGGAATAAGTCTTTTAACAACTCTCCTCTTTAGAGTATGAAATTGATTAAATGTCCTATAATTTTAAAAAAGTAATATGATTTTCGGAAAGCAGAAAATGGACGCGTCAATGTTATACAGAGAAAAAATTATATTGTTGTTTGAAGGATCTCAAAAAGCAATACCGTTTAATGCTATGGTGGCCATCCTCTTAGCCTTGGATTTTATCCACAATAAAGTACCTGTATTATTAACAATATGCTGGCTTATTAGTATTATCATATTAAGCATATCCAGAGCTTATTTTTGTAAGAAAAGTTATTAAAAACAGATTAAGTGCAAAGAAAACACCATTGACTCTGGTGAAGTTTGTCATTCTTACATTCCTAACGGGTTGTGCATGGGGCGCAGGTTATTTAATGATTCTTCCTTATTTAAACGAACCCCATGAGTATATTACTATTTTGGTACTTGGTGGCATGTGTGCTGGCGCTATCGCTTCACTTTCTATGTATATGCCAGCTTACCTTGCATATATTCTTCCAATGTTCATACCGGTTATTGTTTACAATTATTCATTCCTATCTGTAGACAGAACTATTTTAGCAACAATGTTCGTACTATTCATAATCATGGTCATTATTTCTGCAAGTATCAATAGGAAATTATTAGATGAAAATTTCAAGTTATTTTCTGAGAAGGAAAAATTAATTGATGAATTGAAAGTTATCTCAAGAACTGATGCTTTAACGAACTTATATAATAGACGCTATTTTGAAGCTTTACTTCCACAAGAGTTAAACAGAGCTAAGCGAAATAAATATCCTTTAAGTTTAATATCAATTGATATTGATAATTTTAAACTGGTAAATGACCATAATGGTCATCCTAGCGGTGATAAATTACTAATCAACTTTGCTTTCTTATTAAATCAGACATTCAAGCGTTCTAGTGATAAGGTATTCAGAATAGGAGGGGATGAATTTGCTTTAATTATTGTAAATCAACCTGTGAAGAAAACTGTTGCTGTTTGCAAATCAATCAATGAACAGTTCAAAAATCAAATTTTAAAACAAAGCGGGGAGTTCAAAAGTGATTGGTTACAAACGCATCAGATAACGTTAAGCATAGGCATCGTTAACATTCATTCTAACTATGGAACCAATATTGAACACGTGATTAATACAGCTGACAAAGCCTTATATCAAGCAAAACAACAAGGAAAAAACCAAATAATACTTAAAAAAATTTAGATTCTCCCGACATTTTTCATCTAGGACTTTTGTTGTAAGACAACTCCTATGGTCCAATCAGCATTCTGGCTATTTTTCATGAGATGAACAGGATTACTGGCCTCCAATCCATAACCATCAACCATTAAGGCGTAATAATAAGAAGCAAACAGGCAAGAACCATAAAGATATTCATCATTAGGAGATTTGTATTGTATATCTGGCCACTGTTGGTGACACGCTTGTGCATCAGCCTGAGTCAATAATTCTTCATTGGTAAATTGAGACTCAGTAAATGAAAATGGTTTACTTTTTACAAGGTATGCAACACCACCCATTGCATACCATTTAGATACTGAGCTCACCTCAATCATAGGATGGATGGTTTGATGAACATCATGAACTTTATTCACCAATGTTGATACCTTTTTTTCACAAAGATAAGCATCACCAATCCCAGCCAAGTCATTGGGTAATAGATAACCAGTAATAAAGCAACTATTGGTATCAAGCAATTTACGAGTCACTTCTGTTTGGCCAAGGCCAAGAAAACTATGAACATATACTTTGAAGTCACGGCCATAGACAGATACTTTTGTCACATCACTGGATTGAGGGGAACCATCCATTACTGGGAAAGTGATTTGTACGGAAGCCCCCCCCATATCCATTACACCTACGGTTTTTTTGTCATCACTGTTGAGAGTCCCTAACTGGTAGTTAACAGCAAGCCATCCAAATAAGCCTTCCTTACTTCCTGTGATGGTTTTTGAATCAAACAGTAGCCATTGTGATTGAGCATGAAACCAATTATGTAGATAAGCAAAGCGTCCTTCTTGCTCTTCAGGGGATAATAAGCGCATTCCAGCAGTTGCATAAAAATATATCGGCATGCTGTTTTCTGGTGCTCCGGCAAACAGCGTAGTCATATATCCATCGATAGTCGCTTTGTTCGCTTTTATCGCTGCAAACCCTGGTTTTATTTTCTTTGACCATTGTTCGGAAATATTAACAGGTGTGTTTGTTTCATCCAAATCATATGAGTAAACATGCAGCCGCGTACCAGTACTCCCTGCATCCACTACTGCCATACAATGTTTTTGCTGGCAATCAATAGACTGTGCAAAATTGGAAACACTAAAGAAAAACAGAGATATAAAAAAAACTATACGAGCAGACATACTCATTCCAAACAGAAAAAATAAAGACGTCATATTATACATCGTGCTCAATTTATTTTCAATAAAAATCTAAAAACCGTG
>CAVVHY010000035.1:0-19915 GCA_963748135.1 uncultured Gammaproteobacteria bacterium | reverse complement strand
ATTATAACCTACTGGTTCAGTTACGTATAACCCACTTTGACCTTTTGATCGGGAATAGATTTTAAAGTTCGCGAAAGAAATTGCCATACTGAACCTCGCTCATAGATATTTAAAATTGCATTTATTGCTTAATCTAATGAATACACATTACGAGTTTTTCAGGAGGCTGGTTATTATTATTAGTTGCCCTCATTGATTTATTATTAAAAGAATGCGCATCAAACAAAAATAGGTTTTACCTCTATAATATCATCCATGCTATATCCACTGACTGATAAGAGAGCAACGGCCTTGTTTGGGCCAAGTTCTCGGATCAATTGCGGATCAAGCAAAGGTTTATCATAGTAACTTAGTGACTCATTCGACGACTCATGTTTTGATTTGCTCCATTTCTCGGGCACACTGGTATGTCCTGTTTGACTGCTATAACTGCGTCTAGCGACTTCAACATGGCCAGTTAATCGGTTTAGATAATCAAGAGTGGTTTGATCTTCTGTTTTGAAGCATATTTTTTGTCGAAAGTTTTGGAGTAGGGCATTGGCCATGTCCCGATTATTGATTGCGGCATAAAAGCTTGACATCGACTGGGCTGAGATAATACCAATGGTTTTGCTTGAACGGGATTTATCCCAGAAATTTAAATCTGACAAGCCGTCTTTACTGCAACTAACAATCTCCTGATACTCATCGCAGATGAAAAAGACAGGGCGGCCTTGGTTCCATTCGGGCTCTGTGACACGTTGTTGCATTAGATTGAAAAAGCGCAATTTAATTAACGTATAAGCAACCTTACCGCCTAAGCCCCATTTGGAAAGAGGCAAATCAACTAATAAAACGTTGCCATCTAATACAGACTGAAACAATACGGCATCATCAGATTGCACGCAGAAGCTATCGATTAAGTCAGGGTGCGTAAAAGGCGAGAGGATTTGTGATACCGTCGCACCTACGCCTGACTTGATTTTATCGTCGAAGGTTGAATAGATAGAATCATAATACCCACTGTAACTTTCATAAAGGCGGGCTTTTTTCGGTTCTAAATCACTTAATTTTGTATAAGCTTTGCCATTAATTTCGTCACGAAAATCGGCGTTAAAAATATACAGATACAAGCCATGAAGACTGTAATGTTCGGGGAAAAACGATAAAATACCAAGTCCATTACGACAAAGCTCAGCGGCGGTATCAAGCCAAAATTTATCCATGCTGTGACCTGTCGCTAAAAGGCATGCCGATTTTAAAAAGGAGGCTGCCATCTCCGGGCTTAAGCCCGCTATCAGATTCAATGTATGATGATTTGGCCCGACTGTTATGACGGCTCTGTTTGTTTTGTCAGCAAAGGTTGTTACTGCTTTTTTGAAGTCGCTTTTAATGTCAAAGATTAAGCCACCACAATCTTGATCAAGTAACTGTAATAATAAGGGATGAATGGTGCAGGTCGTTTTACCGGCACCGATACCCCCTAAAACTAAAACATTCTTGCAAGCATCATCTAAAGTTAATGTCACTTGCTGTGCGCTTTTCATGGCTGCCTTGTGTTTGCGTTTGACCAGAAGGCCAGTGCTAAACCCTAACCATAATGAAAAAGCTTGAGAATTTGTCGCGAGTTTTGTAAGGACATGCCGCTTTGCATGTTTAGGTAAAATGAACGCTATGAGTATCAGCAAGACAAGCGTGCCAATAAGTGCCTCAGTGCCAACGGTTTGGAAGACATGCCACTCAAACCGTTGTATCGAAGCAGGGTTATAATGTCTATGCGTATAGAACCACCAGGCGAGCACATTGTGATAATTTAGTGCGCATGCAATGATAAGCGCCAAGGCGAATATCGAAAACCCAATTTGCGCAGGGGAGAAACGTTTTAAGGTTGCTTTGTGAGGCAGTCGCCAATATCTCAGGAGATAGAGCACAAGCCCCATCATGGGGAGTAACAAATAAAATGCAGTCGCAGCAATGCCTGCCTGCAATGCGATAATCGCTGAGGGATGAATACTCGATAAAATCGAGCCAAACCCATCATCACCTAATCTTAGGTAAATCTCACCGAGGAAGACAATGAGCGTCACAAACCCAAAAATTGCAAACCCCCACCGTATATTGGTTTGGCCGGGGATCTTTTCCTCTTCGTGCTCTCCGTGAACAAGTTGTTGCGCTTGCTGGCGCAGATTACGCAGTAGTTTGACGTCCTTTGACATACTTAGGTTCCTTATTTATCAGTCGCCAAATCAAATAAAACACGATCTGATTCGCGGGTTAAGAATTTATCCATCGCTTGTCTAACCTCTTCAAAGCGACCTTCACTTTTTGCTTTATCAAGATAGTATGCGCCGACTAGAATTTTTCGTCTGGTATCGCGCTTCTTTTCGCGGGCTTTCTCGGCGGCCTCAAGTTGCTGGATGCGGGCATTCAGTTGCTCGCGTTGTTCTTTAAGTTTATCAAGCTTATGTTTTTTGCTCATAGTTATCCTCTTGAATTTCACTTCTCAAAATTAAGTTGTAAAGAGACTCCACCTGAAAACCCACAGAGATTTACATTTGTTTGACCTGTAACAGACCAATGGCTCAAATTCATCATTTGAGAAAGGAATTGCCAGAGTCTTGACGACAATTTTTTTATCATCGGTTTAATCCATGAGGAAATTTTACCAATGATAGATTGAGCCTTGGAGCTGTGAGGAGATTGGCTTGTAGATATTGTGCTTATGGAGTCGCTTATTATATCCAGCTCTGCTTCAATATTGCCAACGATGGTTATTGCCCTAAACAAGTTTTGAGCGTTATTTAAGCATTCCTGATGTAACTTACCTTCATCATCCATAATGGATTTAGTATAGCTTTTTATTAATTTTAACTCTTTATTTAAATTCTTGTCCTTCAGATCATTAATGTCGCTTTCTAGATCTACTAAGGAGCGAGATAAATCTTCTGTGCTATCATTTATGGCTTCCTTTATTTTTCTGTTAACATTCTGCTCATCCATATTGAATTATCCTAAATATTTTTATTAAGTCGTTATATTAATACCACCAAATTTAGATAATATCAACGGTGAATAAGTTCACCCATAAAGCCTCATTGGCGAATGAAATGCGCGCTTATACGTTGCTTCGCAACGTGCGCTTTGCTAGACTACCAAAAACCATAGAGAATAATAACAATGGCAATCTACCATCTTGAGGGAAAAATAATCTCACGAAGCCAAGGGCGAAGTGCTGTCGCAGCCAGTGCTTATCGTGCTGCTGAGCGACTTGTCGATGGACGCACTGGCCTCACACATGACTTTACCAAAAAGGAACACGACTTGGTTCATTCCGAAATCCTACTGCCTGATAATGCGCCCAAATGGATGGACGATCGCGAAACGCTCTGGAACCATGTCGAAGCAACCGAAAAACGAAAAGATGCCCAGCTTGCAAGAGAGTTTAATATTGCACTGCCGCGCGAATTAAGCGAAGAACAGAACATTGCGTTGGCTCGTTCATTCGTCCAAAAGGAATTTGTCGATCAGGGCATGGTTGCCGATTTATGTTTGCACCGCGGGCACAAAAGCAGCGAAGAACAACCCCACATGCATGTCATGCTCTCCTTGCGTGAAGCGACACCAGACGGCTTTGATAAAAAAGTCCGTGAATGGAATGATAAGAACCTCATTCACCATTGGCGCGAGGCATGGTCATTGCATTGTAATCATCATTTGGCTTTGCATGGCCATGATATTCAAATCGATCACCGCACCCTTGAAGCTCAAGGCATTAACTTGGAGCCACAAACCAAGATAGGCGCAAAGGCCGCCCAGGCACGCATGGCAAGATTAGAGGATCACCAGCGCATCGCCAGAGAAAACGGCGAGCGGATCTTAAATGATCCTTTAATTGCGCTTAAGGCCGTGACACACCAGCAATCGACATTTACCCATCAGGACTTAGCCCGTTTTGTCAACCGCCATACCGAGGGCAGTGATCAGTTCAATCAAGTTTATGAGGTAGTTAAAGCGTCGCCTGAGTTAGTCCCTCTTGGCCAAGATCCTAAAGGCCACGATCGGTTTACAACACGCGAAATGCTTACACTTGAAAGTAAGCTTATCGAGCAAGCACAAGACAAACAGCAACGCTATCAGCATGGTGTTAGTTCACATGCCAAGCAACGTGCTTGTGATCTGCGATCCTTGAGTCCTGAACAACGACACGCCTTTGCGCATGTCGTCGATACCGGCGATATCGCCTGTGTCATTGGCTATGCGGGCACCGGCAAAAGCTACATGCTGGGTGCCGCGCGTGACGCATGGGAACGCGAGGGTTACAACGTGCATGGCATGACCCTGTCAGGCATTGCCGCAGAGAATTTAGAAAGCGGCAGCGGCATTAAGAGCCATACTATCGCCAATCGCCTTATCAATTGGGAAAACGGCCGTGAAAGGCTTACATCAAAGGACGTTGTGGTGATCGATGAGGCCGGCATGGTGGGATCTCGCCAGATGGCGAAGGTTATGGATGAGGCGACCTGCGCCAACGCCAAGGTGGTGCTTGTCGGCGATCCGGAACAGCTTCAGGCGATTGAGGCCGGCGCGTCATTTCGTGCCATTGCAGAGCGTGTTGGTTATGTCGAGATGACGGAGATCAGACGACAACAGCTCCCTTGGCAGCAAGAAGCCACCAAGCAATTGGCTTTAGGCCATACAGGGGACGCCTTATCAGCCTATGCCAGCCATGATCATGTGCATGCGTTTAATACGAAAGAGGCGGCCAAGGTGGCTATCATTGAGCAGTGGCAAGAAACCCGTTCAAATGAGCCGGACAAAAGCCAGATTATTCTTGCTTATACCCGTGATGATGTTCGGGCACTGAATGAGCGTGCCCGTGAGGTCAGGAAAAACAATGGTGAGCTTGGTCAAGATTACCGTGTTGAGACTGCAAAAGGCGGGCGCGATTTTGCACAAGGCGATCGCATTTATTTTCTACGCAATGAAAAAAGCCTGGGCGTTAAAAATGGCACGTTAGGCACGATAGAAAAAATTGATGGTAAGCAGCTAAGTGTCCGTCTTGATAAGGCACCTAACGAAGCGGCAAAAGATGTCCGTTTCCATGTCAGTGATTATAATGACATTGATCATGGTTATGCGGCAACAGTTCATAAATCGCAAGGCGTGACGGTTGATAGGAGTTATATTTTAACGTCTTCCTATTTTGACCGTCATACCGCCTATGTTGCATTAAGCCGCCATCGTGAAGGCGCGGAAGTCTACTGGAGCCGAGAGCAATTTAAAGACTTTAACGCTTTAAGCCAAAACCTAGGCCGTGAGCGGCCTAAAGATTTTACGCTCGATTATGCAAGGCACCGTGACATCCATCAAAATCAGTCCTTAGTCAAAACGCATGATGTTTCAAGGGAGATATCTATGCAACCGGCTGAAGACAGGCTCATCGCTGCTGAAAAGCGATTGGCCGATCGTGAACATACAAAAGCCTTGCAAGCTGATGCAAAAGAGTTAGGAAAGAAAGTCGGTCGTGATATTAGTTTTCACGTTAAAGAAGGCGATGCCGGTATTTATCGTGGCTCAGTTGAACTGGCAGGCCAACGTTTTGGGATGATGGAGCAGGAAAAAGAAGTCAAGCTTATCAACTACGATCAGTGTCGTGGCCTTTCTCAAGGCGAAAAGTTCATGTTAGAGCGCGGGAACAACGCAAAAGGCCAAGAATTATTGCAATCAAAATCTTTGTCTCAGGGGAAAGGGCAAGGCAAAGGCATGGATATTGATTTTTAAAGTAAGGTATTGTGATGGCAACAGAGTTACAAACGTTTATTCAAGATAGCATCGATGAGCTACATGTGCTCGGTAAGCAAGCGAGCCAGCGCATTGAGGCACTTACAGGACAGCAACAGGACTTCATGTCCGAAAGCCAAACGCTTTTTGGCGAAATGACGGGGCAGGCCGATAGTGTTAAGCAGTCGGTTTTAAAACTGGAGACATTAGCGGCAACGGTCAAGGAAGATTTGGCCGTGACAGAAAACCGTATTGCGCAAAGTTTTCAAGTCATGAAAACCGCCGTCATCGTGGTTGTCCTTAGTATTATCATGTGCGTAGGCATTATCTATTACTATGGTGATAAAATTGCCGACAAGCGCGCTGAGTTGTCCTTGGTTAAAACAGAAATACGCGGCAAACCAGAGGTGACCCGCTATCACGGTAAAGATTATATCCGCATTGTGCCTGATTCAGTGGGTGACTTTACAGGTGATGACGGCAAAGAAATGGGGACGTTTGCTGAAATCAGATATAACAAGTAAAGATTATGCTGGTTGGCATTTCCAGTGCCCTGCCCTTTCCTATGCAATAATAAAAAGGCGACGCCTGCTTATTTGCCAAACCGTGACAGGGAGAGTCTTCGGTCGGTTTGGCCACAGGCGTCGCAATACTCTATTACTCATTGCCCAAGCTGTAATAACGTGCCCTCGTAGTGGTTTAATAAGCTTCGGGCGAAACTTGATAAAAGGGCTGCATAGCGGCCTATTGTTTGGTTGTTGTCGTTAAACTCCGCCAATGGACAGACACTGATGATTTCAAGCCCTGCCCGCAGAAGACAGATTCGGCAGGAAAGTGATTCAAGGGCATCATCAATGTTTTGGCCGTGCTTGCCGCTTTTGGCGGCGAACAGGGCGTCGCAGCCGTCAGCGGCTTGCTCTACCTGTGTTAAGGCCAAGTCAAAGCAGGCGTGCACGGTAAAGTGGCTCACAAGGCCAATCTCGCTTCGTTCAAGCACGGCCAAGGCCGCCACAACTTGGCAAAGCGTTGCATGTAAGTCTTTGGGGTACTTTGGGGATATAGGTGGATTTGGGCTTGTTTCTGATGTCCTTATCATAAATGGCTTCCTTTGCTGTTTTTCCTTGGTTACAATGCGGGGTTCTACTTAACCCCCTACGACATGTTCTGGTGGCAGCTTAATGATGCGAGTCGCTGTCATCAGGACGGTCTTTTTAATCTTTAGTGCGTGTCTTTGGCTGCCTGCTTCCTGGCTTGCGCTGCATGATAGGCGGCTATCTTCTCTGTGCGGGCAGCGATGCGATGGTACAAGTTTGGCATCACTCTTTTGTTATCTAAGCGAGTAACTCTTTGTCCTGCGGCCATGGTTGTCTCCTTGAAAATAATATGTTTACTATTTAAACAAAATGGTTATAGTTATGAAATGCTTATTATTGCTTGCTATAATTACATGTAAAATCTGCAACTAATTATAGTTTGAGTCAAAATATGAAAACTTCGGAACATGATGCAAGAAATATTGTTGAGCTTACATGGCGCGATGTTCGGAATGATGTCAAAAAAGTTAATCAAGGGCTGGTTAAAATAATTGATGAGCTGCCGCTGACAAAAGAACACACCCTTATAAAAATACCCTACCCTTATGGTACCAAAATTTTAAATAATGGCGTTTTGCAATGGCCTAATCATAAGGGTCACTATGTTTCGTACAGTGATCCTTGTTTTGATAGTAAGCTTGTTGAGAAATGCCAGTATAGTCCAGTTCCTGTCTCTGTACTTTTAGACAAGTCAATTGAAGTCTACGTTGAAACACCTGACAGAGTTGTTCCTTTAAGCCTTTTATCTAAAGGTGTTGTCTTTGGGTTATGGGAAACACTCGATCCTAAGAGTTCGCTTTTTATCGAAAAACTTTGGCAGATCACATCTGGTGCACGAACTGTTTTTATGCTACCAAAGATTTCTGATGCCATATGCCATAAGAAAATACAAAAGCAATTTAAAACACTTTCAGGCGCACCCAAAGACATCATTGGGCAGTGGAATGTTTTTCGCGAGATCACCTCATCACCGGCCTCATCATTTAACTGGAGCACTGATATATTAATTTTTACCAAGGCATGGTTCGATAAGAAGTATCGGCGTGATCAGCAATGGCGACAATTCGATTATTATTTGCTTAACACAGCGTGGCTCCAGTCCAGTCATTGGCGAAGCCGGATGTATTTTGAAATCATTTGGGAAGCATTTTCACTTGATATCGTGAAACGTAATCTTAGGCCGACACAAAACCAAATTAATACAGTCAAGCACCTCATTGGCATAGGAACGGGGATCTTCCCTGGCTTTAGGCCAGCCTTAAACGATGAGGCCGCGCCTGTCTCGGATTTACAAAATGTTTATCTGGAGATCTATGGATTAAAAGAGTATGCCCCCATTATCATGCAGCCTTGGCAATTTTTAGATGATCAATGTAATGAACCGGTCTATTACTCATTAAACTTTCCGACACAATTGGACTTTATATCAAAGAACATCCGTAGCACCCTAGAAGAGCTGAGGGCAATTATGCGACTCAATGATACCATGATGAGCCGCGTAAAAATCGAGGAAAAAATGATATTTAAGATGATGCAATCACTGGAGTTTAATTATTATCATAGTGAGCCTGATGAGTTGAACCAGATTAAGACAACGGGTAATATACTTAAGGATGACAAACAGCTATCAGATTTAATATCACTATTTAAATCAAGGAAGTTTCCTACCCATGCAAGTTTCCTAAGGGGTTGCATTGCAATATCTAATTCTCAAAAGCCCGTTGTTTCATCGTAGACAAAGGTTTGTCTTGAACAGATGTCACCTGATATTCAATGATGGTCTGCGGCATGAAGAACTCGTCAAACACGGTGGTTTTTCTGGATAACTCTAGTTGAAATCCATTCTCGATTGACTTGATATCATTTGAAGACAAGTATTTTACATAAAAAGGCGGCTCTCGACTCTCTGCAATATTGACCATCCAGGACGTATTTAAAGCAAAGTTAATAATGATATCCGCTACACACAAAAGAAAGTTGTATATACGTAAGGGATAACTACCATCGTCTCTAAACAATCCTTCCTCGACAATAATCACTTTGCCTTTATCGCCGAGTTGGTTCAGGCACTGTGCTAGCGCATCCCAACGCGATTTCATTTCAACATGATGCAATACCCATCGTGCAATGACCAAATCGAACTTAGGACACTCTCTTGAATACAGCGTTTCATGCGTTAGTGTAATGATTGGGAATTCCGCCGAAACATTTGGATCATAGCCGTAAATGTCGGCGTCCTTTATCTTATGGTGTTTGATCAGTGTTTCGCGAATATGTCTTTCAAAATACCCATCCCTAATACCAAATCCAAGTATTTTAATGTGGTTATCAAAGTCGTGCTGACATGCAATTTTTGTTACAAAGTCGGTGGTTTTTCTCTCGTATTCAGCGACACATTCAAATAGCCGGTCACGGTCGAAATGAAAATTATTGTTGTATATGTATGTAATAACTTTGTTGCCAATCTCATCTAAATTACATGTGCCATTAAAATAACCCAGCATAATATCTGGGTATCGCTCAATAAAATCTGTGATAACGTCAACAGCTTGATCACCTAAATAATCACCATAGTCATACCACTTAAGCATGGCGAGAGTATTCTTTAAGATTACTTTATCTTTCAAGAGTTCAATCGGATCATTTTTTCCATTTAACAATGAGGAATAGATAGCATCAGGAACATTAAGCGATGGCATGGGGTTCATAAGCATGGCCTTTCATTGAGTATGGGCTATACGACGGACAATGTCTTTTTTAACAAGATTCGGGTATTTTCTCAATCAAATAAATAGCTATATTCAGACATTAGTTGAAAAATGTTTAAAAATGCTCAAGATCTGCGGGTAACCTTTATCTTATATTACCTTATTAGTGATTTCTTGATAAAGCACTCTCCATATAGATCCAACGTCACGGGGTCTGAGACCGGCCGCCAGATGATCATTTTTACACTTACTACGTACACGCATTTTCATTTTAAAGTGACCGAATTCTCCGAATATGTTGCAAGACGCCGCCAACACGCTAGTCATGCCAAAAGTCATTAAACCGGTTTGGGGCTAGCTCTGTGTAGATCACCGTATTTTTAATATTGCTGTGTCCCATATAGGCTTGGATTGCCCGCGTATCATGGCCTTTGTTGGCAAGGTAAAACCCTGTGCTGTGGCGAAGCATATGCGGATGGATTGAAAAGCTAAAGCCTGCCAACTCCCCTGCCCTTGCCACAATATGGCGAACAAGCCTATCTGTGAGCGGCGCATGGCGTTCTGAGACAAAGACATACGGGCTTTCAGGGTAAGCCCGTATAAGCTTTCTAAGCGCGCGTATTTCAACGCCCCGTAAAGGATGGGTGGCGGCGATACCATTTTTAAGCCGCCTGACATGGAGCAACCCTTGTTGCAAATCAATTTGTTCCCAGCGCAAGGTGCGCACTTCGCCGACGCGAAGGCCGTGGCGAAACATTAAAAGCATCAGTGTATCGTCACGATGGCCATGGCGGCCAAAGCCTCGGGCGGCCTTGCGAAGCTTATCCACTTCTGCTTGAGTGAGATATTCGCGGCTGCGGCAATCCGCATTTTTGGGCTTTTTAGGTGGTGTGTTTGTCAACTTTGCCGAAAACGGTGTCTGGGCAGGTTTTAATGCCATGGCTCTATCCCCTGTGTTTACAGGCTCAAGGATACCATACTTTGCCGAAAAGGGTCGAATTAGGAAAAGAAGGGATGTACTCGAGCAATGCAATTGTATGTTTTATGATCTACAATTAATGCATGATGAACAATATAGAGATGCTTAACGAAGCTATTGAGCATAGAAACATTATTAGTTTTGTATATGCTGGTTTATGCGACGAGTTGAACCTCATCACTATGGAACTTTAGATGGTGGGTTCCAACTGCACGCATTTCAAATTGGAGGCGGTAGCCAAAGCGGTAATATTCCTGAGTGGAAGAATTTTAAGGTTACTAAGATAAAAACCTTAACGATAGATAAAAGCTCAAGCTTTACCCCAAGAGATACTTATAATCCAGGAAATTCAAATTACACAGATATACAAAATTCAATCAATCAAAGCTCTGCACCTCGACCACGGAAGTAATTTATTAGCACTTAAAATATCTTATTGGAGGGAAATAAATTATGTTTGAGTATATCGAAAATAATAGGTTTGCACGAAGAAATGGTAAGCCTGAAAATTATATATGCTATAGAACGGTTATTTGTCATGCGTTATTTGAGCAGTACCAAAAAAATCCAGATGGGATATCAGATACGATTGAAGGGTTATATAATGCTTATCAAAATGATACTTCATTTGATAGTGATACCTTGTTAATTTACCCCGTTAGCATGAGCGATAAAACGGGCTATTTACTTGTTGATAAAACTCGTGGCTGTTTCCCCTTAATCTTTTATCCTTTCAAAGTAAATCCTGATAATCCTTCAATAACATCAAGAAAAAATGCTTTAGGTGCCGTGCTAAATGATCTAAAAAATAATGTAGACAAAATTAGCCTTAAATTCAACAGCCACAATCAATGGAGCAATGAACTACAAAATGACCTACAGAATAATTGTTTCAATTATGGAGACGACAGTTAACCATACGCTGCGCCTCACTAACACATCTTTAACAAGCAGTTGCCGTCACACTTAGGTGCTTGGAGTTATTTGTCGTCTCTTGTAAAATCAAACGCTCGTCTCCTCTTTCAAGAATCACTTCAAAGCCAAACGCATGCGCAATCCGTATTAGATTACTGACTTTAATATCGTATTGTTTCCCTGAACGTAAGTTTTGAATCACTGAGGGAGATAGTCTCGCTTCTTTTGCCAAATTTCTGACAGATACATCGTCACCTTCCATGATAGACATCATTAATTCTGATTAATCAGACCATTGAAGAGAGTCTAGTGCAATTGAATACAAGCCATAAGATACCCGCAGCTGAATCTATGCGTGCGTAAGTAAAAAAATCAAAAAGATTATCAAGGATCAGAAATGAACAAATATTATCTAATCCCTATTGTTGAGTAATATATTAATATAGCTTTTTTGTTTTTATCATTGACTACCAAGAGCTAAGTTATCACGGCTTGGATAGTATGTGTTATCTCCTTTTACGACGTACTGTGTTGGATTATGTACAGGGGCTTGGTCAAGCGCATTCTTGATAAACATAACCTCACACTGCTCTGTTACGAAATAATACGACATATTATTTTTGGCTAATTGGTTAGCTAGGTGAGAATTAATACTGTCATTTCCTGTAAGAATCACATAGGTATCTGTCATGATATCGTCTCCTGATGAAATTTATTATATCAATCATTCTATGTCTTTAAACAGTAAATTTACCACCGTAATAAATACAGTAGTAAGAAAATAGTATTTGTGTTAATTTTTAACTAACATACGCCAACATCATAGAGGGGACACATGATGAACCCTAAGCTAAGACTAATTGGTATAACAACCAAAAAGGATTTAGACTCAAAAATCATGGAATGTAACCAAGGATTCATTGCCTACTCAGGCCATGATAATACGGATCTCATCATTGGAAAAACTGACTATGAGATGCCCTGGTCTGAATTTGCAGATTTATATCGCGCGCATGAACTTGACGCGATTGATAACAGGAACTATAGCGCGATCATTCCGCTCAATGATTACGAAGATAATAACCACTTATTTTTACACACCAAAATTAAAAAGTTTGACGAAGAACATAAACAAGACATAATCTTGTGCCACGCTGTTGAAATCATTAATCCAGATCTAAATCAACTAATAGCGCTTTTAATACATAAGGATAAATTTCACGAACCTCACAAACAATTTTACTTTGGGAAAGACATAGACAATATTGAACTTTCAAAACGACAACAAGAGGTGCTTTTCTTCCTCATAAGAGGACAGTCTGCAAAAATGATTGCTAAAATCTTGAAGATATCAAATAGAACGGTTGAGTATTACACTGAGATTCTAAAGAATAAATTTAATTGCTCAAGCAAAAGTGAATTAATAGAAAAAGCTATTAACTGTGGCTTCTCACGAAACATCCCCACTAGCAAGAACATTAAAAACTTACTTGCCATGCTAAATGTCGATTCGTAAATCTTACAACTGAATATTAACAAGTTAACTTTATACTGCAAATAAAGTATTTTTCCACAATACTTTCACTTTATAGTATTTGAATTTTAATAAGATCCACTGTTTGTCCAATTTCAACAATTCATTAACTTTAAGCACACATTCTTTTTTGGAAAATCAACATTAGCTACAAGATACCGTATTTCATACGGTTGTAAGCGATACGATTATATTTTTATTTATTCTACTTTAAAGTAATCATAGGTCTATAAAAAAATTAAATAGCAGGAGGATTTATGATTAACGCAATAATGTATTTGTGACTCGGGACGCACTGCAATGCGTCCCGAAGTGGAATCAAGTTATATTACGACAACCTGAACTCAAGAGGTATAATGTCATGGATACCAAAGAATTTAAAGAAATAAAAAATTTTACAACAGATAAATTACTAAGCTATTTAAAAACAACAAATAAGAGGAAAAACATCGAACGAGTAAATGAAGTAATAACAAATATTAACTCAATTGAATGTGCTAATGATGAAGATGCGTTGGACTCAATAGAAAAGCTTGTTACCTATATATCTGTAATGCAAAAAGCATGGTTAACAAACGGTCAAAACAGTATCCGTTTAGCAGTCCTTTTGGCTTTTCTAAAAACCCAAATCACACAGTTGGGGCATTTGAAAGAAATGGGTTGTAGCGCAATCTACCCTGAAGAGATTGAGGTTAGCAGAGGTAGTAAATGGAAAAACATTGGTAAAATAGTATTGAATAAGCCTAACAGCTATAATAATTTTGCGTTGACTTACAAGTATGGGCTTCCTGATGATGTATTGGATAAAATTGATTATCTGTCAATTCTATATGTCACCCCAGGGCCACACAACCCTTATGGACATAGCATATTGCAGCTCGGTGATCAAGGTTATCTGCACATCAATACGCTGAATGGAAGACCGCAGTATCTATCTCCTGAGATGTTACCAACGCATTTGAAAATAAATAAAGCGGAAATAGCTGCAATTCAAAATTTGCCAATTAGAAATTTAGAAAATGCCAAGGTAGCGATAAAGAAACTTTCTAGCAAAAGATGGTTTTGGCGTGGCACCCACCATAATTGCTTGAGCTTTGCCCAAGCAATAGCCATTGCTGGTGGCGTATCATTTACTGAACTTGGGTGCGATCATTCTACTGCAAAATTACCTGCTCATTTTTACGCATCAAAGTTAGATTCTGTTGCTAAGACTAATCCCACTTACTTGGATAACCGCTTTAGTGGGGTATA
Source organism: uncultured Gammaproteobacteria bacterium (assembly GCA_963748135.1). Taxonomy (GTDB): domain Bacteria; phylum Pseudomonadota; class Gammaproteobacteria; order JBGSLN01; family JBGSLN01; genus CAVVHY01. Next base: position 5,674 of record CAVVHY010000035.1, on the reverse strand, counting down.
TAATCGTATAGTGGATGATGATTCTATTAATTTATATATTGAACACGCGAAACAATCATATAAACTTACTGATCAACAAGCTAGGTTATATTCGTTGTATCGTGTCCAAGATGAGTTAGCTGATAATTTATCATTACTCGCAATCAACTATGGGGAAGGTCTTAATATAAATCCATTGTTAAAATTAATTGGTGGCTTAAAATGCGTTAATGATAATTTGAAAGTGATACCCAGTATCGTTAAAAAGCATGACACCAGATTGTTTACCAAAAAACTAACACAAGATGAACATAAAAACCGAAGATTATCGTTTAAAAAGTGAGTGAGGGTATTAGGAAATTTCGGGAGTGTTCTAGGAACTGTATCAATTTAAAATGAAATGTGATTACATACTGTGTATGCGGTATGGCCACTGAACCATGGAGAATTGACACAGTTCCTAGAACACTCCCTAATGAATATCTAAGTGAAGTTTTATAGCTGAGTTAATATTGGACATTATAAATTTACTTGCGGTGCCAACTCTTTTGCCTAGTATTCTAATTTTAGAGATGGTTCTTATCTGGTGGCATTGGGCTTTAGAATGCTTCGTCAATCCTGAATGTTGAGTTTCAAGCAGTACTTCAAAAGGATATACTCTTTTTATATTTGAAGTAATAGGGATAATAGTAACCGTTTTAGCCTTTTTATTATTAGCATTGTTGCTAACAATAAGCACCGGACGTTTTTTCTTAATTTCTGATCCGATAGTTGGATCTAAGTCAGCATAATAAATTTCACCACGTTTCATTTTCTTCGATTCCATCCAGGGAAGTTATTTCGAAATCACTGTCTATTTCTTGATTTGCTTCTTGATAATAAGATTCAAGCTGTACTTGCTGCAGCAAATGAAGAGCCTCTTTGATGACTTCTGAGCGAGTTTTATAGTGATGTTCTGCTTGATAGTCTTCTATAAATTTATATTGCTCTTGTGGCAAAGAAATAGATAACTTTTGTACTTGCATAAGACACCTCTTTTCAACCTTAAGGTATTACTATAACTCATACTAATTATACTACCATAAGTGTGACCATATTGCAACAAAAGTTCTTAAACTTTGCCGTTAATAGACATTTTAGGTAATGTTCATGAAAACTTGATTTGTAGTCACAACTGGACTACAATAGTCATATGAATAATTTGGGAGGTAGTAATTATGCGTACGTCTGACACCTATGTCCGTGCCCGTATTGATACGGCGACAAAACAACGGGCTATGGACGCACTAGAAGCTATGGGCTTGTCTGTATCAGATGCCATTCGTTTGCTCATGATCCGTGTCGCTGAAGAACACCGCCTGCCTTTCGAGGTAAAAATTCCTAATGCAACCACGCAGCAAGCAATGGATGAGCTTGAGGCTGATAAAGGCAAAGCCTTCAAGTCAGTCAAAGCACTCATGGATGATCTAAATGCGGACGATTAGACGCTCATCCGTATTCAAACGTGATTACAAGCGGGCAAAAGCGATGCCACGCTACAGGAAGCAACTAGATCCCCTGCTTGAAACAGTGCTTGAACTGCTGCTTACCGATCAGAACTTGCCTGACGGTTTCCGCGATCACTCGTTAAGTGGTGACTGGGACGGTTATAGAGAATGCCATCTTAAGCCCGATCTTTTATTAATATATAAGAAGCCAGATAACACTACCCTACAACTCGCTCGGCTTGGTTCACATAGCGAGCTTTTTAAGTAGAACACATTTATTATCAACATAATGAACGTGTTGGTTTGGTTATTCACAATTAAGTAAATTCAAAGGGATCTTGTTTTGCCAAGAAATCCGCATAGCTTGTCAACCCTTCTGTCTCAATGCCATATTTTTTAACGTCATCAAGGACAGAATAAAAAATCTCTGAACCTTCCACTTTATTGGCAGGCACTAAATAACTGCCCCACGCTTTAGGTTCAATATTAGCGATATCATGACCATAGAAAAATGGGAACGCTTTTCGCTCTTTAATAAGGTTCAGGATGTCTTTATCAGGCTTTTGATCGGCCATCGATGCTGTTTCATAATATGCATCAAATTCTTCATCGTGAAGTACTGCCAAAATAGTCGCCTTCATATATTTATCGAATAGCGCGAGGCTACAAAAATCATCAATCATGTAGCTCTCACAATAATCATTGTCCTCGCTAAACTTATCGTAAAAAGCATTAAAATTTTTGTCAAACAGAACCTTACTTAATCTTCCATTTTTCGAGACGATGTAATCGAGACCATTTTTAAAATAAACTTGCCTCGCCCTTTCAATCAGCTCAGCAATTCTTTTAATCGCCTGCGGCTGGTGTTTGCTGACGTATACGTCAATTATTTTCTCGTTAAGGTTCTCAATAGCGTCATCAGGCGGCATTTGACCCGTTAACATGGCCGTCTTGTATCGTCTGTTTTTTAATAGTTCTATAGCCTCTAAACCAGTCATAACAGGCATTTTGTGATCAAAGCAGGCGCATGACACTTCATAAAAACGATTGTCATTTCTAATTTGCTCAATGAGAGGTTTTATAGGCAACATAAGTTTTGGTGCGGTAAAAGTACCCATTACGGCATCTTCTACATCAGAATCTATCACCCAACTTCTTAACCAGTCTTGTTCTTTTGAAATCTTCTCTAGATATTTGATGGCTTTTTCGGAGCTATCAAACATGAGATGGCTTATTCCAAGTTCTGTAAGATAAATACTTAGTGCTTTTAGATACTTTAAATCGTCATCAACACATACAACAGTTGCTGGACGGATAACAAATGGAACTATTCTTGCTGGTGCCTGCATAATATACTCCTTGTAGCTTTGTTAACTATTCTTATTTTATTTTAGGGAATGACAAAATAAAGTGTGCGAACTCCCCCTCTTTTGCTTTGCACACAATGTCACCACCCATGATGTTCATTGCATTTTTACAGAAGTATAGACCAATTCCAGTGCCTACGCCGGTATCGGTAAAGAATTTGTCGAATATTTTATCCGCCTTATCTTGAGGCATGCCCTTACCTGTGTCTTTAAAATGCAGATAATTGTAATCATCGCCACGTTCTGTCCAAATCGTTATCTCGCCTTTGTTCGCTGCCTGGATGAAGTAAAGTGCATTTTTTATAAGATTAAAAAGCACATGTATAACCATCTCTTGGTTACCTATGAATGTAAAATCTTTTACTTGATTAGTATGTACAAGTTTCTTTTCATCAGCCTCATAGGGGAAGCGATCAACCGCTTCCATCACACAACTTTTAACCGAAGTTTTTTCAAATGACTTATCTTTAAGTTCGGTTAAACTCTCTAAAATGATAGTAATAAAAGCGTTTGTTTTAGCTGTTTCACCTGATATTAGCTCATACGCATTCATAAGCTTATGTTTAAGCTCACGGTCAGTAACCTTGCTCGCTACTAATTCTAACCACGATGCCATACCGTCAATTGCACCGAGTGGTGTTCGTAGCTCATGCGCAATGGTGGCCGCCAAGGTTTGCATGTGGGCGGCTGTTTTTTCGGCTGCTTCGCGTTTTTCTTTATTCACAAATGCCTGCTTTTCAAGGGCTATTTTTTCAAACTTGAGACGCTCGGCCTCTTTTTCCGCGGTGATATCAACAGATATACCTAGTACACCAATAATCTCATCATTGTTATCTTTTAAAGGTACTTTAGTGGAAAAAAAGATAATTGTATTATTTTCTATATCAACAAATGGCTCAATTTGGCTATGGATTTTACCGGTATTTAAGACCTTTTTATCTGTTTCATGAACAATGGTCGCTAATTTCTTAGGTAATGCATCATAAGCTGTTGTACCAATTATCTCTTTTTTTGTTTTGAATCCAGAAGCATTTAGTAAGTTTCTATTGCAGCCCAATAATTTACCAGCTCTATCTTTCCAATACACATGCCCTGGCATATTATCTATAATATGCTCATAGAATTCAATTGATGATAGTAACTCATCAATCCTATCTTTATTTAGATCACCTATAAGTAACGCTTTGGATCCATTATTGATGAAAGAAATCTGCCAATTAACCTTTATGTTGTGAGGCGGAATACGCAAATAGCTTTCAAAATACGCCAAGTCAATTAGCTGATTTTTTTCAGGAATAGCCGCCTCTAACTTACTTTCCTCAAAATATTCGCGTAAAGATCTCGCATTAACATTCTTCCGTAAGAATTTCTTGGCTTGTGAATTAATTTCTAAAATATTTAGCTTTTCGTCAGTTAATATTGCAGGCGATGGTAAGTTTTTAAGTAATCCTTTTGTAAAGCTGTCAATATCCACATACTCTATCTTATTCACAAACCATATCCATAACTTGTACTTTTTTAAATTTTATTTTTAAGGGTTTTAATTTGGTCGGATTATGTTTTCGTATAATCTTATTATCCAAATAAGTCATGGCCTGATTTTCCTTTGCAGGATACAAATGATAATCAAAACCCATATTACCCCACATAGCTCTCACAGCAGATTCTTCAAGCAGGTAGGAAACACATAGATTAAAGTAGTACGAGTAATTTGTGATTATATTTTTATTGCTTGTACATCTTCTAATTAAGAATGAATCAGCCGTATTGTTCACAATAGATTTAAATTCCATATCATTTGTATACATATCGTTGATTTTTTTTTCATATCCTGGGTAAACATTCTGCTTCTTCCAATCTTCCCAAAAAGTTATTTCATGCGGTATCGTTACTTTCATTAATGACTTCTTATTTCTGGATAACCATTCATCTCCGTGTTCTATCGACATACTTTTTGCTAATTCACTATCGCCAACTTCATTAATAATTTGTATTGAATACCTTTGTAAGGTATCGCAGATCACAAAAGTGCACTCTGAAAATACACTGTTTATTTTAGAAATTGTACCAATGAATTTTTTCGATTCATGATAATCTTGTCCCACGCTAATCGGTATCAGGCATGATGAATTTAATTCGATATTCGCGTTGTCATATGTTTTTAGTATCGCTTTTATAGGCGCTTCAAGATTTTCTGTTGGATTAATCATGAGTACTATCCGTTATTCTATAATGATATTACGGTTTCGATTTATCTGTCGAGTTAACGATATAGTTTGCTGATGCATAGTTAATGGAGCAGATTTTATGAGAAAAATGCATTTTAATTATTCTATACGGCCAGTTTGCATTTATGTAATCAAACACAAGAGTATAAGACTTCATAAAATGATATAAACATCTGGGGATTACTGTAAGCTTAAGAATTTTCAATAACATTGCTAAACTAGCCTTTATTAAAAGTTAACGCGGCCTATGATACGGCTAGTTCCTTTAGCACTTTCATATGGAAAGTATTCTTTGCTACTGATTTTACAAGATGTTGACTGATTAGCAAAGGAAATTTACGGGCTTCCATTACCTTTTTGGTATTCACAAATTTTGACCCGCCAAATCAATTAGCAGTGGTCTAGCTTTAGTGTTTTAGGGATTTTTATGTGATCAATGGAGTTTGCCTGAAGGGGCTTTAGCATTAATGGATTTAAGATGAGCTTCATAAGATACAATTTTGCTGTTATCAAGGCTAGGTATGTTTTCTCTGATTAATGTGTAATAAAGTTTATATGGAACATCTTACTTAAGTTTATGCTCTGCATATAAAATCAAAGGTTGATTAAAGTG
>CAVVHY010000034.1:0-53755 GCA_963748135.1 uncultured Gammaproteobacteria bacterium | reverse complement strand
GTTGCAGTTGCAACCCGGAATCCAGGGATGGTAGCTTTTCATGATAAGATGACTTTGCAATTCCTGGATCCCGGCTCATAACTGCAAGTAAGTTCGACTACGTCTCACCAACTTGCAGTAATGGCCGGGATGAGTGCGCCACGAAGTGGTTAGATTCACGTGAGTGAAAGTCTCACCTGTGAAAGTGTGACCCAACACACACAGAACCGAGTCTTGGGCTTTTAACGGTAACGTTAAAGGCTAAGCGTAGACAGGGATGCTATAGGCCATAACCAAGCGGTTAGGCGATTGAGCCCCGAAATGAAATTATTGGGACGGTTGACATAGTTCATCCAATGGAAAACAACATCATAGTGAACATCAATGGGCAGAACACTACGACGTCCCCGGGGTCGAAGAGCGTGGCATGTAGCAAATGAAGCTAACTAAACGTGGGAGATCCTATGGTGTCTTCAAGGATGGAGTATTGGCCAACAAGGGTAACAGCGAGGAAGCCAAAACGCACCATAGGAAGTCCGATTGGTGGTAGTAGTGATGAAACAGAGTAACGACTGCGGAGCGAAGCACCATCGGTAACAACAACCTGAAGAGAGAAACGCGAATGGAGATGACAAAACCACCAAGAACAGCGGCCACAGTGCTCGACAGGATAGCCTGGATATCCGCGAAGGAACCGGAAGGAAAGTTCTTCAGCTTGATGCACCACATCAACGAAGGGTCACTTCGCGACTGCTACCACAAGCTTGATGGAAAGAAAGCGGTGGGAGCGGATGGTATCACGAAAGAAGGGTATGGTGAAAACCTAGCGGCAATCCGCTGCCTGCAGTGAAGATTTGCCATAACCTTTATGAGCCAATATCCAGGTAAAGGTTGCTATCGTGAGCCTATTGCGTTAATCGCGCACGATGGGTTCTAACGAGGGGCCGGGGCACAATGATAATAGGGTAGAAATAATGTGACACCACCATAATGCGAAAGCAGGTGGGAACGGGGAATACAAACATCGACCTATGTTGTCAAAGGATCCGGCCTACTCACGCATCGGTGGAAAAATCACATGCATCAAATAACGTAACAACATAGTTGATGACAATGTTTTTATGCGGCAGAAAAATCACGTCGCGCCACTATTTTTTTAACTACATTGATTGTAATGCTAATTTTTTTCAAAAATGAGCAGATTCCTCAGCCCAAGGGGGAGAGGGGATAAGAGGTAGACCCCCCAAAGGCATAACGGTATTGCAATACCAAACATGTTTGCAAAGCTAAATACGCTCGCAAAGCCAAGAATATTTGTAAAGCCAATAATATTTATATCTGCTCACCCCGAAGGGGTGAGCCCCACATTTCCCTCTCCCCCTTGGGGGAGAGGGGAGGGTGAGGGGGCCTCTAAAACTCTAGTCTCTAGTCATCTAGCCCCTAGTTCCTAGCCCCTAGAAAGGTATTCGTCGCAAAAATTCCTTCGGCCCAGTTTCACCAACAATCCGTGCCGATTTGATCTCATTGCCCTTTGTATCGAAAAACAAAATCGTGGGTGGCGCAACAACCCCATAATATCTTTCCAATGTCTTGTCTGTTGCGTCATTAGCAGTGACATCCGCTTGTAAGAGGAGGGTGTTTTTCAAGGCCGTTTTTACCTTTTTGGATTTAAAAGTTGTTGCTTCCATTTCTTTACAAGCGACACACCAGTCGGCATAAAAATCCAACATGACAGGCCGGTGCTGTGACTTGGCGATCTTGATTGCCTGTTTAACATCGGTGATCGATTTGACCCGATCGAATTTTAAACCTTGTTGTTCAGCTTTAGTGCCAGTATAGTACTGTTGTACAACAGCAAGTGGCTGCCAGGGATTTTTACTTCCCATGGCGGCACCAATAATCATTAGGATACCGTAACAGAGCAAGATGATACCCAGGCCCTGCCATAATTTGCCCCAGCCGGTTGCGGGAGTGCGCGCGAGGGCACCCATATAAATGGCAACGATCACTGCCAGGCTGGCCCATAAGAACAATGCCAAAGGCCCTGGGATAATGCGTTGTAACAACCAAATCGCCATTGCTAATAAGGCAACACCAAAAATGGTCTTGACAGTATCCATCCATGTGCCTGATTTTGGTAGCCAACGGCCGAAGCTAGTGCCGATAATTAATAATGGCACCCCCATTCCTAAGCCCATGGCAAATAAGGCTGCCCCACCTAATACTGCATTCCCCGTCTGGCCTATGAAAGCCAAGGCGCCAACTAATGGGGCACTGACACACGGTGAGACTATTAAAGTGGCAAGCACCCCCATGATAGCGACACCTAAAAAATTACCTGCGCGCTGTTGATTACTTAATTGGGTGATTTTTTGTTGCCAATGATTTGGTAAACGCAATTCATAAAAACCAAATAATGATAAGGCTAAAAATACAAAGACCAAGCTAAAGATACTGATTACTATCGGGTTTTGCATAGCGGCTTGAATATTTTGCCCCGCCAGTCCAACAATGACCCCGGCAATAGCAAAGGTAATTGACATGCTGATGACATAGGTAAGTGATAAGCTAAATGCCTTGCGGGTAGTTAGCGAATCACCTTGACCGACAATGATCCCAGATAAAATGGGGATCATGGGTAATACACATGGGGTGAAGGCGAGTAACAGACCAAAGCCAAAAAATAGCATAAAAGACCATATGAGATTGTCTTTGCCTAAGATATTTTGAGCTTGTTCCTGCTGGGACAAGGGCTTTTGCGGTACAAGTTTTGGGGTATTCGGTAGGATGGTTGTGGCAACCGTTTTAATCTGTATGCTATTGTCAGCCAAGGTTGCCACTGGATTGTAATGGACTTCTTTGGTGATGGGTGGATAGCAAAAGCCGGATTCGGCGCAACCTTGATATTTTATTTCGAGCTGTACCGTCTTTTCATTGGGATTTAGCAATGGCAGAGAGAGTTGTAAATTACCTTTATAAACTTGGTGTTTCCCCAGAATCTTGTCTTCTTTTTCAATCCCCTTAGGCATGAAGACGCGCCCGAGATTGACGTCCTTGGGTTTTATGATCTTGAATTTAAACCGGTCGCGATAAAGGTAATAGCCAGGTGCCAACTGCCATTTGGCAATCAATGAATCGGTGTTAGTTTTGCTGACATGAAGCTTAAAGGCCTGATTTTCCGGTATAGGTTTGTTGGCAGCATAAGATGCTATGGCGGTTAACATGAGTAAGCCGCAAACAATAAATGCAATTAGTTTGGTGGTGTTTTGCATTGATGATCCTAAATTCCCTTACTATATAACCATAGATTAATCTTTACGGCATAAATTACAACCTGATTCGCAAATTTTTTTGTCTAAATGGCATTTTTACTCTTGAATTTCTTGACACCTATCCCTATATCGCTATCATTAGCAGTCTTAACACTAGAGTGCTAATTGGGTTGGTTTATTAGCTAACTTTATGCTAACTAATGAACCGCAAATATTTATATTGGTTTATCGTTTAAAGGGAGTCCATTGTATGAAGATTCGTCCTTTGCATGACCGCGTTCTACTTAAGCGTGAAGAAGAAGAGCGCAAGACCGCAGGTGGTATTGTTATTCCTGATACTGCTACTGAAAAGCCTATTCGTGGTGAAGTCATCGCAGTAGGTCCAGGCAAAATCTTGGATAACGGTGATGTCCGCGCGTTGGATGTCAAAAAAGGTGACAAGGTGTTATTTGGTAAATACGCCGGTACCGAAGTCAAAGTTGATGGTGCTGATTACATCGTTATGCGTGAAGAAGACATTATGGGGGTCATTGAGAAGTAAGCCTAAGCGCTACGTTCAATGATGTTAGAGATTTTAGGGTTTGTTAATGAAAGGAGAAATCCATGTCTCAAAAGAAATCCGCTTCTCGGATGATGCCCGTCATCGTATGGTGGCCGGTGTTAATATTTTGGCAAATGCCGTTAAAGTGACCTTAGGTCCAAATGGACGGAACGTTGTTATCGAAAAATCATTTGGTGCACCGACCATCACTAAAGATGGTGTTTCTGTTGCCAAAGAAATTGAACTTGAAGATAACTTTGAAAATATGGGTGCGCAAATGGTGAAAGAAGTTGCGTCAAAAACTTCTGATGTTGCTGGTGATGGTACAACAACAGCGACTGTATTAGCGCAGTCAATCCTATTGGAAGGTCATCAAAGCTGTTGCTGCTGGCATGAATCCAATGGATTTGAAACGTGGTATTGATAAAGCAGTTATTAGCCGCTGACTGAAGCATTGAAGAAATTGTCAAAGCCATGCAAAGATTGCAAAGGCCATTGCTCAAGTTGGTACTATTTCTGCTAACTCTGATCATGTCTATTGGTCAAATCATTGCTGATGCAATGGAAAAAGTTGGTAAAGAAGGTGTTATCACTGTTGAAGAAGGTAACAGCTTAGAAAATGAATTGGATGTAGTTGAAGGTATGCAATTTGATCGCGGTTATATCTCTCCATACTTCATCAATAATCAGCAAAACATGAGCGCTGAATTAGAAAATCCTTTTATTTTATTGGTGGATAAAAAGATTTCTAATATCCGTGAAATGTTGCCTATTTTAGAAGCGTGTTGCTAAATCTGGTCGTCCATTATTGATTATTGCTGAAGATGTTGAAGGTGAAGCTTTAGCAACATTAGTTGTTAATAACTATGCGCGGTATTGTTAAAGTTTGTGCTGTTAAAGCACCTGGCTTTGGTGATCGTCGTAAAGCTATGTTGCAAGATATTGCTATCTTAACTGATGGACAAGTGATTTCTGAAGAAGTTGGTAAGAGCTTAGAAGGTGCTACATTAGAAGACTTAGGTTCAGCTAAACGTGTTGTTGTTACAAAAGAAAACACAACTATTATTGATGGTGAAGGTAAAGCATGCAGAAATCAAAGATCGTATTAAGCAAATTCGTGCACAAATGGAAGAAACTTCTTCTGACTATGATCGTGAAAAATTGCAAGAGCGTTTGCTAAATTAGCTGGCGGTGTTGCTGTTATTAAAGTTGGTGCTGCAACTGAAGTTGAAATGAAAGAGAAAAAAGCACGTGTTGAAGATGCATTGCATGCAACTCGTGCTGCGGTTGAAGAAGGTATTGTTGCCTGGTGGTGGTGTTGCATTAATTCGTGCCAATCGGCGCCTTGATAAAGCTTGAAAGGTGAAAATGCAGACCAAGATATGGGTATTAGCTATTCTACGTCGTGCAATTGAAGCACCATTACGTCAAATCGTTGAGTAATGCTGGCTATGAAGCCTCTGTGGTATTGTTAATCATGTTATTGAAGGCAAAGGAAAGCTATGGTTTCAATGCAGCAACGGGCGAATATGGTGATATGGTTGAATTGGGTATTCTTGGATCCAACCAAAGTAACTCGTACCGCATTGCAAAATGCTGCTTCTGTTGCTAGCCTCATGTTAACCACCGAATGCATGGTTGCTGAACTTCCAAAGAAAGAAGAACTGCAGCTGCCGCCGACATGGGTGGCATGGGCGGTATGGGCGGCATGGGTGGCATGGGCGGCATGGGCATGTAACCCTTGCTGCTGCACACTATGCAGTCTAAGAAACCCCGCTTAAGCGGGGTTTCTTATTTATAGGACTTTTTTAGCAATTTTAAGAAATCCTTAAGTATTATTAATTATTATTCATCCATGGGCTAAGGATATTCATGCTTCATTCGTAAACATAAGTTGATAATTGATTACTAATAGAGTGTGGATAGACGAGATAATGGAAAATGTAAGCTTTTTTACATTAATTAACGCCCAAATTTCGAGCATAAAGACTTGGATCATAATATCTATTAGGCGTATAATATACAGCGAACAGGGATTAGATAGGATGAGCGTTTTAGATAATTATAAAAGGGCAGGAAGCATGATCAGGATGAATATGCCAGTAGTAGCAAAAGCGTTGCTTGCACGTATCGCTTTTCAGTTAAGACGTCTAAAGCTTGAAAATCGTTATCAAAGATTCAAAAAGTCTAAGCCATCAGCGCAAAGTTTGCGTAATATGATGAGCCAATCAAAGACGATGAAATACCTCGAAATCTATCTCTATTGCCCTATTCAAGGGGAACGCGAGGTTCGTAGAAATGATATTAAGCGCTTTTTTGAAAAACATTTGAAGAATATCGATGACCTTATTACCGGTTGCCCCATCTTTTTAGATCAAGGAAATGCCTTGTCATACAGTCGTTTTATGGGTGAAAGCCATAGTATCTTAAAGGCTTATGTTTCTGAAATGGCTATCGAGGGAAGTTATCAAGAGTTATATCTAAAACCTGGATATTTAAAGCGTGAATTGATTCATGGTTATTACCCAAGCCGACATCACGGCCAGGCATATATTCCCAATCCAATCTTTGATGAAAATCGAATGTTAATTAATTAATAATAAATACCTACTCGTAATAGTGTTTAGATGTTAATTCTAAGACTAGCTATTTTCACCACAACGCAAATTCGCAGGCACGGCGATATCTATTTGTTGGGGCTTAGGCAGATCTAAGTTTTGCATGATGGCAATGAATTCTGTACAAGATTTATTTGCTAAGCGAGGGTTAAAGTCTTTTTCTTCACCAATTGTTGAACAAGTATTGCCATTATAATCATGTGCTGGATATACCAAGATATCGTCTGCTAAGCTAAATAATTGATCTTGGATGGATTGATATAATGTTGCGGCATTACCATCTTGAAAATCAGTGCGTCCACAGCCACGAATCAATAATGCATCACCTGTAAGCACTAGGGTTTGATTAATTAGATATGCCATGTGTGATTTCGTGTGTCCGGGGGTAGATAAAGCCTTAATAATCACTTCGCCTAACACAAGTTGTTCTTGATCTTGAATAAAACGATCCGCGCAATCGGTATTCACACCAGCGGGAATAATAATTTGACAGTTGGTTTTTTGTTTGAGTTGTTTTGCAGCAGTAATATGATCGGCATGGATATGGGTTTCTACACAATAGAGTAGAGTTAACTCCAACTCTTTGAGAAGTTTTAAATAATGATCGGCATTATGCTTTACGCTGTCGACCAAAACCGCGGACTTGGATTTGCTGTCGGCGATAAGATAACTATATGTATAAGTGTCATAATCAATTAATTGCCGAAAAATCATGGTCGATTATCCTTGTGCTTTGTGTGCTTATGAGATAGTTCTCATTTTATGCGATGCAGTTAAAATTGCAATCTATGTGTTTTATTAGAACCCCCCTCACCCTCCCTTCTCCTCCTTGGGGGAGAGGGGCGGGTGAGGGGGGTCTAAATAAACGCTAATTCAACTTTAATTCCCACCTTTCACGCCTAATATACACCCCTAAAACCAGATTCTCCTTTTTATTGAATGATGAAAACACTATAATCCTAAAAACCACAGTACTCACGCAAAGCGATAATCCTGGAGCAATTAAAATACAACAAACAATAGACAAATCAGGGGACACCATGAGTCAAGCATTCTATCAATACCTACAACAAGAATTAGAACAACTCGAAGCCGCAGGCCTTTATAAACATGAACGGATTATTACCTCACCCCAAAGTGCACTGATAGATGTTAAGCCAGACCACCATGTTTTAAATTTTTGTGCCAATAATTATCTTGGTTTAGCAGACAATCCGGACTTGATCCGCACTGGTCAAGAGGCATTACAAAAATATGGTTTTGGTATGGCGTCGGTACGATTTATCTGTGGCACCCAGACAGTGCATAAGGAATTAGAAAATCGGATTAGCCATTTTTTACAAAAAGAAGATACGATTCTTTACTCGTCTTGTTTTGATGCCAATGGTGGTTTATTTGAAACCTTGCTTGGGCCAGAAGATGCCATCATAAGTGATAGCTTGAATCATGCAAGTATCATTGATGGAGTACGACTTTGTAAGGCGAAACGGTTACGCTACGCCAATAATGATATGACTGATCTTGAGGCAAAATTAAAAGAAGCGCGCGATTGTCGCTATCGTTTGATTGCCACCGATGGTGTTTTTTCTATGGATGGTATCATTGCGAATCTCAAAGGCATTTGTGATTTGGCAGATAAATATGATGCCTTGGTTATGGTTGATGATTCGCATGCCACAGGCTTTATTGGTGAGCATGGTCGTGGGACGCCCGAGCATTGCGGCGTTTTGGACCGTATTGATATTATTACTTCAACCTTGGGTAAGGCATTGGGTGGTGCCTCTGGTGGTTTTACCACTGGCCGTAAGGAATTAATTGCCTGGTTGCGCAATCGTTCCAGGCCTTATCTTTTCTCCAATACCTTGGCCCCAGTGATGGCGGCCGTAGCTATTCAAGTCATCGAAATGCTAGAATCGAGCTCTGAGTTGCGTGACCGTTTGCAACGTAATAGTCAACATTTCCGTGAAGGTTTAACCAAGCTTGGTTTTGATTTAATCCCCGGTATGCATCCCATCATTCCAGTTATGTTAGGTGATGCGAAATTAGCTGCAAGCATGGCAGACCATTTGTTGGCAGAGGGTATTTATGTTATTGGTTTCTCATATCCTGTGGTACCCAAGGGGCAGGCACGTATCAGGACCCAAATGTCTGCTGCGCATGAACCAGAGCATATCGAACGAGCTATTGAGGCCTTTGCTAAAGTAGGACGTGAATTAGGTGTGATTAATTAAGGAATTGAAAATGAAGGCGCTAGTAAAATTAAAATCAACGCCAGGTATTTGGTTGGATGATGTACCAATACCTGAAATCGGGCACAATGATATTTTAATCAAGGTGCGTAAAACAGCCATATGTGGCACCGATATCCATATTTATAATTGGGATGAGTGGGCCCAGGATACCATTCCAGTACCATTAACCATTGGCCATGAATTTGTTGGTGAAGTGGTTGATATGGGTAGCGAGGTTGCGGGTATTAATATTGGTGATCGTGTTTCGGGCGAAGGGCATATTACCTGTGGTTATTGCCGCAATTGTCGAGCGGGCCGGCGCCATTTATGTCGTAATACTGTAAGTACGGGGGTCACTCGGCCAGGGTGTTTTGCGGAATATTTGGCAATCCCTGCCTTTAATGCCTTTAAAGTGCCAAATACCATTCCCGACGATGTTGCCTCCATTCTGGATCCTTTCGGTAATGCCACTCATACGGCGTTGTCTTATGATTTGGTTGGCGAAGATGTATTAATTACCGGGGCTGGTCCCATTGGCATCATGGCGGCCGCGATTGCGCGCTTTGTAGGTGCGCGTCGGGTTGTCGTGACTGATATTAATGATTATCGCTTAGATCTTGCTCGTCGCATAGGGGCAACCCGCACCGTAAATGTCAATAAAGAGTCCTTATATGATGTTATTGCTGAATTGAAATTAACTGAAGGTTTTGATGTTGGATTAGAGGTATCAGGTAGTAGCCAAGCTTTCAATGATATGATCAAGACCGCTATTCATGGTGGGAAGATCGCCTTACTCGGTTTTCTGCCTAACAATACATCGATCGATTGGAAGCAAGTAATTATGAAGGGTTTGCAAATCAAGGGTATTTATGGCCGCCAAATGTTTGAAACATGGTATAAAATGAGTTCCATGCTGCAATCAGGATTAGATTTGACGCCGATCTTAACCCACCATTACCCGATCGATGATTTTAAAGAGGCCTTTGAGGTTATGCGGTCGGGTACCTCAGGCAAAGTTGTACTCAATTGGTCTGGGGATTAATTCAACTTTCTACGGATTTTGCTCTACCTGTAGCTGTAAACACTCTTTCGGCTGTAATTGTTCATTTTGCTCAGGCTCTTTTTTTTTGTAAATAAATTGACAATAGGTCTCATTCAGAGTGAAGCGAGCTAATAATGCGGCAAGTACTAAACCTATCGGTAATACCATCAAGGCAAGTTGATAATTTTGCGTAGTAAAGTAATGTATGCCTTGCACCATACGACCATCCCAAAGTATATCGAGTATCCTGCCGATCAAGGGTTGGAAGATTACGCCACTTAGCATAACCATCATATTGACAAAGGCAATAGCGGTACCTGATGCCTGCGGCGGGTTATTTTCTCGACCGAAGGCAAACACAAGTACTTGGGCTGCGGAGAATAGGCCAAAGACAAATAATGTCACTGATATTTCTACAATATCCAGGTTTGGCATATATAAGACTAATAAGATGAAGATGGTTGCAATGAGTGGATTGATATAAAGCGGTACTACACGCCGTTTTATGGTATCTGAAACCCAGCCAACAAGTGGACCACCAAAGACCCAGCCCCAGAAAATCATAGTGATTGCAAAGGCAGCTTGTTCTTTGTTAAAACCATGTGTCTGTTGTAGATACGGTATGCCCCATAATTCAGCGAAGGCAGAAGTTGGGATATAAAGCAAGCCGCCAATAATTCCAATTATCCACATTTGTGGCATGCGGATAATGCGATATAAAGAGAGTATACTGGTTCGGATGTCATAGACTCGCGTAGCAACCGACTTACGTCGTTCAAGCAGAGATTGATCCCGGACAAAGAGCCCGATAAGGATAGCGAGTATAATCCCGAACCCGGCCGATAGATAAACCGTTTGTTGCCAACCAATGTGGTCGACTAGATAAGCTAGAAAAATATCACCCGCGATGGCGCCTAACATCCCTAGTGCAGTGGCCATCCCTGTGAATAGAGCAAAATAACGTCGTGGCAGCCAAATAGTTGCAAGCTTCAGCACGCCGACAAAGGCGAACGCAGAGCCGAAACCAATAAAGAACCGGCCGACAGATGCGACCCATAAATAAGGTGTTGCTGCAAACAATATTGAACCAATGATACAGCAGATTGTCGCCATGGTTAATAATCGTCTCGGCCCGTAACGATCCATTAATATGCCAACAAAGATTTGCATCGGCGTGTAAATATAGTAGTAAGATGCGGATAAACTTCCCAGCATGGCATCAGTAATATGATAATAACGCATAAGGTCATCTGTCATGACACTAGGCGTAATGCGTAAGAAATATTCGTAGGCGTAAAATAAGGCACCGAGGGTGCAAATAAACCAGGGTAATATATACGTCAATTTACTATATTTTTTCATAAAACTACTAACCTTATAACATCGCTAATATGGCATCCCACTCGGTCGCTGAAACGGGCATGACCGATAATCGATTTCCTTTTCGTAGTAATTGCATATTAGCCAGAGCTGGGTTTTGTTTCAGTTGGTCAAGTGAGATGCCGTCATCAAACTTTTGTTTGAATTTCACATCTACCATCCACCACCTTGGATTTTCTTGATTGCTTTTAGGATCATAGTGTTCATTATTGGGATCAAAGGCAGTAAAGTCAGGGTAACCCTCTTTAGTAATTGACATAATACCGACAATACCGGGTGGATTACAATTAGAATGATAAAAAAATGCCAAATCACCTTGTTTCATTTGATCACGCATCATGTTTCGTGCTTGATAGTTGCGTACACCATCCCAGTGGGTTGTTTTGTTAGGACTGTTTTTAAGGTCATCTATACTAAAACAGCCAGGTTCCGACTTCATTAGCCAATAATGCATTTATTCTCCTATGTCCGATATTTCCAGATAGATGGGTTGTGCAGTCAGTAAATCCAAAGATCATTTCTGTTCGGTGTCTAAAAATAACGGCTTTTTGTTCAGCTAACAAGATTGACAATAGATTTTTTTTGTGAAAATAATAGATTAATTGTCAATAGAGCACTTAAATGTTCAATAAATAAAAATATTAGTTTAATCTTTTTACTGGCTTTAGATTCAATTGAATTCTATTAACCCGTTTTCAGTTATTACGCCATTCAATGGGACGTCCCAGGGCTCAGGCGACAAATATTCAACCATTTGAAAACTATGGGCCAGCCCTATTAATAATGGTTTTGCCCGCGGGTCTAGATCACACTTAAAGGCCAGACTACGATCATAATAACCTGCTCCCATCCCGAGGCGATTGCCTTGCCGGTCACAGGCGACCAATGGCATTAGGATAAGATCAAGCTTGGTTACCGGGAACACAAGTTTAGCATTATAAATCGGCTCAGGGATACCGAATCGATTTAGATTCAGGGTGTCATTTTCATGGTAGGCTAGAAAATCCAAGTGACACTCTTTGGTTTGCTGTAACATAGGTAGATAACACTTTTTGTGTGCTTGCCAAATGGAGCCAATAATGGCACTGGTATTAACTTCACCTTCAAAGGCAATATATGCTGCGATATGTTGGCTATGTTTAAAGTAATCGCTTCTAACTAAGTGTTGGTTGATTCTTTGACTGTGGTCATGCAGCAGTGCCTGACTTAAATGCTTTCGTTGTTCACGCAGTGTTGCTCGAAGAAAGGATCGGGTTTGTTTAATCATTATTTCAACTATGGATTATAGATAATGCGTGCCTATCTGCTGTGGGTTGCGTTTATATCACCCTGTATCTCTCAGGTGGGTTTCTTGAGCCACACATCAGGCTTCCTATTACATGATAGGCTTGCACAACAGCATAGTCTCGCTGAATCCCAATGATATAAGTATCGGTAATAACGCGTAAAGCCCACTATGTGTTAGCAGAAGGTCACGCAATAATTCATTATATCATATTTACAATATGCTTTGCTTAGGGTTTGCTCATAATCCCTAATATTTTTTATTCGGAATAAGTGCCCAACGCCGCTTCAATTTTCTTTTGCAAATCACGGATTCGACCGCTCATGGTATCCAGGTATAAATCTTTTTGTCGTTGTACGGTCAATAAATCAAAGGCCATATTTAGCGCAGCCATGGTTGCAATGCGTTCATTACCCACCGCCTTGCCACTGTCTTTTATTTCGCGCATCTTGCCATCAAGATAATACGCCGCTTGTTGTAAGTTTTCAGCTTGATCGGGCGTGCATTTAAGTTGAAATTTACGATCGAGAATGTGTATCGTTATGATTTCATCGCTAGTGGTCATGAGGTTCTCTCTATACGTTTTAATCGCTCAAGCATGGCCTTAATCTTATTGCTTACCACTTGATTTTTTTCGCGTTGTTTAAGATATTCAGTTTGAAGTTTATGCTCACGGGCACGTAGTGATTTATTTTCGTCGCTAAGACGTTCGCACAACTCAATTAACGCCATGGTTTTTCGCTCTAATGATTCTAAATCACTTGGCTTCATAATGTCTTATTAAACTCCCAACAAATTGTCTAAATGATAGATTGTTACGCCTTTGTGGTCAATCCCATTAGGCGATATAGTTAGGTCATAAAATAATCAGAGCGTTTCAGGATAGTTTATCAATATAGTAAAACTACGGACGTTATTATTACTGATACATCGGTTGAATTTACTCGTTTATGATTTCCCAAATAAGGTAGATAGCTAGAAGAGAGGGGTTTTAGAAGATTATATTGAATTTCATACGCCTAGGAAAATAGACATGAGTAAACATAATCAAGAGCAGAATAATGCATCAATTGAAATGCAAACGGCTACATCAAATGAACTTGTAAGAGTAAATGAACATCAAAAGTTAGTTGCAAATTTTATCAAGCAACATATCGTACATGCTAAATCACTACCAGAGCCGCTATTACTATTACTCGTACGCAATAGTCTAAAACTGGGGGCATCCATTTATGGATTAGGTGCGGGCATCCCGTATATCAGGCCTGCGATAGCGGCAGGAAATTCCTTTATTCACTATTTCGGTTATGTTGTTGCAGGGGGCACGGTGGTTTCTTATGGCTTGGCCTCTGCATGGGTGTTAAATCAGTATACGAATTCGCTTAGGGCGAAGTCTCCAGCGGAACGGCAATTGTTGAATACCCAATGTCAATTCAAGATGGGAAGACGGATAATATCATTAGTTTTAGGTGCCGTCGCAACGATCCCTGTGATTTATATAACTTATATTAATAATCATGACAACATATTCTTGACCAGCTATGGCGCTAGCATTGCCTTAGCGCATAAGGGGCTTGGATTTAATAGTTTATTGGCAGGCGAATCTTTACTCTATAAGACCGCGGCAAATAATCTTTGTTGTAAACCTAGTAAGAGGCAACGAAAGGCCGCAATCGCAGAACTCGTTATGTTGCTAAACGAGGCGATAAGCCAGGAGCCAGGGCCGTTCCGGCGATTAATCGAAGAGTTTCAGGATCTGGAAGAGATTGATATTGCAACTTTTTTTAAGCGCCTGCGAGTCGCCTATGCAATTGAGCCAAGTGTTAAGTTTCGCGCCAAGGGTTTGCCTAAGAGTAATTCGGCGATAGTTTCAGTGACAACTTTGGTAAATCCGACCGTGTCTCTGATTGTCAATGGTTATATTTCCTATTTGGGTTTGCAATTGGTATTACCAAAATTGGTTTCGGCCACCTTAGCGCCGATGGTGGCTATACCTGGTTATGGTCTGGATATTTATGCCACCAGTGAAGTGACAAATGAATTAACCAACCAAGGGAAATCATGCCTGACGCACGGTAGACATGCGATAAGTATCAAAAATTTATTGTTAACATTGGTGCTAATGTTTATGTCTTCAATGTCAGCGACCATGGATGCCCATGTTTCAGAAGATGCCTTGGAGCAAGACGGTGTCTTTCCATGGTATGCCAGTTATTTGCTCGTCATGGCAGTCTTTTTATCCGACGTCATATTTGAAAGCTACGCTAGCCGAGGCATTATATTTGAAATATTGGATTGGATGATGAGTTGGGTGTCGAGTCAACATCGCGAACAGGTCGAGACTAGGGCAAAATTTACTGTCTTGGCTAATTTAATGCAGGCCCTTGGCAATCAAGAAGGGGGAGAGGAATTAATCGATGAGATTTTAGAACCGCTGCCAGAGGATGATGTCGAATCACAACTTAGCAGTATAGAACGGCTTAGTTATCAAGGTAGCCCGACAGGGTCTTCACGTCGTTCAAGTAATGAGTCTGGTGAAGAGTCACCCATAAGTCTAGGTGCTAACCATTACACTCTGTATGGTAGCGATAGATCAAGTAGTAATTCAACCTCGACTAGCTGCAGTACATCACCTAGTCCATCGCCAAAAGGCTCTGACTCTGAAAATTGCCCACTACCACGACCAGGGTCAGCCTCTTTTGGTAAGGACTAAGCAAATAAATAGAATATACTTGGTTCAAATATTTGCTAATGTTAATATATAGACTCAATTTTATATTTAGGTAGTTTTTTAACAGATGACTGAACAATTAACTGATTTTCAAACAGTAGCCGATGCCTTGCAACACGCCCATGCACGCACCAATGCCGCTGAGACCCATGGCATGCTATGTGGCTTCATTAGCGCAGGAAA
Organism: uncultured Gammaproteobacteria bacterium; assembly: GCA_963748135.1. Classification (GTDB taxonomy): domain Bacteria; phylum Pseudomonadota; class Gammaproteobacteria; order JBGSLN01; family JBGSLN01; genus CAVVHY01. The sequence goes on along the minus strand of CAVVHY010000034.1, from coordinate 38,493 downwards.
AATGATGGATGGTAAATCCTGGATTGAACCCATCCTGGGAGAATATAAGACAGATGATAAAGGCAAGGCTGACCGACAAGTGCTCCTGGATTTATATCAGCATTCTGCCAATAAACTCCAAGCCATGGAATTCGACTTTCAATTACTCTTACCCGATGACGAGGAACAATTGCAACTCAGGGCCGAGGCATTGAGTCATTGGTGCCAAGGTTATTTAATGGGTTTAAATTTGGCGGGGATCGATATCTATCAAGGTGTTTCGAATGATAGCAAAGAGGCTTTACACCATTTTCAAGAGATTGCGAAACTTGATTATGATGCCATCGAGATTAATCAAGACGATGAGCGGGCTTATTACGAAGTCATGGAATATGTGCGCATGGCAGTCTTAATGCTGTTTAATGAATTCCATATAGCAAGTCAAACAAGTGACGGCCCAACGTCACAAAAGCAACTTCATTAGTCATCATTTGGATTATCCTAGCATCGGCAGTTGAAATTGTAGTGAGAGCGCTTAAGCTAATGAAGGTACAGGCGATTAAGCGCTCGTCATAGATTTCAACTGCCGATGCTAGGATTATGTAACCTGATTGGTAATTTATGACATTTACCATCAACGCTTATGAAAAGAGGGCATTGCTATGCAAGCAAAACAAATAAAACAGCGGCAACAAAAATTTTTGAAAAATTTGGCACCTGACAGTATTGCAGTCATTGTGGCTGCACCAGAAAAACAACGTAACGCAGATGCCAATTATATCTATCGACAAGACAGTGACTTTTTTTATTTAACTGGCTTTAATGAACCGGAGGCCGTCGCTGTTTTTATACCCAAAAACGAAAGCGGTGAATTACGACTCTTTTGTCGTCCGCATGATAAACAACATGAGATTTGGGATGGGCCTAGCGCCGGGATTGAAGGTGCCATCAATGAGTATGGTGCCGATTTTGCTTATAGTATTGCAGAACTCGATCATATTATGCCGCAGTTATTGGCAAACAAGTCAAAAATTTATTATGACTTGGGGCGATATCCTGACTATGATCAACGATTCATGGCTTGGCTTAACCAAACACGCAAACAAATACGCCGAGGGATTAGTACCCCAGAGCAATTTCAAAGCCTATCCTCTGTATTACATGAGCAAAGACTGCATAAAGATAACCATGAACTTGAGTTAATGCATTATGCCGCATCGGTGACGGCCAAGGCGCACAAGCGTGCAATGCAAATATGTCGCCCCGGACTCAATGAATATCAACTTGAAGCAGAGTTAATCTATGAATTTAAACGACACGGTTGTCGCGAAGTTGCTTACAATCCAATCGTGGCCGGCGGCAATAATGCTTGTATTTTACATTATATAAAAAACGACTGTGAACTTAAGGATGGTGATTTAGTATTAATAGATGCAGGTGCTGAATATCATAATTATGCGGCAGACGTAACCCGCACTTTCCCAGTAAATGGTCGTTTTACTGAGGCGCAACGGCAGATTTATGAATTAGTGTTGCAGGCACAATGTCAGGCAATTGACACAATTAAACCGGGTAATCCCTGGAATTTAGCGCAACAAACTATCCTTGAAGTACTAACTGCTGGCTTAATGGAGTTAGGAATTTTACAAGGTGAGTTAGATAAATTAATTGAAAATCGTAGTTATCTGGATTTTTATATGCATAACTCTGGGCATTGGCTGGGATTAGATGTGCATGACGTAGGGCGATATAAGCTTGATAACCAATGGCGGCCATTGGAATCAGGGATGGTATTAACAGTAGAACCAGGTATCTATATTAGTCATGACAATCAACAGGTTGATCCCAAATGGCGTGGCATCGGTGTGCGTATCGAAGATGATATTGTGGTGACGGATAATGGTCATCAAATATTATCAGCTGAAGTTCCCAAGACAGTAGCAGAGATCGAAATACTGATGGCAAAATGATAATAATGGATTATCCGTATGCAAAAAACTAATTCAATATACGATATTGTAATCATAGGTAACGGTCTTGTCGGTGCAAGTTTAGCATTAGCGTTGAGTCATTCAAAGTTACGTATCGCAATTGTTGAATCCGAAACCGGTGACCATTCAGCAAAGGCAACAAAATGACTATCGAGATGTGCGTTCTATTGCTTTATCATTCATAAGTCGGCGAATTTTCAGCGGCCTTGGTTTATGGCAAGACTTTGAAGCGGGTGCAACTGCAATCAAAAAAATACATGTTTCAGATAAAGGCCATTTTGGTTTTGCGCGCATCACAGCTCAGGAACAAGGCGTTAACGCATTAGGTTATGTCGTTGAATTAGATCGATTACAGTCTTGCTTGCAATCTGCTTTAACCAAGACAACACAAATTGATTTCTTGGTTCCTGCAAAGCTCAATGCCTATCAATTTGATAAGGCTTCAGGGTTTGCAAATTTAACACTTGATACAAATGAAGGTGATAAATTTATTGCTGCACGCTTAGTAGTGGCGGCTGATGGGGGGCAATCAAAATTACGGCAATTATTAGCAGTAGCAACGCAGGTGAATGATTATCAGCAAACGGCTTTAGTCGCAAATATTGGTCTCTCACGGGATCATCAACAGATTGCCTATGAGCGATTTACGCATACCGGCCCACTAGCCATGTTACCTCTGGGCGATAAATGTAGCGCTATGGTTTGGACTTTGACGCATGAGTGTGCAAAAGACTATCTTGCGTTAAATGAGCAAGAGTTTTTAGCTAAGCTACAGCACCAATTCGGTTATCGCTTAGGAAAATTTGTTTGGGTTGGGCCACGACAAACCTTTCCATTAAAACTTGTTCGGGCTAAACAACAAAGCAAAGACAATGTGATTTTTATTGGTAATGCAAGCCATAATTTACATCCTGTTGCCGGACAGGGGTTAAATTTAGGTTTGCGAGATGTTGCCGTATTGGCACAATTGGTTGCTTATGCAGATACCAGGGAAGGTTTTCAGTATCAACCGATTATTACAGAATTTAATCGTCTACGAAAGCAAGATCAACAAGATATCGTCCGCTTAACCGATGGTTTAGTGCGTATATTTTCCAATGATATCGTGCCCATATCATTCGTGCGCAATCTTGCCTTGCTTGGGCTGGATCTATTCCCCTTTGGTAAACGTGTCTTGGCGCGTAAAACCATGGGTTTTATTCCGCAATTACCAAGGTTGGGCTTGGGCTTGCCGCATATGGAGTGTTAAATGAACCTAATCCATGATTATTTCCATATTCTCTCGCATTTGGATGTTTATATCACCCAAGCGATTGCTTATTTTGGTGTTTGGACCTATGTATTTTTATTTTTGATTATCTTTTGTGAGTGCGGATTGGTGTTAACACCTTTTTTACCTGGTGAATCCTTGCTCTTTGCTTTGGGTACTTTGGCTGCGCGGGGCGCTTTAGAATTACACTTTTTAGCCATTCTTTTAATGTCTGCAGCAATCTTAGGTGGTTTTTTAAATTACTTTCTTGGCTTTCAAATCGGTGAACATTTAATTCCAAAAAATAAAGATAGTATCTTTAATTTGTATCTGAGAAAGACGCATGATTTTTATGAGCGCCATGGGGCAATGACCATCATAATTGCACGTCTGGTGCCAGTAGTGCGTACCTATGCGCCATTTGTTGCAGGTATTGCGCGCATGAGTTTTATGCGCTTTTTAGTTTATAATATTGTCGGTGGCGTACTGTGGATCGCTTTTTTCCTTTATGTCAGTTATCATTTTGGCAATATCCCTATTATTAAAAATAATTTTTCTATCGTCATCTTTGCAATCATTGTGTTATCGATTATTCCTGGAATTGTAGAGTTGTTCCGTAATTATCTTTGTCAAAAGAAAACATAATTTATTTTGGCAATATAGATCCTAAGGGAGGGGATTATGACAACAGCAAATAATAACAACTATGACATCGTCATCTTGGGCGCGGGTATTGTCGGTCTCACCTTTGCAAGCTTAATGGCACAACACACTAATTTGTCCATCGCGATTATTGAAGGTAAAGATCTTCCGGGTGCAGCTTCGCTAGATGGTTATGACCTTAGAGTCAGTGCAATTACGCGCGCCAGTGAAAATATCTTCAGACACATCAATGTCTGGTCTGCCATAGAGTCTATGCGCCTAGCGCCATTTCAACATATGTATGTTTGGGATGAGTTGGGGGGTGGCAAGATTGAATTTGATAGTCATGATGTGGCTGAAAAGAATATTGGTTATATCATAGAAAATTCGGTGATGCGTTCGGCTTTGATTCAACAATTAAAGACCCATCCAAACGTAAGTTGGTATTGTCCTGCTGAGATACGCGCAATTGAAATTAATGATCGTGCGGTCGAGATCGAATTAACGGAGCAACAACAAATCTCTACGGCATTACTTGTTGGCGCCGATGGTGCGCGCTCTTGGTTGCGAGACGAATTAGCCTTTGCAACAAATACTCGGGATTACCAGCAACAGGCATTAGTGACGACAGTTAAAACAGAATTAGCGCATCAACATACGGCATGGCAGCGTTTTTTAACACAAGGGGTGTTGGCATTTTTACCACTAGCAGATAGGCATCATTGTTCAATTGTGTGGTCTACAACGGCTGAGCAGGCAGAGGAATTGTTAGCAATGCAAGATAACGAATTCGATGAACAATTAGGTTTCGCCTTTGATTTTCAATTAGGTAAAGTCGAGTGTGTCGCTAAACGGGTTGCCTTTCCACTTATCGAGCGACATGCCAAGCAATATGTAAAGCCGCGTGTAGCCTTGATCGGTGATGCAGCGCACACCATCCATCCATTGGCAGGCCAAGGTGTCAATTTGGGGCTATTAGATGCCGCTAGTTTGGCGCAAGTGTTGAGTGAGACGGTGGTCAAAGGTCGCGATGTGGGTGGCGTGACTTGTCTCAGACGCTATGAACGTTGGCGTCATGGCGAAAATAACGTTATGATTCAAGCCATGGCAGGATTTAAAAAGATATTTAGTCAGCAACAACCGATGCTTGTTTGGGCGCGTAGTTTCGGTTTAAATATGACGAACCAATTAAAGCCTGCGAAACAATTTTTTATCAAGCGGGCCATGGGCTTGACCGGTGATTTGCCGCGTTGCGCCACATTGCCACGGGATTAAATATAAGGTGCTTATTCATGACAAAGATGACTACACTCTACCAGCAACATGTCGATGCCAATGCCAAGATCGTCGATTTTTCAGGTTGGCAAATGCCGTTACATTATGGTTCGCAAATTGAAGAACATAAATATGTCCGCAATGATGCGGGTATGTTTGATGTATCACATATGACGGCAGTTGATATAACAGGTGCCAAGGCACAAGATTTTTTACGCTACTTATTAGCAAATGATGTCGCTAAACTTAAAGTCAGCGGCAAAGCCTTATATACTTGCATGCTAAATCATGATGCTGGTGTGATCGATGATTTAATTGTTTATTTTATCGATCCAACACATTACCGGATTGTCGTTAATGCAGGTACGACCCAAAAAGATATGGCGTGGTTACATGAACAAGCCAAGCCTTTTAATGTAGATGTTAAAGAGCGTGATGATTTGGCAATTATTGCCATTCAAGGGCCAAATGCACGCAGCAAGACCAATTCTATTTTAACTGCGGCTAAGCAAGCCGCTGTTGCCGAATTAAAACCCTTCCAAGGTGTTGCAACAGAAGGATGGTGGATTGCTCGTACCGGATATACAGGTGAAGATGGTTATGAAATCATTTTACCAAATGCTGAGGTAGTCGCGTTTTGGCAAGCGTTAATTGGCGCTGGGATAAAACCCTGTGGTTTAGGTGCCAGAGATACCTTACGGTTAGAAGCTGGGCTCAATCTTTATGGTAGTGATATGGATGAATCGATTTCACCCTTAGAGGCAAACCTTGCTTGGACGGTTGCCTTTGAACCAGAAGATCGTGATTTTATCGGTCGTAAAGCGTTACAGCACCAACAAGAGAAAGGTGTTAAACATCGCTTAGTTGGTTTGGTACTTGAAGACAGAGGTGTGTTGCGCGATCATCAAAAGGTAAAGATCGATGGCGTTGGCGAAGGTGAAATCACCAGTGGTAGTTTTTCACCGATCATCGGCAAATCAATCGCGTTTGCTAGGGTGCCCGCAGGTGATGCTGATCATTGCCAAGTTGATGTTAGGGGCAAATGGTTATCTGCCCGGATCGTGAAACCACCTTTTGTGAGCAAGGGTGAAATAAAGATTTAACAATTGCTAAAAATTAGATATCAGAATTAATTTAATTGAAGGGGAAAAACATGAGTAATATTCCAAATGATTTACGATTCACTGCAACCCATGAGTGGGTTAAACAAGAAGATGATGGTACCGTCATTATTGGTATTACCGATCACGCCCAAAATCTATTAGGTGATTTAGTCTTTGTGGAATTGCCAGAGATAGGTACGCAAGTAAAAGCGGGTGATGAAGTGGGCGTTGTTGAATCAGTGAAAGCAGCCTCGGATTTTTATAGTCCAATCACTGGTGAAGTAACTGATATCAATGAGGTAGTGCAAGATTCACCTGAAGTGGTAAATTCATCACCATACGATGATGGTTGGTTATTTAAAGTGATGCCTGATGATGCTGAAGAATTAAATGAATTATTAGATGCCGATGGTTATCAAGACCAAGTCGACAAGGAAAGTCATTAAGGTTTTTCCATTGTGGGTGTTGGGGGTGTCATCAACTATAGAGTAAATTTTCCTGAAGCCCTATCATTTCCCCACCGCTGTCATCCCGGCAATTACTGCAAGTTTGCGAGACGTAGTCGAGCTTACTTGCAGTTATTATCCAGGATCCAGGAATTGCAAAGTCATCTTATCATGAAAAGCTATCATTCCTGGATACCGGGTTGCAACTGCAACTAAGCTCGCTGCGCTCGCCAAGTTGCAGTAACCCCCGGAATGACCACGTTTGGGCAATGTGGTCTTGACAAAAATGAGCCGATTCCTCAGCCATTTGGGAGAGAGGGGTGGGTGAGGGGGTCTCTAAACTATTCTGTCATTGCTAAATTACCATCACCAACCCCCACCAATGCCAACATCTCTTCGGCATGCGCTCGTGTTTGTTTAGTGATTTGAATACCACCTATCATTCGTGCAATTTCATCGACGCGTTGCGCCGCGTCTAATTTAATAATATCAGACACAGTCTTTGTTTTATCCGATTGCTTTGTTACTCGAAAATGATGTTGTCCAAGCGCTGCAACTTGTGCCAAATGGGTGATACATAACACCTGAACTGAGTTAGCCAATTCTCGCAACAAGCGTCCAACAATTTCTGCGACTTTACCACCCACACCGACATCAACTTCATCGAAAATTAATGTTGGTGTCGCAACTTTACTGGCGATAATGACTTGAATGGCGAGACTGATACGGGATAATTCACCGCCGGAGGCTACTTTATTTAATGCTTGTAAAGCTTGGCCTTTGTTGGCACTGACAGTGAATTCAATGCGTTCTAAGCCATGCGCTTTTGGTTCTTGATCTTGTTCAGCAATTAAATTCACCGCAAATTGACCACCTGTCATGCCGAGTTGATGCATATTTTTGCTAACCAATTCCCCCAATCTATCTGCCGCCTTTTTCCGACTCTGGCTTAATTTTTTTGCAACGATGAAATAATCTTTTTCTGTGTTAGCTAATTGTGTTTGCAATTTTGCAACATGCTCATCAATATTATCGATTTGATCTAACTCGGTTTGTAATTGATCTTGTAAATTTAGTAACTCTTCTGGATTGATGCGATGTTTGCGCGCCAATTCATGGATAACACTCAAACGTTGTTCTACTTCATTTAACCTGTCAGGATTTAATTCAAGACGATCCAAATAGTGTCGCAATTCACTGTTTGCCTCTTGTATTTGGACACTACCTGCCTCTAATAGTTGACAACAGTTGCTTATGATTTCATTACTATCACTATAATGTTCCAACCAGCGTAACACTTGATTTAATGAATCCAAAACATTTTGCTCTTCACTTTCTGCTAGTGAATTTATTGATTTTCCGACAAACTCAATCAGGCTATCGGCATTGGCTAATTCTTTATGCTCTGCGCTTAAGGCTTCGATTTCACCTTCCTGCAAATTAAGGGTGGCAAATTCTTCTAATTGAAATTGTAAATATTCACGGCGATTGTGTTGGTCTTGATTTTGATTACTTGCTTGCTCTAATTCAGTTTTTAATTGTCGCCATTGTTGATAAAGGATTTGCGTTTCAGTTGCTAATTTCATATGGCCGGCATATTCATCCAGCAAATCTCTTTGTCGTTCACGCTTTAATAAGGATTGATGCTCATGTTGACCATGGATATTCAATAACAATTCACCGAGTTCACTGGCGAGTTGTAGTGTGACAGGACTACCATTAATGTAACTTTTGCTGCGACCGTCTTTACTAATGGTGCGTCTTACTACGCATTCATTATCACAATATAATTCACGTTCGGTTAACCATGATTTGGCAGCACTGTTATCATTTATATTAAATACTAGACTGATATCGGCTCTTTCACTTCCGGCCCTAACGACATCACCTAATAATCGACTACCCAACGCTAATTCAATGGCATCTAACATAATCGATTTGCCGGCACCGGTTTCACCAGTAAAGACCGTCATCCCTTGATGTAAATCAAGGTCCAAATGTTCAATGATGGCAAAGTTTTCTAAATGAATTTGTTGAATCATAGTGTTACCAATAAATTAAACCGAGCATTAAAGTTTCTTTTGCCAATGAAGTTTGCTACGTAGTGTTGCAAAATAATTATAATTAGTCGGATGTAATAAAATTAATTCTTTCGCTTTCTTATAAACAATGAGTTTATCACCCGGTGCAATCTGGACTAAGGCTTTACCATCACAACTGATGTGAGGCGAAGTCTCATTATCTGTCCCGATAACAATTTCTATTTTATCATCAGCAGAGGTCACAATGGGCCGCGCACTTAAGGTATGTGAAAACATTGGCACGAGTACCATGGCTTTTAATTTGGGGTGCAAGATTGGTCCGCCACCAGATAAAGAATAAGCCGTTGAACCGGTTGGGGTAGCAATGATTTGACCGTCGGCACGTTGACTACAAACTAATTGTTGGTTTACATAAATTTCAAATTCAATCATGTGGGCATATTCACCCGGCAATAACACCACATCATTTAATGCAGTATCGCTATGGATACATTCACCTTCATGATGAATTTCTGCATTCAATAAGAAACGTGTCTCTTCATGATAATGACCATTTAATACGGAGCCTACACCATCCGCCAAGTCTTCGGGGTGAATGTCAGTCAAAAATCCAAGCCGACCACGATTGATCCCTAATACCGGCGTTTGAGAATCGACAATGGCTGATGCCGCGTTGAGGATGCTGCCATCACCACCAACAACAATGGCCAAGTCGCAATGGTTACCGATCTCTTCGCGTGGATATACAGGATAGGAATTGTCATCTAATAGGCTGGCTGTTTCTTGTTCAATAACAATATTATATTGTTTAGCGGCTAAATATTTTTGCAAATCAATAACGGTTTGGGTTGACTCAGCGGAGCGCAGCCGGCCGATGATACCAATGGTTTTAAATGTTCGTTTGTTCATATTATCTTACGCATCCTTTGCTAGCTTGACTGCTTATTATATCAGATAGGTTAAGCGTAAACCTATACCTTCATTGGCTTAAGCGCCCTCGCTACGATTGCTACTGCCGATTCTAGGTTAAAACATTAGCAAATATTTTAATCCAATGCTAAATTGATCAATATTAAAGTGATATAATATTCATATATGTCAATTTGGGAACAACAAGAGGTAATCCCCGTGGTTGAGGAGATCAATCAACGCGCACAGCAATTATTACATATATTAGTCAATCGCTATATCCGCGAGGGGCATCCGATCAGTTCCAAATCACTGGCCGGTGAGCGCGAAATCAATTTAAGTCCAGCCTCTATACGTAATGTCTTGGCCGAATTAGAAGATCGTGGTTATCTCCGATCCTTACATACATCATCCGGACGGGTACCAACGGCACAAGGTTATCGATTGTTCGTCAATAGCTTGTTAACTAGTCAAGCCTTGACCGCAAACACGTTTGATATGCAAACACTGCAACAACAATTGAACCCAGAACAAAGTATTAATTCGCTTATCAGCAATGCCTCAAATTTGATATCCGAATTAACCCACATGGCAGGTTTGGTCACGGTGCCGCGTATCGATAGCGTCACTTTGACTCATGTTGAGTTTGTATCATTATCCAATAATCGCGTTTTAGTCATTTTGGTGTTTAATGAAAAAGAAGTGCAAAATCGGATTATCCAAACCGAACGTAATTTTAGTCGCAGTGAATTAGAACAAGCCGCAAATTATTTAAATCAGCAATTCGCGGGGCATGACTTGGCTAACATGCGAAGTGAATTGGTGACGTCATTACACCGTGATCGGGCGACTATCGATCATATTATGGAGACCATCATCGCGGTTGCCGATGCCGCATTTACCCCGGAACAAGATTTAGATGATTATGTGATTACTGGTGAACGTAATCTATTGGGTTTGGCTGAAGAAACCGATTTGCACCATTTACGTCAATTATTCGATGCCTTTACCCAAAAACGTCAAGTGCTTTATTTATTGGATAAATGTTTGGCGGCTGAAGAGTTTAAAATCTTTATCGGCGAAGAATCAGGTTATGATGCCTTTGATGCCTGTAGCCTAGTGTCTGCGCCATATTATGCAAAAGACAAAGTCGTAGGTGTGCTTGCCGTAATTGGTCCCACCCGCATGCCTTATGATCAAGTTATCCCTATCGTTGAAATCACTGCGAAGCTATTGACCTCGGCTTTGGAGAGTTGATCCGGGATTGATTTAGAAACCCCCTCCCCGCCCCTCACCCCCAAGGGGCTGAGGGATCTGCGCATTTTTATCGACGAAATGAAAAACTAAAAAAGGGTGTCATCCCGAGCGCAGCCGAGGGACCCCCTGCAAAATGGCAGAGTCTTTCTAAGTGCATCAGAACAAGAAAAAATAAAAGTCGCTTTTTGAAATTCTCTGCAATCCTTCAGGGGGTCCCTCGGCTGCGCTCGGGATGACACCCTTTTTTAGGGGATTATTACGTTTTTAGAATTAGGTTTGCTATTGTGCCATTATATCGTTAATTAAATAGAGTGTTTTTAACTACATTGATTTTAATAATAAATTTTTTTAAAAATGAGTAGATTCCTCAGCCCTTTGGGAAAGAGGGAGGGTGAGGGCTAAGTGATCTATACATAATTTGGACAACATGGGTTGTCCTCAAATGCTTCCTCTATGATTTCACTTAAACACCATCGTTTAACTTTTTCTAAGTAGCGTTCTCTTATCGCTTCTAATGCAAGAAACACTAATGATAACACTCGCTTATGTTTAATTGAATTTGCTTGAAAATCGCGATGTAAATTTTGTCTTTCAAGCCCCAAACCTATTAACCATAATAAAAATAATGCCAGCATACCTATCATTAATTGGATGCTTAATCAAATCGGATCTTTACTGCGGCTTTCTCTTAATCCTATTCCCCATCGTGGATCTTTTGTATCTCTAAATTCATGTTCTATCTTCATACGACCCTTATAAAAGTTCATAATAACCTTCGCCGGTACTTTTAATGAAGATGCAATCAGCCACGGTTTATTTCCAGCATTCTTATGTTCCTTTTCGCTTTTCCCATATTTTACCTTTCTTTGGCGTTGTTCCTTCACTTTCTTTGTCTTATAAAGATATAAGTGAGAAGCAAATGGCTTTTGTTTCCTTAACTTGACCGCGCCTATATATTTTGGTTCATCCGTCGCCAATTCATATAAGTCACTACAAGCCTGCCAATTGCTCTCTCCTTCTAGTGTGTAATGCATGTTTGTTAATAAACGTCCCACATAATCCCAACCTAAATCTATAACTTGCTTGAAAAAATCAACATGAAATCCTGCATCTGTAATTACACAAACTTTAAGTCCCGATGGTAATCGCGCCTTCAAGTTTTTTAAAAATTCTCCCTGTACCTGTTCATTGCCTAATAGCTCTTCCGGGTGAAGTTCCTCCCAAAGCACCAAACTTCTCCCTTTAACCACCACACTCGCTCGCAACAAATGATACCCATGCACAACAATGCTTGACCAATCCACTAACATGTTTATTTTCTTTCGTCTTAATAGCCATTGATTCATTGCCGTATAAATTGCTGCTCGCTCGGAATACAACTGTCCATTCCCTAGCAAATAATTTATCGCTTGTATTTTGCTTTTCGGTTTTATCCCTTTCTGCAAACGCCGTCCTAATGATGTCAAGCTCAGTTTTCCACCATGAATCACACTGTCTACTGCATTTAATAAAGACTCTTGACGTTTTGCATGGCTTATTGCTTGTGATTTCTTTAGGATTTTATGTAATAATTTTGTCGGTTGCATAGCGGTTCCTTATATAGAATATGAAAACTTTATTTGATCACGAATCGCTATGTAACTCAACTTCTTGTTTTAATTAATGTATTTATTCCTTAAAAATTTATAACTGTGCAATGTTTGTGTATATCACTTAGGGGTGAGGGGGTCTCTAAAAAATTCTTATCCCAACACTGGCCCTACTTTTAATCGACGAATCTGACCTAAATTAACATCAATTATAACCAATTATCACACGATGATTTTAGCTAATGCCTGTATAATAATTATATTATTAATGAATTCTACTATTATGAGGTTATGAGAGATGAAGTTATTGGAAGAGTTACGTAAATGTAAAAATCTTAATCAAATCAAGGCCGTTTTGGATCATGCTTCAGATGAAGATATTCAAGATTTTTTATCTCAAGAAGTAAGCTTTGAATATTCTGAATATTATGCGCAATATCAACCTCGAAAGATAACTCGAGAGATAAAAAGAAATCTTGTTTATAAAAATAGTCTAGATTATTTCTTTTCAGTAGATGATAGACCTAACATTATAACGCGAGAACAATGTGATTCTATCAGTGGTACCATTTTGTTGTACGTCCTCCGAAAGGCAAAACTACCTCAGATTACAAAGGCCCTAGAACAAGTGAAGAAAAGAGGTAAGAAGAGCAAACTCTCTAATATTGATGCGGCAGCAATCTATTACTCCATTATTACTAAGCCAAATCCAGATGCTGATAAAGAAATAGAGACTGAAAAAGAACAATGTATAACAGCGCTGTTAGCATTGAATCTCCAGGATAATTTTAGCAAATTGATGGATAATTTAGGACATGGTAAGCTTCAGAGCAATCTTGATAAGCATCGCGGGATAAACATCCCACGTGCAATAGAGCTTTTAAAAAATACTACAGATACTAACATAGCGAAGTTATTATTGGCAGAGCTTTATCGACGAGGGACACACAATGCTGGTAAGGCAGATCCAGAATCAGCCGCGTATTTGTTGCAGCAAGCAATAATTAATAGTAACCCCTTGCTGAGTGAATTTTGCTTGGCACGCATGGAGGATTTGCTTGCTATTAAGGATATTGATGACGACGTGACGTTAACAATGCAATGGATGCTTGCTACCACAGGCGTTCAATTTCTCGAAAGCTTAAAGTTGTCTGACATAACATATGATCAATTTTTAAAAGTTAAAGAATATATCGAAAACTTAGAAAAAAACCTCCCAGATCAATTAGACCCAAATCAATCAAATAAACTAGCTGGAATGTATTACTGCATGGGTCACATACTTTATATGAAAAGAGGAACAGACCGTTATGATTCAGTGTCATTGTTCGAAGTTGCCGGGAAATATGGTAGTTATCACGCATGGCTAAAACTAGCAACGGCATATATGAAAGGTTGGTATGATAAGGACAAACCATTTATAGATAAAGCTTCAGCAATAAAATGTTGTAAAAAAGCATTTGCTATTCATGGCTATGAGTCAAAGCAAGCAGTAATCAAATGGTTAGATGAGTTTTCAAAAAGTTTACCGAAGGAAAAAATCCAACATTTCTACAAAAAATATGAGCACTTGCAAGAACTACAAAAGCGCATGGAAGAACAATGGAAAAATGATGCGGTATTGGACGCAAGATATAAAAAGGCTTGTAACAGCTTGAATCGGAAACCTAGTCGTGCCGCTAATTTGTTTACTAGTAAGCATAGACGTTATCAAAATGTGCAGAAAATATTTGAAGATCTGGCTTATCAAGGGCATCAATTGAGTATTGTAAAATATATTGAACTAATCGCACAGCAAACATTAAATGTAGATCATTTTTATCCTATAATGTTCGGTAAGGAAATTAATCAACTCTTGTTAACACTCATTGAGCGGGACAAAGGAAAATTTTTATCAGCCAAGCCAACTATTGTTAACACCCTTAAGCAAATATTACAGCAAGAAGTTAATGAAAAGAGTGCTGAACATCTTGATAATTCAATTATTAAATTCTTTATCATTTTTCTTGATGATAATGTACAAGCAGAAAATGAAGAAATAACTGAATTAAACATACCATGTGTTCAATGCTCAGAGGCAATAAAACAATGGCAGCAGGAACTAATTAAATCGGCAGATTGGGTAAGTAAAAATGTCAATGCAATTAAAATTGTAACAAACAATAAGGAAAATAGTGAGAACATAATTGAGGTACTACCACCACCATCACCATCAGCACCGGTTATATTTATACAAGAAGGTGATGAGTTTCTGGAAGAAGACACCACCACAACAAGCTCAAACAACCAGGTCTACCAACGCCCCCCCATCGATGATGGCTGGGTTGTATTGCCGCGACAACAAGCAGCACCGTGCCAGACATCACCGAGGTCAGCCCATTTTAACCAACCCCCGAGTTATGCTGCTGCAACGCAACGAGCACAACCGTCGCTTTATCCTGTTTTAGATGTAGACCCAGAGACTACAACAACTAGCAGCCAATCAGATGGTTCTCACATATCCACATTAAATTAGGATATATCACAAGTTAGCAGAAACAAAATATAGCTGATTTCTTATAACAAACTATAAAATTGAATCAAGGACTTCCTCTATTCTATAACTCTAGTAGTCGACATATATGTCGACTACTGGAATTATAGCAAGAGATAGAATGTCATCAGTTTCACATAATAATACATTAAATATTGTTATGCATAACTAAGTAGTTAAGATTATTTTGAATTAATAATTTTCGTCCTTCATGCTTAACATGCCTTAACCATTTGTCAAATTTCGATACTTGGAACTTCTCAGGCAATTCAACCTCGGTCAATCGTTTAAATATATTTGATTTTGCTGGCATAAGATAAAGGGTATCAAACAGAGCCTTTTCTGGTGTGGCCATAAGTAACCCATGTTTGCCATGGCTTTCATAATCAGTAAATAAGACACTTTTGATATTATGTATGGAAACCTTAGCCAGTGGAGTATGAAATATTTTTGTTTTACCATTGGAGATGGCAAAGACTGTTTCTGGTATTTGATCAATCATGCCATGGAAATATAGCGCTGAATATAAGGATATATATGCCATCATTGGGTAAGCAAGTATATTCGGTAATAGTAAAGGATCAACGTCTTGAGAGTATGCCCATCTTCCACGTGCTAGAGGAACAATAATGTCTTGCTTAGTTAATCTATTTAATACCATTGAACTATGAGCAATTGACAATTCGAGTATCTTTGCTGCATCTCTAGTAGTAAAAGTGGGTTCCAAGATCTTTAATTTTTGATATGCAGTGATTAGTTTCATGACTCTAAACCAGATAGATATTGGAATACTTCATTAGCAATGATATCCCAAAAGCTTTTATCGCCGTATTCTTGTTGATGTGTTGGCTCCAAAAAGCTTATGACCTGAGATTTATAATCGTTGTAATCTATAGATAAAATTGCATCTTCAGCCTTTCTTAGAGTTTGTTTCTTCATTGTTATAATTGGTGTGCCAATATGTAATAAATGGTATAAATCGAAGATATCTCGTGCTTGTGTAAATGAACGATTTGCCAATGCCAATATCTTTTGTATGCATGCTTCTTGTAATCCATAGTGAGGCAGCCGTAACGGGGGTAAAGTATATAGTTGGCATATTTGTCTACTTAACACTCCAAGTTCAGCATCTAAATTAGTATTACGCCTTGAAAATTCAATCTTTGTATGGAGCGGCATTTCTGAATTTTCAGTATAGACTTGGATTTTCCACCTTTGCGTTGTTTGTGTTTGTTTAGGAGATGTACTTGTTATATTTGTTACACCATGTCCTTGTAACGACTTTAATAGTAGTGGGCTAGTTAAAATTTTATTAACTTTATTTTCAAGGGTTAATTTTTGAATGATTTGTATATCGATGTCTAAATCTTCTGAATAACGCACGCTATTAAAAAAGAAGCGCAAATTACAACCGCCTTTAATCGCATATAGACTATGATCAATCTGCGAACTAAACTGACGCAGAAACATGATGTGAAAAAGCTCAATATGTGCCTTAGTAATTAGCATTTTATAATTCCAGTAGTTAACATATAGGTTGACTACTGGCATTATAGAATAAATTCAGAAAATATACAAATATTGTTAGGGTCCTATTAGACCATGGGTTGAAATACCCCAAACCCACCCCCATATGCATATCATCCAAAGACTTCATATATAAAGAGACACATTGCCCATTTATTCGGAGGACAATATGGCACAACACGGTAAAGGCCCAGGCGGGAAGAAAGATTGGTCACAGATGGGTGGTCAGGGCGACTCATCCCAAAAACGCAAGATCAAGATTGAAGAAGATATGAAAAACGACCCTGATCTCGCTGATTTTATTGATGATGACGAAGATGAAAATGGCTTTGGGCAAGGCGACCAAGTTGAGACTGAGGCGCAAACAGAGCCAGAAGAGACACATGGTGCGCTAGAACATCCCTCATACAAAGAGTTAGAAGATAAATTGACTACCGCGGAACAACGGGCTGAAAAGTTTTGGAACGAGGTTTTGCGGACCCAGGCCGATTTGGAAAATGTCAAACGACGGGCGAGCAAGGATGTGGAAAATGCCCATAAATTCGCAATTGAAAAGTTCGTTTTGGAATTATTGCCGGTTATCGATAGCCTAGAGGCGGGTTTTGATTTGATCATGGCAAATAAAAATACCGAAAATGCAAAAGTCATCGAGGGTATTGAATTGACCCTCAAGATGTTCATGGGTGTGCTCGGTAAGTTTGAGGTTAAGCAGATTGACCCTCTAGGTCAGCCATTTGACCCTGCGTATCACGAGGCGATGAGTATGCAAGAGACGGATGAGGCTGAGCCAAATACCGTCATTAAGGTGTTCCAAAAAGGTTATACCTTATATGGGCGCTTGGTTCGGCCGGCCATGGTAGTGGTCGCCAAATAAAATGATTTTGGGGTTGCGGTTGAATTTTAACGCACTGCCCCCAAATATAAGGCATATCATGCCTATAAACATGAAGTAGGTAACACAGATTTAAATTAAGCAACTGATTAAATTGGAGAAAGCTAAAATGGGTAAAATTATCGGCATTGACTTGGGTACGACAAACTCTTGTGTGGCAATTATGGAAGGTGGCAAGCCACGGGTCATAGAAAATAATGAAGGTCATCGGACGACGCCATCGATTGTCGCTTATACCAAAGATAGTGAGATTATTGTTGGCCAACCGGCGAAGCGCCAGGCGGTCACCAATCCAGATAATACCTTATATGCCATCAAGCGTTTGATTGGCCGTCGTTTTGATGACGAAATTGTCCAACGCGATATTGATATGGTGCCGTACAAGATTGTTAAGGCCGACAATGGTGATGCCTGGGTTGAAGCTGGTGGTAAGCAATTAGCGCCACAACAAGTCTCAGCGCAAGTGTTGGCTAAGATGAAAGAGACGGCAGAGAGTTATCTTGGTGAAAAGGTGACTGAGGCTGTGATTACTGTACCTGCTTACTTCAATGATTCACAACGACAAGCAACCAAAGACGCTGGGCGTATCGCGGGTCTTGATGTTAAACGTATTATCAATGAGCCAACCGCTGCTGCACTTGCTTATGGTATGGATAAAAAGAAAGGTGACCGTGTGGTTGCTGTCTATGACTTGGGTGGTGGTACCTTTGATATCTCTATCATCGAGATTGCTGAGGTTGAAGGCGAGCATCAATTTGAAGTATTGGCGACCAATGGTGATACCTTCCTCGGTGGTGAAGACTTCGATTTACGTTTGATTGAGTATCTGGCCGATGAATTTAAGAAAGAATCAGGTATCGATCTACACAAAGACCCATTAGCACTTCAGCGACTCAAAGAGGCTGCTGAAAAGGCCAAGATTGAATTGTCTTCCACCCAACAAACCGATATTAATCTGCCTTATATCACGGCTGATGCCAGCGGGCCGAAGCACTTGCACATCAAAGTGACCCGAGCCAAATTTGAATCGTTGGTCGAAGACTTAATCGAGCGTACCATTGAACCTTGTCGTACAGCATTAAAAGACGCTGGTTTGAAGGTCTCTGATATTAAAGATGTCATCTTGGTCGGTGGTCAAACGCGCATGCCTAAGGTACAAGATGCAGTTAAGAGTTTCTTTGGTAATGAAGCCCGCCATGATGTCAATCCTGATGAGGCGGTGGCAATTGGTGCGGCTATCCAGGCTGCGGTATTGTCTGGTGAAGTTAAAGACGTATTATTGCTTGACGTAACCCCATTATCACTGGGTATCGAAACCTTGGGTGGTGTAATGACCAAGCTCATCGATAAAAATACCACGATCCCTACCAAGGCCCAGCAAGTGTTTTCGACTGCAGATGACAATCAATCTGCGGTGACGGTCCATATTCTCCAGGGTGAGCGTGAACGCGCCGCTGATAATAAATCACTAGGACGCTTCGATTTGACTGGGATCCCACCAGCCCCTCGTGGCACGCCACAAATCGAAGTGACCTTTGATATCGATGCCAATGGTATCTTGAATGTCTCTGCCAAAGACAAGGCCTCTGGTAAGACCCAAAATATTGTGATTAAGGCTGGTACCGGTCTATCGGATGAAGAGATTGAAAACATGGTCAAAGATGCCGAGGCCCATGCCGAGGAAGATCGTAAATTCAAGGAAATGGTTGAAGTACGTAATCAAGCGGACAGTCTCATCCACGCGACAGAAAAATCCATGAAAGAATTGGGTGATGATGTCAAGGCCGATGAAAAGACTGCCATCGAAGCCGCAATTAAAGAATTACGTGAGGCTATGAAGGGTAATGACAAGGCGCTGTTGGAAGAAAAGATGAAGACCTTAAGCGATGCCTCTTCAAAGATGGCCGAACGTTTGTACGCCAAGAAAGGTGAAGCCGGTGGCGCAGGTGCTGAAGCCGGCGCTGGAGCAGAGGCCCAGGGTGCAGGCCAAGGGCAAGAGGCCAAAGGTGAGGCCAAGGCTGAAGATGTTGTCGATGCTGAATATGAAGAAGTCGACGACGACAAGAAATAAATCGAAAGGTTTATGAGGTTTAATAATGGCGGCTTCGACAAACGATGCCGCCTTTAGCTGTAATATGAATGGTAAACAAAGATGTCGCAAAGTGATTTATATGAAGTCCTAGGTGTAAACCGAAATGCAAGTGAGGCCGAAATTAAAAAGGCCTATCGTCGTATGGCAATGAAATATCATCCCGATCGCAATCCAGGTGATGAAGATGCAGAACATAAATTTAAAGAGGCGAAACTAGCCTACGAAGTGTTATCTGATTCAAGAAAACGATCTGCCTACGATCAATTTGGTCATGCAGGGATTGATCCTAGCGCTGCGGGTCCAGGTGGTTTTGGTGCCGGCGGGGTTAATTTTGGTGATATTTTTGGTGACATCTTCGGTGATATCTTTGGTGGTGGTCATAGTGGTCGCCGTGGTTTCGGTGAGCGCGGTGCTGACCTAAGATATAACTTGGAATTATCCTTAGAAGATGCAGTGTTTGGTAAAACTGTGAAGATCGAAGTGCCGACATTGTTAGAATGTAGCGAGTGTCATGGGTCTGGTGCTCGCAAAGGTAGCTCACCGGTAACCTGTGATACATGCGATGGCCATGGTCAAGTTCGCATTCAGCAAGGCTTTTTCTCAATTCAGCAGACTTGTCCTAATTGTCGAGGCACCGGGCAAATGATCTCCGATCCATGTTTGAGTTGTCATGGACAAGGGCGTAAGCAAGGTAGACGTACCTTATCTGTCAATGTTCCCCCAGGGATTGATAACGGTGATAGGATCCGTTTAGGTGGCGAAGGCGAAGGTGGTATGCATGGTGGTCAAGCCGGTGATTTATATGTCCAAGTTGCGATAAAACCACATCCAATCTTTCATCGCGATGGTAATGATTTGCATTGCGATGTCCCGATTGATTTTATTACTGCTGCCTTGGGAGGTGAGATTGAAGTACCCACCCTTAAAGGTCGAGTTAAATTAAAATTACAAGAAGGGACGCAAAGCGGCAAGATGTTTCGTCTGCGTGGCAAAGGTGTGGCGCCGGTTCGTGGTGGTGCAACTGGTGATTTGATTTGTAAAGTGATGGTTGAAACCCCGGTCAATTTAAGTAAAAAGCAAAAAGAACATCTGCGTCATTTTGCCGATGCGCTAAAAGAAGATAATATCAATCATAGTCCTAAACAAAGCACTTGGTTTGATGGCGTAAAAAGATTTTTTGAGGATATTAAGTCATAGCGGCTAGTGACTAGAGGCTAGAAGCAAGAATTTTAAAGCCTCTCTCCTAAATCACCTGATTGTAAATTTTATCTGTCACAACACAAACTTCTTTCTAACTTAGAAAGCTTACGATAGCTTATATGTTCTATAGGCTGCTAATGTTTTTCTCTTTTTTAAAGGAGGTTCTGAAGTCTTTGTTTTTTCTTCTGTCTTAGATGGAGCAAAGAATCCCAGGGCAGAGAAAGTTTTTTTCTTGGTAACGTCAAACTTGGGCGATAAACATGCAAAATCAGGGTCATCGTAATTAGCTCGGTTAAGAAGATCATCTAATTGGGACATTTTATCAAAACGAAACATAGCGTGCGGATTAGGGTTTGTTTCTATCCTGATATAGCTTAATCCTTTGTAGAATTCATGCCGGATAAAGACAGCTTGATATTCACGAGGAATTTTAATAGCTTGGAATTGTTCCGGGATCTTAGTTGGATCCTGTTTGAATTGTTTATTTCGGCTTATACTTTTTTTCAAACTCTCTATTCGTGTTATGAGCCAACCAAAGGCTGCATTTTCAGTCTCATTCCCTATAAATAGATTATTTTCATCTTTCACTTTGTCATTGTATAAATCAGCTATGTAATCAACAATGTTGGCCGCACTTATTTTACGAAAATCACGATCAAACCTGGTATGTGAGCATAGTTCTTTACGAATTCCTGCTATGTCTCTATTAACCCAATCTTTTTTAATGCCATCAATTATACTAGCAACAGCTTGGACGTGACGGAGCGCTAATCCTGCTTTTAACTTACCTGATGGCAAAAATGCATCTGGATATTTTGACCTAAACGCTTGTGAGAGGGTACTGGTAGTGACATGACGTTTCTTCTGAGTAAAATCCAACTCTGTAATTTGTAAACGACCTGATTTTAAACCTAGATGCATAACAACCCCATCCCACTTTGCAAATGGGAATTCATAAGATAGGTCTATATACTGTTGTTGCTTTTCATCCGAAATATTTCTTGATATTACATTTAGGAATTGAGGGGGAGATAAATGCCTATAAGCATGTATAGGATGATGGGAAGGAATCGTTTTAGTGCAGTTAACGTTTTTTGATAATAAGAATCGAATCACGTTTTGTTTGTTACATAATATTGCTACGTGTAATGCAGTAAAGCCTTGTTTATCTTGCATATCAAGTTCAATACCTTTATTAGCAAGTTGTTTCAATGCTTCAGTATATCCTCTGCTGGCAGCAATATGGGCTAATGATTTGCCATCATGATCTGCTTGCTGAATACTGCCTTCAATGTTCTTAATTTTTTTAATAAATTCAGCTTCATTCGTGGCCTTATCTATCTTGTCAAAATTGGCTTTGTTAAGAGAACAGTTTTTTGGCTTGGATGTGTAATTTTCACAGCCAAATTCATCTCCAACAACATCGTATACTTTTAGCTTGATAGTTGATTGTTCTTGGGCCACAAGATCTATAAATGGAGTTTCTTCTTTTAGGTTGTTGTCTCTGCAGTATTTACTGCATTGTTTTAAGCTCATTGTTTTGAGTGGTTTTCCTCTATAAGCAGATTTTTGATTTTTTTTATCATGGGCTGTGGCGGCTAACCATGGGCCATAATAAACGATACTTCGATGGCCACGTAAGAATATATAAAATTTACTCCTTTGCTTTTGTTGATTAATTGTTTTCAGCATGATTTTCTCTTTTAGTATGTTAATGCCTTAATTATTTGGCTGTGGATTGTATTTATTTTTTTAGTTTGGTGCAATGTGATTCAAGGAGCATGCGCATTGCATTAACAAATGCCCTAATTTAATTTGATAATTGACCTATATTCATATTCAGAATATATATGTTTTAAATTATTATTTATAAAATTGTATAATCAAACTTGATGCGTGATCTTGGATATGGAAGTTTTAAAAGTACATCCATGCCATAAGATTAAAGCTGAGTAAACTAATTTAGATTTGATCTTAAGACGGTACTAGCAGTATTTTCTCGTTAAGCGTAGGTAATTAATAAAACAAACAATAATAATAGCGCGTTATATAGTCATTGAAAATCATATAACCGCATAAAAGGATAAAGATATGTTTCGACATCGACCCTATCTTGAGCATTCTATATATCATCCTCTTTTATACCATCCTGATGGCCCAATAAATTTACTCATTGCTGATAGACTTACAGATGTTTTACGTAAAGATTTAGAGGGTGCTGTCGAAAATATTGATGAAATGATATTTAAGCTATTAAAATGTGCAGTTATAAGTCTTCAAAACCCTAATCTTTCAGCGGATGAAGTTGTTGATCGTGCTTTAAAATACTCAGAAACAAACATTATAACGATTGAGGAATTATTTCAGATTGGTAAGGCATACGGCGAACTCTTACAATCCGATCCTAATATTAGTAGATACCATAAAAAGGTTATGGCGCAGAAGTTTAGCAGAATAAATGCGATAGGTTCTGCAGTTTTTGGATTAGGCTCAACTCTTGTATATATCCTACCTCTTGCAGGCTTATTAAGTAATTCTATAAAAGCAGTAAAATATGCACCGATGATATTAAATGCGATTGCAGGTACTTTTGGGCTAGCCGCTGTTACTTATAATGCAGAGACAGAGGATCTGCATACGCCTTTTGATAAGGCAAATCAAGGTACTTGGGCTACAGCAGTCTTTACACGGTTATGCCCTGGTCTTATAGAAAGCTTAAAAAATAAAGGCATAAGCATTGTCCCAGAAGAAGAAGAGATCTTGCAAAAATTGGCTGGACTTAATGATGAACATGCAGAAATGAGGGAGATTTTGACTCAAATAGTCAAGCAAAATAAAGAAGCACAATCGCCTGAGCAGATGAAGATCTTGACCCAGCAATTGACGGAAATGATTCAATCACAACTAAAAGATTTCGCCGATGATCTACATGCCTCATCCAGAGAACCTAAAAAAAAGTCAGACTACCTTGCTAAAAACATAGACTGGATGTATGCCACAGCCTATTACGGTAGCGTACTAACTGGACTTTGTATCAGGAAAATCACTGATAGTGAAGAATTAGCAAACGGGTTTGTCACTGTCGCGCTAGGAGCAGCAAAGACACTTTTTTATCTCGGCAAAGTATGGTGCAAACTAATGCAGCCATGGGAAGCTTTTGCCGGTATCACTGAGGTATTGTATCAAACCGCTAATTATTTTGCCGGTGTTCCCACACAAGACCAAGTTGTTATCAATTACCTTAAGACAATATATCAAAATATATCGACATTGACTGAGTTATGCAAGCGTAATTTTATATGCATCCAAGATAATCAGCGAACAATTCTGAAGGAACTGAAACATATAGCATTGGATTTAAGGGAATTTAAATATACTTGTTTGACTCGAATCGAACGGGTTTATCAAGAGGTATTGCATTTTCATTCTGAATATAATGAACAAACACGTGCAAATAAATTTATAAAACTTGCAAATCACTGGCAACGATTGAATTACCTTTTGGGAGATGGGGAAGCGGATTTAAACAAACAAAAATACTATAAACATCTGCTGGCTTTTTATCAGTATGCAGAAGCCACCGCTCGAACACCTTCATTTTCAGGCTATTCAGAACGTCATCTTAACGAATCACTCATAGCGGAATTATTGTTACATCGAAATGCTGATAATGCCATTGGTGTATTAGATAAAGTTCTTATTCATATCTATCAGCATCCATCATCCCAGCATCGAGCAGAAAATCATAATGGTGAGGGAAGCAGCCAGGAACTTGAAAGGCAAGCCGGCCTTTCAAATATAGATTTTCGGCAGTTCGGTAATTTACCAAGCCCGAGAGCATTTAGAGATGGCGCTTTAGCTTTCATCGAGGCGCTATGGGTCTCAGAGATACAATCCCCTGAATTCGAGGATATGTTAAGTGACTTGTTAGAGACCGGTTTAGCTTTACGAAATGCTATGGACTTTATCTTTAGTGATAACATGATACGAAATTACGTAAGACAGTACGCAAGAGATTTTAAAACTAAAGCTGATGCTCAAGGAAGGACTGTCACTACCAAGTTAGTAAATTCATTAGAAGATGCATTAAATGTAGATGATATAGTGCTTGATGATAATAAATTTGACAATTGGCTGAGAGGCTATTCTGTTGACATTGTGAACGGGATTGAGCGTCTAAGACAAATATATGTAACAAGAGACAGATATGAGACGCTAATTCTGGAAAGTCTTCGAAGGGAAAAATTAGGAAAGGGTGCTTTATCTGATGATTATAATGTTAATATAGAATTTAATACTATAAATGGCCAATTACAAGAATCGCTTTATTGTACGAATAAGGATAAAGATATCCTGGAGTTTGCAGAGAAAGAAGATCTGATTCAACTGAGCAAGCCAATTAAATTTAGAAATGTCCTCAAACCCCCTGTTCGATCTGGTAGTTACAAATATAAGATAGTTAACTGTAAACTATGTGAACGAAGCTTAATGTTTAAAGCAGAGCCATTCGCTGGGCTTGAAATTAAGTTTGACGAAATTGAGATGACTTTTAAATTGGGTTTGACAGAGACTTTCTCAAGTGTCACGATTAGGTTCCGTGAATGGAACATCGACCGATACCCATCTTTAATAGCCAGGATGATACTTCTTATAAATTCTCGCTTTGCGTCTGCCAACCTTCCCCTAAGGGCAGTCCCTGATATCATTAATGATGAAGGTAATTTTATTTCCAATCAGAATAAGTCTATTACCATCTTAGAGTTAATATATTATCAAATGAATAATATGCAGTTTTGCCAGCGTATTCTTTTTTCAAGAAGATTTATTGATTCTTTAGAACGAGATCATTTCACTTCTAACTTGGATTTTTCAGCTAGCCTTTTTAAATTTATTCAAGAATTCAGGGCGCTATGTAACATACATAAATTTACAGGTGATTTCGATATCATCAAAGAATTTATCAAACCAGAACTTGAAAAAGTAATGACTGCTGACTTTCGCCAGGAACAACTTGTAACGATATCTCCGAAAAAACCAGCACGTGGCTCAATGATAATAAGAAAAATAAGTGAGAAACAAGATTGCGACCAATTCATCGAGTTAGTTAGAACATCTCTGGTAGAATCCATCGATCGTTATTTTGATGGTATTGAGGACAATCTCTTGAAACAATCGCAAAGCATGTCAAATCAATTCCCAATTGTTGATCAAGTTATTGAAAGACTATACATATTAGCCTTTATACGGAATATCCCTCTAAGAGGCTTGCTTGGTATGACTATTCAGGACTTTGCAACCCCATTAGATCATAAGCAATGTATGCATTTATTAGAAATAGAACTTAAAAAGCACCAGAATCTCCTAAAGGTCACAAAAATAGAAAGTTATCCCATAAATGAATTTCCCATAGCTAATATAACCGAGGACATAACTGAATATTTAGGCAAATATGAACAGGCAATAGTTGTTTTATATGGTGATAATCATATCTCCGCGCTATATATAACACCGAAAAGGGAAATATATTATTTCAATTACGTATCAATTCAAATTCGGGAAGATTTACAAAAAATGATTGAAAATGAAGAAATCAAAATAATTCCATCAAAAGCAACTATACCACTTCCAGTGCAATTTTCATCAGTGTATGTAGTTGCTTCATTACTTAGCATGATCATCAATCATGAAGAAATTGAAGCGACCTTTGAGCCAATACAGGCACGCGCACGATTTCAAAACATTTTAACAGAGCAAGGGAAAATAAAAATTCGCAAACCAACCACAAAAGGTAAGCCTTCAATTCAACATAAATCACGGTCGCCTGGTTTCTTCGAAAAGGACATGGAAATTGAGCGTAGGTTACTTGCAGGGAAACAATATATTAAAGATAGTAAATTTGCTGAAGCATTAAAAGAATTTTCGTGGTGCGCACAGCAAAGACCAGACAATAAAAAAATCGAATTACTTTGTCAAAGCATAGAAGTACTTTCAAATATGCCTAGATATGGGAGTTAATAATGGGTAGAAATAATAATTGCTATACAAATCAACTCAAGTGTCAACTCAATAATTTGCAGCAAAGATATAATGCACTGAATCAAAGGTATAATAATCTAGTGCGCGAAAAAGCCAAGTTAGATAAGCAGTTAGCCAATACTCAAAATGTAATAGCTGGCTTAAGGAGAGAGCTTGCCACACAGAAATCTACAGCCACGGCTAATCAAAAGGCTAATCAAGAATTAAGAAGACAGCTTGAAAACAGCCAACGCGATCAAGCATTTGCTGAGTCGAGATTAAATCAACTTCGAAAAGAGCTTATAACTTCTCAACATGAGCAACATAGATTAGCTGAGGAGAATGAAAGTTTACGAAGGCATCTTGAAAACAGCCAACGCGACCAAGCACTAGCTGAGTCGAGATTAAGTCAACTTCGAAAAGAGCTTATAACTTCTCAACAAGAGCAAGATAGATTAACTGAGGAGAATGAAAATTTACGGAAAATTTTAGCATCTGAAACTGATGAGGCTGTAGTAAGGCTTCGTGACCAACTAGCTCAAACACAACATAGACTTGGAAATAGTCAGCGTGAAAATGCAGAATTCAGAGTTATAATGCAAGAGCAGAAAGAGTGTATTCAAGGTTTGAAGCATGAACACAATAAAAAACGCACAAAATATGAAACAAAAAAATTAACTCTGAAAAATGAAATGGCTGAATCTCGACGTCATATTCTCGAATATCAAAAGGAGCTAAAAGAAAGCAAGCTAGTATTAAATAAACAAGAAAAAGACATTGCTGCTCTCGAATCTCAAATAGAAAAATTACTCGAAATAATTAATGATACAAATGATAAAACTCCACCGCAAAAACAGAACAATGAGTTAAAAGTAAAACTTGAGCAAGCAAGACAAACAATATTAGGGCTAGCTGAGCAACTTTGTGATGATGTTATAAAAGATTTTCATACAACATCAATTCATACTACACCCGTGCCTAAGAAAATATCGTCAGCACAAAGGCCTGGTACTACTTCCATACCAACCAATATAAAAATGAATCACTCCAAAGACACATCAGGTAATGTATTATTGCGCTACAAAACAAGAGGTAATGGTGATTGTGCATTTCATGCAGTATTTGGGCAGCGGGATGAAAAAACTGGAAAATTTATTTGTGCCGACGTTGCTTTAAGAAGAAAACAACTTGCAGACGCAATAAGGAATTGCGGGGAAAATGATTCACTATTTGAAATGATCAAACCAGCACTCATGGAATTACTCAGGGAAACTTGCTCTGTTGAAGGAAAGACGATTCAAGCTGCTCGACAAAACTATAGACTATATTTGAAAGCAAGTGATGAGGTATTATCTAAAGTTTGGCTTGAATTTGAAAAAGTAGTTAATAAATATCCTTCTATCATTGAACACATTAATACATTTACTAAAGACTATATTGATAATTATGAAAAGAAAAAAAACCAACAACTAGATAAAAAAAACTTAGAAAAGTTACTGAAAGAGGATTCTCTTCGAGAACGATTTAGCAACTGTTTGAATGAAGAAGATGATGAATTTTTAGTAAAAAAACTTGACTCAATCCCGGAATTAAAGACTGTCTATGATAAGTATAAAGCAAGTTGCAATAATAGTGTTTTCGATATTAATTTAAGCAATGAAATACTCAATGAGTATGCTGATTTCATTGAAAAGCCAGGGCAGTCATTGCTACGTAATGAACTTAACCTCATTGCCCATGTGTTTCGTATTACGATTTGCTTGCATCATCAAAGCAAGGACGTCAATCTTTATAACCCTGGTCAAGCAATAACAAGACATGTTTATTTTAATGGGATAAATCATTATGAAAGAATGGAACGCTCAATAATTACGCCTTTATTTCAGCCTGGATTTTTCCAACCCAGAAGCGCACTAAGTGCTATACAACTAGGAGTAAATATGAACTTCTCATCTTTAGCGTCAGGAAATAGTTTTAATATTTAAAGAGAAAAATAACATGATATTGTCTGGATTGAGAATAGGACATGCGTTATTTTTTAAGTGTTTATATCCTTCAACTAGCCCCTGATTATGTTCTTTATATAGTTAAGGCAAGAACAAGAATATCTCAATAAGAAAATAGGTGTAAGGTCACCAAAAAACTAACTGACAACATGCAAATAATAAAATATGTTAGCTAGCATGATTGATAGGGGTGGTTGAACCAAATACTAGCCTCTAGGCAAGACCTTCTCCGGTTTCAAAATACCATGCGGATCAAATTGCAATTTCACTTTATGCATTAATTTGAGCGTTACCAGGTCGATCTCTTTACTAATATAATTGCGCTTATCAATCCCTACCCCATGTTCACCTGATAATGTCCCATTTAATTTAATGACAAGATCAAACACTTCATCTAATCAGTTTAATACGGTTTGTTGTTGTAAATCTTCATTGGGATCGATGAGCAAATTGATCCGATAATTTAGCCACCTTAATAGCAATTAAATCTGGGTTTTTAAGGGACGCGCGGATTCGTGAGGCACATTGAATCTTGTCGTTTAATTCATTCAGAACATTTTCTAAGCGCGAGGTTTTTATAGATATTTAAAGAGGACATTTTAATTGTGATTTAGTTTCCTTTGCCAAATAAATCTTGCCTGCCATAAACTATGTTCCTATACTTTTTAATTCATCGCAATGACGATGTTACATATTCATACTGGGGAATGTCATGCAAAAATACATAGAAGCTATTTCAAATCTCGAGAGTAGTAAACAGTATAGTAAACTTGGGCATGATAAACTTATGGCGGGTAATTATCATGAGGCCTTAAAATCTTACCAACATGCGTTATCCTATCAAAATGAGCAAGATGTAAATTACTATCATACTTCACTTAATATTTCAGTTGCCTACCTTGCCTTAGGTCAATATCAGAGGGCAATACATTATTGTGACATAGTAATAGAGGGGTCAAGGTTGTATCTTGGAATCCAACAAAATGTAAGCAATAGAGCAGATTACGAAATCAATCTAAAAAAAGCATATTTTCTGAAAGGGCAGCTTCTTTACTTCTTGGGTGAATATGACATATCTATTGCTCACTACGAAGTTGTATTGGAGCATGACCCTGAATATTACGATGTTCTGCCATACAAGGCAGCAATGCACTTTATGTTAAGACAATTCAACGAAGTAGATAAAATTATTAAAAATATTGATAATCTTAATAGCCGATCAGTTATAGGTAATGATCGGATAGCAAAATTTTTAATAACTCACTTAGTGAGGGCGGTAACTTATATTAAACAAGGTGAAGATGATAAATACGATGAATTAATCACTTCCTTCGAGGTTTCGAATAGATTCGATAATGCACATGAGAGGCTATGTGCTGTCGAAGATTTTTGTATTTTTGGTGATATGTTAGCTAAGCTTTCATTATTAAATGAGGCAAAAAGACTTTTTGAGCATATTCATAACGAATATCCAAATTTTATTTATGCAAAACGGCGAAAGAAACAGCTTCGCAAGCAAATTTCTTTTCAATCTAAGAAATCATGGCAATTTTCCAAAAGCTTTAAATCATTAGTAAAGCCTTTGATCAAAGAGAAAGGTTATGCCGTGCTCCCCGCTAATATGGAAGAAATAGGGGAAGTGATAAAACTATACCGGAGAAAACCTGTCAATGATTATGAAGTTCGAAACATTTATAGAATCTATAGCCCCACAAGGTCGAAGATTTTTCACTATAATCTAAGATCATTAAAGTATAGAATCAAAAATGATGAATTTCTTCGTACGTGGGAAAATTTACCTCACAGCCGTGAGCGTGAAGCCATTTATAGCCGCGCGAGAACATTAGAAGCAAATTTCCATGACCAAGAATATGGTAGTGCGAGATTGTTACCAGTATGGCATGGGTTTTTAGACGCAAAGTCCATCAATGGTATTTGTCGCGATGGCTTGGCAAACCTTGCTCACACAGATGCTGGATTTTTTGGCAAAGGTCTTTACTTTACTGATCACCCAGATTATGCCTATAAAATTTATTCGAAAAGGGGCCAGCAAGAATCAGGATTTTTACTACTTAATTGGATAAGTTTTTTTTCAGCATATCCCTTAATTAGTATCGATTATTCAAATGGGGATAATATCACGAGCCGAGTTAAAAATAGTGGTTTTTATGGTAGTCCGAACTACAAAAACTATGATATGCATTTTGCTGTTGTCGACCCAAACGATGGTTATCTGCCTAGCAATGATAATTCAGATGACAAACATGCTGAATTTGTTGTATTTGAATCTGCGCAATGTCTCACAAGTTATTTAATTAAGCTTGCGCCTAAAGCTGGTAACATATTTTATAAAGTAAATAATCCGTATACTTTGTTTAACCATCAGCCAATTGCAAATATTAATTTATTAGCGGCAGCTAAATATGTTTATACTAATTTTTTATCCAAACCTTATAACAATCCTGGTCGCTGGCTGGATCACCAATACCCATTGATTGCGCGACCAGGGGAACCTGTAATTTATCGCCCGAACCATGGCTTGGCATTTACATTGCGTACCGCATTTTATGTCCCACTAGTAGTTGAATATTATATTGAGTTTAATAGAGGGGCATTAACTGATCAACAAATCGAACTACTCAGGGCAAAGATCAATGAAATGCAATTAGATTTATTGTTTCATGTGATTGGTAGAGAAAATGAAAAATTACTAGATGAGATCGAAGACAAAGAATTATTAAAGAGGATTGAAGATTTTCAACGAGAAGCAAAAGAAAGCTACATTCGTGCTAATAGCATAGAGCTGATTAAATGTGTTGATCCTGACTTGCCAGATCATATAAACAAGATCACAAAGATTTGTCATAATATTGATCTCATGCGCTGTATAGAAAAACCTGCTGTTGCTTATCATGAAAGATTTATACCTATGATTAATGATATCGGAAAATTCAATTTTCATCGCCTGCAGAAATTTGCATTGTATTGCTTAAATGAAACCGGGAATCGCATATTTGGTTATGAGGTAAAAAAAGCTAGTTCTAAAAACATCAGCCAAGAGTATAGAAATGCAATAAAGGAAGGGAGATTAATTTTATTGATTCAAGAAGGTCAAAATTTTTCAATCGCGTATAGAAATATTAATGGCATTTGTAGCACGCATGATATAAAGCTAAAAAAATATATTAATTTTATTGCAAAACTTTCAGATTTTTCACATACCAAAGATGAGATACACCAATATATCACAGCCATGTTGAAAAAGACGCATGATGCTGATAGAGATGTTTATTATGCGCATATTCAGGATTATCGAAGAGATTTATTTGTGCCAGTAAGCCAAGATGTTGAGCTGTGTTTTGCCCACCTTAAGGTAGCTAAAGAAAAATTTACTAATTTGATGGAGGCGGAAACTTTAACGCTTCCTCGAATCCCAAATAAGAAAACTTCTATTAATATAAAATTTCCCAAAACAAAGATCAATCAAAGGTATATGAAGCTTCCAATTGTGAAAGGAACTGACACACATTGGTATACAGGCGATGAAATAGATAAATTATTTAAGTCCTATCTTTCAGGGCATTCAAAGATTGTGTATTTGGACACGATGTTGGCTACAAATTATGTTTCCCAGGAAAATGTCTTACGTGATAACTTGGTCCAATTTGACCAGAGGCGTATGAATGACATTCGGCAAGGTTTAGAAGTGTCCGACAGAGTTCTAGTGCCGATCAATTTGCGTAACAACCACTGGGCATTACTTTATATTATTTATTCAACGGATGCTGCAACTTTGCCTGATATCTATTACTTTGATCCTCTTGGAGGCGAGGCGCCTGATGAGGTAAAAAGGGCGCTACAAGGCGGTTTTTCTCTTCGTAGATTGTCAGATGTTACTATTATCAAACTCAACCGAAGAGTACAGCATGATAGTTACAATTGTGGCCCATGGATTGTGGAAGCCGCACGAGCTATTGCTAGAAATGGTGAAGTGCCAGAAGCATCTCTTGACATCAATCAGGCTAGAATTGAGCATAGACAAATTATTTCACCCGATGACGAACCACTCGAATCTTCTCAGAACCATCATAAGTTATGTTAGTGGGTATACTCAATGGGTATGATCGGTAAGCATGATCAAACCAAATCCTGGCCGCTAGGTAACACTTTCCCCGGATTCAATATCCCACCTGGATCAAATTGCAATTTTACTTTGCGCATTAATTCAAGCGTCACCGGGTCGATCTCTTTGCTAATATAATCGCGTTTATCAATCCCAACCCCATGTTCACCTGATAATGTCCCATTTAATTTAATGACAAGATCAAACACCTCATCTAAACACTTTAATGCGGCTTGTTGTTGTCTATCATCGTTAGGATCAATTAATAAATTAACATGAATATTGCCATTGCCGGCATGGCCAAAATTTACATTAGCAATTTCATACTTAGCGCTCAATTCTCTAACCCCGCGAATTAATTCTGGCATTTTAGCAACCGGCACAACTACATCTTCATTTATTTTCTTAGGCGCGACATTTCTAAGTGCAGGTGATAATGCCTTACGCATGTCCCAAATTTGTTTTACTTCAGCATCAGTTGCAGCGGTTTTAAGCGTAATCAAACCTGGGTTTTGTGCTGCCTTGCCAACAATTTTACTGATACTCGACAATGCTGCTTTGGCGCCATCGACTTCAATGATCAGCATCGCCTTGGCAGTTTCTGGAAATTGAAACTTGGAATAGGCACGGATCATATCAATCGCATTCACATCCATAAATTCTAAGGCACATGGTGTGTTGGGTTGGGCCATAATCTTGGTGACCGCCTGTGTTGCTGAATCGATATCACGATAGATGCCTTGCAAGGTAATCTTGGCTTCCGGTAACGGTGTTAATTTTAAAATTGCTTGCGTGATAATCCCAAGCGTTCCTTCGGATCCAATCAATAAGCGTGTTAAGTCATAACCAACCACACCCTTGCTAGTATAAACACCAGTTTTTATTGTTTCACCCGTACCAATAACTGCGACTAAGCCTAAGGTATTTTCACGACAACTACCGTACTTTACTGCTCTCGGTCCTGCGGCGTTACAAGCAAGATTACCACCGACGAAACAAGTGGCACGGCTTGATGGATCCGGTGGCCAAAAAAAACCGTGTTTTTCAGCCTCGTTTTGGATCGTTTGATTGGTGACCCCGGGTTCAACCACCATGACCCGATTTTCAGGATCGACTTTTAAGATTTGCTGCATGCGTTCAAAGGAGATGATGACACCACCATTAATAGGTATGGCAGCACCCGTGGTACCTGTACCACCACCACGTGCCGTCACAGGGATTTGGTATTGGTAACAGGCCTTGACAACATTAACCACATCTTCATGGTTTTCAGCAAAGATAACGGCATTGGGTATGGCTTGATGGCGACTGTTGTCATAACTATAACTAAGACAATCCGCCGGATCCATTGACAATTGATCCGATTTAAGTTGCGCACTCAAGGTCGCAAGTAATTTAGTCTTATCGGCTTTTGCCATTGCGTTAGCCCGGTCGCTCAATCGTTAATTTTGAAATAATGTTATAACCTTTTGGACGCCAGATACACGACGCGCGATATTGATCGCAGCTGCCGCTTGTTTCTGATTTAAGTCACCCATTAAGTATACGGTACCATTCTCAGTAACTACTTTGACGTGACTTGCAGGCACAGTGTTACTCAATATAATCTGGCCTTTTACCTTGGATGTAATCCAGGCATCACTGGAACGCGTTAAAGCAGACGTCGGTCCAGAGATTTCAATTTCATTATAAATCTTGCGTACGCCTGGGACGCTGCGCACGGTTCGTTCAGCCGTCACGCGTTGCGATGCGAAAGGCACTTGTCCTGCAAGTAATACATTATTATCTTTAGTGGCAACGACGATATGGGTGCCTTGTTTTAGACTTTGCGTATGATGGATTTTATACATCGCCTTATCACTGATGCGGCTATCATCATAGGCATTGGCAATGCCATTGCGTCTATAAACCGCGACCCCGGTACCACCGGCTGCAGCGCCAATCAGTAAAGGCACACAACCCTGACAACATAATGTGCCGGCAAATAAGGTGAAAAGTAAAACTTTTTTCATATATCCATATCCCGTTATCTGTTATTCAGAAACCGCTGGAAATAATTTGGTATCGATTAAATCACATAAACAATGCAGAATTAATAAGTGTGTCTCTTGGATGCGCGACGTTGCCCTGGCAGGGACTCGCAATTCAATATCATCAGGGTGGAGTAGTGCTGCCATCTCACCACCTTCACGTCCAGTTAATGCAACAACATGCATGCCTCGACTATGGGCGGCAGAGATTGCGTGACAAACATTGGCTGAATTACCACTGGTTGAGATCGCCAATAGGATATCATCGCGTTGTCCCAGTGCTTTAATTTGTTTGGCAAAGATTTCATTAAAATTATAATCGTTAGCGATTGAGGTCAATGTTGAAGTATCTGTGGTTAAGGCAATCGCCGGTAGGCTTGGACGTTCGGTCTCGAAGCGATTGAGTAATTCAGCGGCAAAATGTTGCGCATCTGCAGCGGATCCACCATTGCCGCAGACTAGGATCTTTTGGCCGGATAGTAAACTTTCAGCCATAAATTCGCCGGCTTGTGCAATAATAGCAGGTAATACATCCGCAGCGACGATCTTGGTTTCGATACTTGCTGCAAAATTTTGTTTAACCCGCTCAATAAAATCCATGCCATTCTCCTATGTGAGACCTGCTGAGAAACTGAATTGTAAACAGGCCTTAATACCCAAAGGCATTTTTGACCCATTTGATATTGATACCATTTATTTCGTGATCTATCGCAACAATATCAAAACGACATGTCTGTCTGGCCAGCTTTTGATTTTGTAATAAATAATACTGCGCCGTCTTAATTATCTTTTGTTGCTTGGCAAAACCTATGCTTTCAATACTACTGCCATATTGTGTGTTATGTCTATATCTGACTTCAACAAATACCAGACAATCTTGATCCCGCATGATTAAATCAATTTCACCACAATGGGCACGAAAATTTCTATCGATTATTTTTAATCCGCGACGTTTTAGATATTTTAAGGCAATGGTTTCAGTGCTTTTGCCTTTAGTAACACTGTTGCCGG
Organism: uncultured Gammaproteobacteria bacterium; assembly: GCA_963748135.1. Taxonomy (GTDB): domain Bacteria; phylum Pseudomonadota; class Gammaproteobacteria; order JBGSLN01; family JBGSLN01; genus CAVVHY01. Next base: position 2,582 of record CAVVHY010000034.1, on the reverse strand, counting down.
CAATTTTTATTTGGCCAGTTAATTTAAACCAAACTTTATTGCAGAATGCTGTGAGCTTGGTTGGCCTAGGCATTTAATTCTTTGGGGAGCCCATCCTGGAATTGCGCCCAGCGTAATTGGCGAAAGACACGATGATTTTCCAGCACCAAATCACCTGTTGCCCCTTGGTCGCGGGCAGAACCATTCATTGCCAAACGATTAAAATCATAACTTAATTTATAGGCATCCAAGCCTAAGGCATATAATCGTGGATTATGTTTATAAGTCGATGGCCAATTTTTCGAAATAGCCTTTTGTAAATTATTGTTGCCAGAATTGTCAGTTAATACCCAAGGGATATCACAAAAATACACGCCATTCATATCGCGGTAATAACTTGCCTTTGGGATACCTTGATAAATGGTCGAGATTGAATAAATAGGGATATTCCCAGCATAATAAAATCGTAAGAGTGGCACAATTTCACGTGCCTTACTCGGAGTCGCCACTAAAAAGATAGTGTCAACATCTTGTCGACGTTGAGGTACATAAGTGAATTTTTCATTGAGTACGTGTTTTAATTTGTTAGCACGCCCTTCACTGGCATCGATGTGCAACAGGTTTTTAATTTCGCTTCGTAAATTTTGCCCGGGCCCATAAGCGAGTGACGCTGTGATGGTGCCGCCTAGATTTTGCCATTGATTGGCATAGGCTTCTGCAACACCGTTACCCCATTTAGTTTGGGGATAGATTATCAAGGCTTGTTGATGGTTATTATTATATGCTTTGCTAGCAGCTAATGCGGCTTCATTTTCAGGTGATAAGCCAAATTCATAAAGATTCTTGGGGGCGCTTTTATTATTTGGTAAATAATTTAATGCCAACACGGGCACATTAAGATAGCCACTAGCAAGTTGGTTCACATTATTTTTTTCAATCGGCCCGACAACTAAGTCAGCACCATTGGCAACCGCATTACGGTAAAGTGCGCGCATATTTTTATTACTTGCCGTATCATAGACGCGAATCGTTGTTAAGCGATTATCATTGGCTTGTGCATTGTCATAATAGGCGGCAAAAAAGCCATCACGTACTGCCTTGCCTGCGTTGGCATAAGGGCCATGCAGCGGTAATAATAAGGCAATTTGCTTGGGTTGCGCTGGGAATGGGGCGCGGTTTGATCCAGAATATTGGTTGCAGCTTGCGAGTAATAATACGCAACCGGCAAAGACGAGGGTTGTGATGATCTTGACATAGGTTTTCATAGTGACCACAGTATCGACTAAGATGAAAATTAATGCAATGGGGTAGGATAAAAAAAATGGAAAAAATGGACCTAAAACCTGCGTTATATGTGGTCGCGACACCTATTGGCAATCTGGATGATATTAGCCATCGGGCGACTTCAGTGTTACGCAGTGTTGATTTGATTGTGGCCGAAGATACCCGTCATACGCGTCAATTATTGCACCATTTAGGCGTGAATAGACCGATGCTCTCACTCAATGAACAAAATGAGCGGGAAATGACGCCCAAATTGATTGCCCGCATGGGGCAGGGTGAAGTCATCGCCCTGGTCAGTGATGCCGGCACGCCCTTGGTCAGCGACCCCGGCTATCACTTAGTGGCAGCGGCGCGCGCCGCTGGTTTAAAGGTGTCACCGATCCCGGGTGCTTGTGCCGCCATCGCCGCCTTGAGTGTGGCTGGACTTGCCAGTGACAAGTTTATCTTTGAAGGCTTTTTACCGGCGAAGGCAGGGCCCAGGGAAAAACGGTTAGCAGAATTACAAGATGAGACGCGTACACTTATTTTTTATGAGGCGCCGCATCGGATTAAACAAAGCCTCACGGCCATGGCCAAGGTCTTTGGTGAAGAGCGATATGCAGTTATCGCCCGTGAATTAACCAAGTTATATGAGACTGTGCATGGTGATACCCTGGCTGGCTTACTGCAATGGCTAGACGCCGACAAAGAACAGTGTCTGGGTGAGTTTGTAGTATTGGTGAAGGGTGTCTCGCCAAAGCCCAAAACCGAAGTATGTCTTGCAGTGGATGTGTTATTGGTTAATTTGGTCAAAGAGTTGCCAGTTAAACAAGCGGCCAAGTTGGCCAGTCAATTGACCGGGTTAAATAAGAATGAGCTTTATCAACGCTGTCTGGCGTTAAAGGATGGATAAACAGGCAACAGAAGCGAAAGCTATGGAAAATTACAAGTAAGGAAAAAGACATATTAGCTAAACTGCCGTAGGCAAAGCTATACCTCAGCGAAAACCAATAATAAATAACCGACAAATACAATTAAAATTAATAACTTAACAAATGTCCCCATAGCAATCTCGTGTTTTCTAATATAAAAATGTCTTTTTATTTAGCTTTATAGTATAAAGTATAGACAAAATCTGGGGGTTGTGTTGATATTAATGTGAATGGGAATGATGGTTTAATAATGTGAATGATGGTTGAGGGGTTTTTTAGACATCCCTCTACCCTCCCCTCTCCCTCAAGGCTGACGGATCTGCTCATTTTTTAACAAAACCACGTTGCCCAAAAGTTGTCATTCCGGGGTTACTGCAACTTGGCGAGCAGAGCCGAGCTTAGTTGCAG
>CAVVHY010000033.1:0-96475 GCA_963748135.1 uncultured Gammaproteobacteria bacterium | reverse complement strand
TAAGTTCGACTTCGCTCACTAAGTTGCAGTAACACCCGGAATGACAACGTTTGAACAATGTGGCCTTGACAAAAATGCGCAGCTTCCCCAGCCCTTGGGGGTGAGGGGTATACTGTCGTCCGTCCTCAGTCTTCCGTCATCCGAACGGGTGAGGGGGTTTCTAAATTCTAGCCCCACGTCTCCAGTCTCTAGCACCTAGCATCCAGTCTCTAGCACCTAGCACCTAGTCTCTAGCACCTAGCACCTAGCACCTAGACCTGTCTCTAGCACCTAGCATCTAGTCTCTAGCCCTTAGCATCTAGCACCTAGTCTCTAGCCACCTAGCACCTAGCATCTAGTCCCTAGATTCGGGTTTTTAACATGATCTTGCAGACATCTTGCAGACATCTAGACATTTCTCTTCAATTCAGGCAGAATCGAACCCAATGCATTTAACTTTTATTTTACAACGATGGCAAAGATATTAATTATACATGGACCCAATTTAAATCTGCTTGGCGCTCGAGAGCCTAGTGTTTACGGCCAAAAGACGCTTGCAGAAATAGATCGAGACCTCTTGGCACACGCTGAGCGCCTGGGACATCAATTGCAAATTACGCAAGCGAATGCTGAACACACGATTATCGATACTGTCCATAATGCCAAGCTACAGGATATTGACTTCATCATCATTAATGCAGGGGCCTATACCCATACCAGCATCGCCATACGCGATGCCTTTTTGGCTACCAGTATCCCTTTTATTGAAGTCCATTTGTCAAATATCTTTGCAAGAGAGCAATTTCGTCACCATTCCTATTTAAGTGATATTGCAAAGGGTGTTATTTGTGGATTTTATGCCGACAGTTATCATCTCGCACTTACCGCAGCTGATCATTGTTTAAGAGATTCAAATTAAATATTGGAGAGTTTGTTCCCATGGACATACGAAAGATTAAAAAACTGATCGAGTTAATTAATGAAACGGGTGTCGCCGAGATCGAAATCCGTGAAGGCGAAGAATCTGTTCGCATTAGCCGTCAGAACGATACTGTGTTTACCCAAGCAAATACTGTTGCAACACCAATGACGCAACTTCACGCCAGCCCCAGTTAATCATACTGAACAACCGATAGATGTGTCAGCTGAAGCCAATGATGAAGTCGCTGAGACTGGCCACATCGTTCGCTCACCCATGGTTGGTACGATGTATCTTTCACCTTCGCCAGGTGCAAAATCATTCATTGAGATTGGCGAGCAAGTTAATGTTGGGGATACGCTTTGTATTATTGAAGCGATGAAGATGTTTAATCAAATCGAGGCGGACAAAGCAGGCAAGGTTAAAGCCCGCTTAGTTGAAAATGGCCAACCCGTCGAATATGACCAAGGCTTATTTGTCATCGAGTAAATATAAATAAGGATAAGTCACTCAATGTTAGAAAAGATTGTCATTGCTAATCGTGGCGAAATCGCGTTAAGAATCTTACGCGCATGCCGTGAACTTGGGATTAAAACTGTTGCCGTTTATTCCAGTGCCGATCGTGATTTAATGCATGTCCGGCTCGCCGATGAATCGGTTTGCATCGGGCCACCAAATGCGACCGAAAGTTACTTGAATATTCCTGCGATCATCAGTGCCGCTGAAATCACTGACGCGGTTGCCATTCACCCGGGGTATGGCTTCTTGGCAGAAAATGCCGACTTTGCTGAACGCGTCGAACATAGTGGCTTCACCTTTATTGGTCCAGATGCACAAACCATTCGTCTAATGGGTGATAAAGTCTCGGCCATTAAAACCATTAAAGAATGTGGCGTACCCACAGTACCAGGCTCTGATGGGCCTCTCGGTGAAGATGATGCAACCAATATCGGCCTTGCCAACAAAATTGGTTATCCCGTGATTATCAAGGCAGCCGGTGGTGGTGGTGGTAAAGGGATGCGTGTAGTTCGCTCGGAGTCCAATTTACTTAACGCTATCTCTTTTGCCCGTAGCGAAGCCAAGGCAAACTTTGGCAATGATATGGTATACATGGAAAAGTTTTTGGAAAATCCACGCCACATTGAGATTCAAGTATTAGGTGATGGCAAAGGTGATGCGATTCATTTAGGTGAACGCGATTGCTCAATGCAACGTCGGCATCAAAAGATTATTGAAGAAGCCCCTGCACCAGGGATCGACAAAGAGCAGCGAAATGCTATCGGCGATTTATGTGTTAAAGTCTGTTGCCAATTAAAATATCGAGGTGCCGGTACTTTTGAATTCTTATATGAAGACGGCCAATTTTATTTTATTGAAATGAATACCCGGATCCAGGTGGAACACCCTGTTACTGAATTAATTACCGGTATTGATATTGTCCGGGAACAAATTCGCATCGCTGGTGGTGAACCACTTGGTTATACCCAGGATGACATTGTCTTTAAAGGCCATGCTATTGAATGCCGTATTAATGCAGAAGATCCTAATAATTTCACCCCTTCGCCAGGTGACATCAAAATGTTTCATCCTCCTGGCGGCCCAGGGATCTCGAGTTGATACTCATATTTATAGTAGTTATACGGTGCCGCCATTTTATGATTCGTTAATCGGTAAGATTATTAGCTTTGGAGAAAATCGAAATATCGCACTGCTGCGCATGCAAAACGCTCTGGAAGAAACCATTGTCGATGGCATCAAAACTAATATTAGTTTACATCAAAAGATATTAAAGGATGCTAACTTCAATAATGGTGGCACCAATATCCATTATTTGGAAGAACGGATCATGCAGCAATGAGTTGGTTGCAACTGAAATTAAAAATCCGTGGTGAACAAGCAGAAGAAGTAAGTGATTTATTAATGCTATTAGGTGCCAGCGCAATTACTTATCTCGATGCGAAAGACCAACCACTCTATGAACCAAAGCCAGATACTACCCCATTATGGGATGAATTGTGGCTCTCCGCATTATTCCCTGAAACCACAGAGATAAATTTCATCCTTAAGTTATTACAAAAACAATATTTCATTGGGCCAAATCCAATCTATGAAATCACTAAGCTTGAGGATCAAGACTGGCTTAACAAATGGCGTGAATACAGTAAGCCAACCTGCTTTGCCAACCGGCTATGGGTTGTGCCATCGGATTGGGATGAAGTCATTGATGAAACCAAACAAGTTGTTATTAAGATTGATCCGAGGACTCGCATTTGGCACTGGTACACATGAGACCACTGCCCTATGTCTTGAGTGGTTAGCAAATTATATGACACCTGGTTCAGAAATCATCGATTATGGCTGTGGTTCCGGGATCTTAGCCATTGCCGCAATCAAGCTCGGCGCCAGTAAAGTTTGGGCTATTGACAATGATCCACAGGCATTGACCGCAACACTTAAAAATGCGCAGGCCAATGACATTTCAGAATCACAACTTATTATACAATCACCAGAAGCAAAGATTACTGGTCAAGTTGATATCCTCATTGCAAATATCTTGGCAAACCCATTAATCGAACTTGCAAATACCTTCACTAAGCTTATTAAAGATTGTGGCCAACTCGTCCTTTCTGGAATTTTAATCAATCAAATCCCAATCATAACCAAGGAATATTTACCCACTTTTGCTGACTTTTCGAGTAACATCCAAGGAGACTGGGCACTGATTTGGTCAACTAAGAAGACTTTTTTTAATTAATTGTATTCTTTCTTGCCACGTTTGAAACAAAAATTTACAAATTTCTGTGTAGAGGTTTTACAATCCTTGCGGGGTGATATAATCACTCTCACAGGTTTATGCCTGTAATAAAAGGTAAAAAATTGTAACTACTTGGAACAAAGGAATACAGTCATCTTTAGGCAAACATTAGTCCAAGTTCGTCGGAAATTTGATTGTTTGTACTATCCCAAGGATTTGGTGAGTAGTTACTAATAATTAATAAAATTACGTCAATACAGTTTCAAATTGTTTGGACAAGGGAGAATTAACAATGAGTGCTTTTAACTCAAAACCGCCGCAAGCAAGTTTGTATCAACGGGCACGCGAATCCAATTTGCAAGCCTGTGTCAAGCAAGCCCTGCATACCTATTTGGATCATTTGGGCGAAGAAAAACCGACTGATCTTTATGATATCTTGATTGCTGAAATAGAAAGTCCATTGTTTCAGGTTATTCTAGGACATACTCGAGGAAATCAGAGTAAAGCTGCTAGCATTCTTGGACTTAGTCGTGGTACCCTACGCAAGAAATTAAAGGAGTTAAACATCCACGCATACTAACGGGGACCTCAGTATTTAACCATGGCAAAGGCAGTACCAATTCAACGAGCACTTATCAGTGTCTCAGATAAAGATGGCATCATTTCCTTTGCCATGGCGTTAGCCGACCTAGGCATAGAAATCATTTCGACTGGTAACAGTGCAAAAATCTTAAGTGAACATCATATACCAGTTATTGAAGTTGCTGATTTTACCGGCTTCCCAGAGATTATGGATGGCCGTGTCAAAACGTTACACCCAAAAGTTTTCGCCGGCATACTCGCCCGCAGAGGCGTCGATGATGAATTGATCCATGAACTAGAGTTGAAAACTATTGATTTAGTCGTGGTTAACCTATACCCATTCACCAAAATCATAAGCCAAGAACATAGTATTAATGATGCCATTGAAAATATCGATATCGGGGGGCCAAGTATGCTTAGGGCCGCGGCCAAAAATCACCATGATGTTGCCGTCCTTTGTGACCCTAGAGATTATCAAGCGATTGCTGATGAATTAATGCAAAACCATGGTCAAATTAGCCCGGCGACGCGCTTTAAATTGGCGCAAAAGGCGTTTGCGCATACGGCAAATTATGATGCACAAATAACAAATTATTTCACTAAATTAGACTATAATAATGATCAATATCAAGCAACTGCTTCATCATTCCCGGCCATTTTCACTACACAATGGCAAAAGGTTGAGGACTTACGTTATGGTGAAAACCCACAACAACAAGCCGCATTATATGTAGCCTCAGACAAATCAGTAGCAAGCAATGGTGAATTAGCACGTGCCCGACAATTGCAAGGTAAACCCCTTTCTTTTAATAATCTTGCTGACGCCGATAGCGCATGGCAATGTGTCAATCAATTCGATCAACCGAGTTGTGTCATCGTAAAACATGCAAACCCCTGTGGCGTGGCCAGCCATGAAAACCTCGTCACAGCCTATCGCCATGCCTTTGATTGTGACAGTACCTCTGCCTTTGGTGGCATTATTGCCTGTAATCAAACCCTCGATCAAGATACAGCGCAAGCGATTATCGCTAAGCAATTCGTTGAAGTTGTTGTCGCCCCTGAATTCACTCAAGAGGCCTTAATTGAATTTAATAAAAAGCCCAATATTCGTGTCTTGGCCTGTGGTGAATTTGCTAGACAACGTACAAACCTGATGCTAGATTTTAAATGTATTCAAGGTGGCATGTTATTACAACAATGTGATAACAGAGACATTGACTTTAGTGACCTTAAAGTTGTTACGCAGTGTGAACCGAGCAATGAACAAATAAAAGATTTACTGTTTGCCTGGCGCGTAGCCAAATTTGTTAAATCCAATGCCATTGTTTATGCCCGGCATGAGGTGACTATTGGCATCGGTGCCGGCCAAATGAGCCGTATAGACAGTGCCCAAATAGCTGCCCATAAGGCACAACAGGCAGGCTTGGGCCTGACTAAAGCAGTCATGGCCTCAGATGCCTTTTTCCCATTCAGAGATAGTGTCGACACCGCTGCTGCACAAAAGATCAGCGCCATCATCCAACCGGGTGGTTCGATCCGGGACGAAGAAGTGATTGCCGCAGCTGACGAGGCTGGAATAGCCATGGTGTTTACAGGTGTGCGACATTTTAGACATTAATTGATTTAGTTAAAAGAGTTTGAAGTTTCGGGGGGGATTAGAAACCCCCTCACCCTCCCCCTCTCCCCCAAGGGGGAGAGGGAACTGGGGGTGCTCTCCCCTTCGGGGAGAGCAGATAAAAGAATAATTGACCTTCAAACATGGTTGGCCTTGCATACATGGTTAGCTTTGCAAACATGTTTTGCCTTGCAACAAATCTAAGCATTTGGGGGTTCTACCTCTGTCCCCTCTCCCCCTTGGGGGAGAGGGGAGGGTGAGGGGGTCTCTTAATTAGCAGATACTCAACATTACAAACAGGTAACACTATGAATATACTCGTCATAGGCAGCGGCGGTCGTGAACATGCATTAGCATGGAAGCTAAGTCAATCTGACAAGGTAAAGCAAATCTTCGTCGCACCAGGTAACCCTGGGACCGCTAGCGAAAGCAAAACAACAAATATTGATATCGAACCCATGGCGTTTGGCGAATTAATAAAATTTGCCAAAGAGTATGCTATCAACTTCACCATAGTAGGGCCTGAGGCACCACTTGCAGCAGGGATTGTCGATGCCTTTACCAAAGCTGGTCTCGCCTGTTTAGGTCCATCTCAAGCCGCAGCACAAATTGAAGCTTCCAAGGCATTTAGTAAAGACTTTATGATTAAGTATCAAATCCCAACTGCACACTATCAAAATTTTAGCAATGCAGACGCTGCAAAAGAATATGTACGCCAGCAAAACTTCCCTATTGTCATCAAGGCCGATGGTTTGGCTGGTGGTAAAGGTGTTGTGATTGCCCAGGATCTTAATGAAGCCGTTGAGGCAATCGATTCAATGCTACAACAAAAGCGCTTTGGCACAGCGGGTCAACGAATTGTAATCGAAGAATTCTTAAGCGGCGAAGAAGCGAGTTTTATTGCCTTAGTCGATGGTCAACATATCTTACCTCTGGCCACGGCCCAGGATCACAAGGCCCGTGATGATAATGATCAAGGGCCCAACACCGGTGGCATGGGCGCTTACTCACCGGCCCCTATTGTGGATGCCAAGCTCGAGCAAGTCATTATGCAGCAAATCATGGAACCGACTGTCCGCGGCCTTGCAGAAGAACATTGTCCATTTACGGGTTTCTTATATGCCGGCTTGATGATCTCCCCAAGCGGTAAACCTAAGGTATTAGAATTCAATTGTCGTTTTGGCGACCCTGAGACCCAAGTCATTCTACCTCGACTTAAGTCTGATCTTGTCGAATTATGCCAGCAGGCATTGAATGGTACGCTTAACCAAGCCAGGATTGAATGGCTATCCGATACCGCCCTCGGTGTGGTTATGGCCGCCAAGGGATATCCCGGTGGCTATACCAAAGGCGATCATATTTCAGGGCTCGATAATATTGCTATTAAGGACGCTAAAGTATTTCATGCCGGCACTAAGCTACAAGATGATACGGTGGTAACAGCAGGGGGAAGAGTTTTGTGCGTTACAGCACTTGCGCCCGCTTTATCACAAGCACAACAACTTGCCTATGACGCAGTAGCAAAGATACACTGGCCGGGGGCATTTTTTCGTCATGACATTGGTGCCAAAGGGATTAAACACTTCACTTCCAAGCCCACATGAAGCAAATGACATACAGCCAGAAGCAATCCCAGCGCAGTCTTTTATTGCGATGGTTTGGTTGGTTTTGTTTTGCTAACACAATTCTTTATTATCTTATCGGTATCAATTATTTATTGGTTATAAACCCATTTGCCGTCGCGAATTTATATCTCTATGGCAAATTCATTATTATCACCTTTATTGTGTTTTCTTATCTTGGTCATTTTGCCTTACTTGCAATCCTACCAGGCATCATTATCGTGCCACTTATCCTCGTCTGGCCGCGCCGATATGCCGTTATTAGTATCGCAACCTTGTTAGCAAGCCTAAGTGTCATTTACCTCTTGGTCGATTCATTTGTGTTTCGTCAATTTCGCTTTCATCTAAACGGTGTAATTCTACATATGATTTTTAGTGGTGAAGCCACTCAAATCTTTAGTCTGAGTTTTATTGAATATCTAATAATTTCAATCTTATTTTTGATCTTTATCTTGCTTGAAATTTTTATAGCGCTACAAGTCTGGCGACTAACAAAACGCAAATTCCTTCCTGGCTATGGCATATGGGTGGCGACCATCTTGGGACTATGTTTTTATCTATCGCTCCTATTTATTGTCTTTAGTAGTGGTCAATTACTCTTTCGAACGATATTAACTGCAGCGAGGTTCCTACCTTTTTATAACACTGTATTAGCCGCCGTGATGCCGGGCAAAGATGCACTCATTGCATTACAAAAATACAGTCAAGGATTTTTCTTACAACCAGAACAATATAGCGCAAATTTGAATTATCCCATCCATCCTATGCAATGCCAACCAAGGGTAAAGCCTTATAATTTGGTATGGATTGTGATCGATACCTGGCGGTTTGATACCGTCACGCCGACAATCATGCCCAACCTTTATCAATTTAGTCAACAAAGCCTACAATTTGATAATCATTTTAGTGGCGGCAACGCTACTCGAACAGGCATATTCTCATTATTCTATGCCCTATCACCCACCTATTGGACCGCAATGGAAAAACAGCAACGTCCCCCAGTATTCATGCAAATATTACAACAACAGCACTATCAGATGGGGATTTTCGCCAGCGCTGAATTAAAGGCGCCGGCCTTTAATAAAACGGTCTTCGCTAGTATTAAGAATTTAACGGTAAAAACCCCCGGAGACAATCCCGAACAACGCGATCGCTATATCACCCAAGCCTTTATCAGGTTTATCAGCCATGCCATTATCAAACCACAGCCGTTTTTTGGCTTTTTATTCTACGATGCCAGCCACAGTTTTTGTAATGTACCAAGTGCCAAAGGCCCATTAAAGCCGGTTATCAAATCCTGTAACCGTATCCCGCTTACTGGGATCAAGCGACCAGAGCTTTATATAAACCGATATAAGAACGCCTTGACCTTTATCGATGGGCAATTAAAACAAATATTTCAAAGTCTGCGCCAACGGCAGTTAATGGCTAACACGGTGGTTGTCATCACTGGCGATCATGGTCAAGAATTTGATGATAATCACTTAGGCTACTGGGGCCACGCGACTAATTTCACCCGTTACCAACTAGGCACACCGCTCATCATTTATTGGCCAAATAAACCATCTCGTGTGATAAAATATCAAACTAGCCATTATGATATTGTGCCAACCTTGATTCATAGGCTATTAGGCTGTCATAATCCAAGTATAGATTATAGTATTGGCCAGGGATTGTTTAACAATCAGCCAAGGCCGTATCTAATAGTTGGCAGTTACAATGAATTTGGTATAGTAGAACCTAAGAGGATTGTGACAATTTATGATTCAGGGCTATACCAGATTGATAACAAACAAGGTCGACCCATCGCAGATGCGAAACTGAATAATGAATTGATGCAACATGTATTTACCGAACTAAGGCGTTTCTTCAAGAAATAAAATATGACAGTAAAACAAACGATTATAACTGACTTTACAATGCCTGATGACTTCCTCATCGGTTCTAATGAGGCTAATATTGCATCGACCACCGAGGCCAATTTAGATAACAATTCTTATTATCGCTCTTCATTATTTGCCGTCAATAATAGCATCAATCCATTGATCTCTTGTGCCACACCATTGTTGGCATTAAATAATCGTCTACGTCAAACCCAAGATTATCATGAATTAAATAAACTCTATCAGCGGTTAACACATGAGATCAAAGCCTTTGTTAGCCATGCTGAACATTATGATTACCGGCTTGAAACAATATTGATTGCTCGCTACATATTATGTGCCGTATTAGATGAGACAATTGCACAGAGTCTCTGGGGCAAAGTGATTGGTTGGCACGATCAACAATTGTTAAATACGTTTCAAAAAGCAGATAATAGCGATGAAAAATTTTTTCAAATCCTTGAACGTTTGTCACGTGATCCAAGACATCATATTCATCTACTTGAATTAATGTATATCTCCTTGCGTTCTGGCCATAAAGGAAAATATCGCCTTCCAAACTATGAAAAAGAAGAATTAGATCACATTATTGATGAGCTGTATCAAACAATTCGAATGCATAGTCTTGATCAAAAACCTGCACTATTAGGATCAAATTCAGAACTCGTCAAATCAAGCTTTAATCAATTATTATCATCACCATTAGTAATTTGGAAGGTTGCAGTAGCTGCGGTCATCATGATAATTATTGTCTCAATTACTACAAATATAATTTTTGATCTGCGAACTCAAAACATACAATCGTTGTTGCATTATATTAATATCAGCCTACAAACATGAATAAGACATTCACCAACAAAGAATCAATAAGCGAAGAATTATTGGTTTTAAAAAAACAGTGTGAAGCTGTCGCAAAATATATAAAACAAAAACAAAAATGCTTCCCTGTGTATCTTTTGCTAGGTTTGCCCCAATGCGGAAAAACTCAGTTATTGTCTCATTCAGGACTTGAATTTAATACCATTATCCCTGCCTTTTCAAATAAACAAAAGAACCCCTTACTCACGCCGCAACACAAGCATGGGACTTATGAACATACAGCTATGCATTCTAATGCTGGCACAAATAGGCAGGGATATTGTCATTGGTGGTTTACTGAAAATGGGATCTATTTAGATCCCCCTAGCCATTTTTATAAACCAGATTCTTTCTTCTCCCATAGCGAACTCTGGTCATACCTCATCAAATTTATAAAAAAGCAGCGTCGACTTAAGCTTGCCAAAATCATATTGGTCGTCAGTAGCGAAACTATAGTTGGACAAAATCCAGAGCAACTCACTGCGGCCTTTAAGCCTTTAAAACAAACCATTACTGAGCTAAGTCAACAGTTAAAGCAAGTCTTGCCTTTTACCCTCATTATTGCCAAGGCAGACTTAATTACCGGTTTTGAAGCATATTTTAATAACATCCTCAGTGAAGAACGTGAATGCATCCTCGGTTTTCCATTACAGGAAGTGACAGCGAATAATGATAAAAATACCTACTCAGAGCAATCCATTACCGATCGTTTCCAATTGCGATTTGATTTATTAGTTGATGAAATAAATAAAAACTTACTACGCCGTCTACACGAAGAACATAATATCCAAAAGCGTTATGACATATTTGAATTTCCAATACAATTACATGCACTTAAAGAAAAACTACTTTACCTTGTCCATGATTTTGTAGAGAAAACCACCTATTGTGAATTGATTAAACCAGTAGGCATATATTTTACTAGCAGCATGCAACCTGGTAGCAATATTGATGCCCTTGCAGATATCTTTAGCAATATCATATCTAATTCTAACCGTATTACTCGTACACCTCGTAGACAAAAATCCTATTTCATACGAGAATTATTGGCTGGGGTCAAACCTCAAACCAAACAAAGACAACCCGATAAAAAGCGTCATACTAGAAAATTGCTAAAGAGATTAAGTCATTGGCAATCTATCACTGCTATAGCGATTAGCTTGGTAATTGTCATCAGCGTGACTTTTTACTCATATTCTGTTTACCAAAAGAAAATGACAATTGTGCAACAAGGTATGACTGATTTGACTGCCTACCGTGCAGCTGCACAAAAAATCAAAGCATCCAGTCAAGATATTCGCCCAACACTCACTGCCTTAAATCTATTAGCGGAAGCAGCCGAAAAATTTGATAAAAGCAATACCTCACTATTTGCTAATATCTTCTTACCTGAGTCTTATTTTTTAAAGAATAAGGTCTTCAAGACCTATAAGCATGCACTACAAACATATCTATTGCCCCGGATACGTGTAACATTAGAACATGATTTGAATAATCCGCGACAAACAGCTAGTCAACAATACTCAGCGTTAAAGGCATACTTGATGTTAGGGGATCATAAACACCTTGAACCTCTTTACATACTTAACTGGCTACATACGCAAAAGCAATTAAATATCGGTAACAATCCTCAGCAGGTTAAGCAATTTCAAACCTTATTGAATGCGGCACTGAATACAATCTCTAAGCCAATCAAATTAAATCAAAATGCTATTGCACATGTACGAAAAAACTTAAATACCTATCCAGATTCAATGCTCATTTATTTGATATTTAAAGACGCGGCAATGAATACGACGCAGCAAGATATTACTATCTACAGTCAGATTGCAAATATACAAACTAAAAGTGAACAAGACAATCCGTTACAAATCCCATATTTTTATACCATCGGTGGTTTTCAAAAAATATTCTTAAAAGAGATCCAGCAGCTGCCGCAGTTAGCAAAGCAAGAACAATGGGTGTTAGGCAGTGACCCTTTACCAAATGCGGCTTATCAGCAAATCGCAAATGATGTTATTAATATGTATTTTAATGACTACGCAAATTGGTGGGCTTTATATATGAGAAAATTAACCATCAATAATATTGATAATTTACAAAAATTACTGCAATTAACTAATGCTGCTGCAGATGATAACAACTTATTAATGGCTCTTAAAAGCATCAATCAAAATACTGCGCCACAAAAACTATTGACAATTGCTGCGCAATCGCAAAAACAACTAGGCAATTTGAATAACACAATCTTATATGCCATCAAAGCAAAAATAAGTAGTCAACTTAAAGGGGTACATCAACTATTTAATCAAAATACTGAACAGCCATCACAAAAGTTGTTAGATATTAATAATGCTATTATCAACTTGCAACAATATTTAGGTGCGATTGATCAAGCAACAGATCCAAAACAGGCAGCATTCCAAGTTACGCAGTTACGCTTCAAACATCCGAAGAAAGCTGATCCAATTACTCAATTATTATCACTCACGAATAATACCCCTGACCCCGTGAATAGCTGGTTAAATATACTTGCTAATCGTAGTTGGCAATTATTAATGAAAAATACACGTGAATATGTCAATCAGCAATGGCAAGCTGATATCACTAACTTTTATAATGATAAATTAAAGGATCGTTATCCTTTATATAGTGACAGTACAAAGCAGGCTAATTTAAAAGATTTTATTAACTTTTTTAGTCCTCATGGCATACTAGATAATTTCTATGCTCGGTATCTAAAGGCCTTTATTAACACCCAAGCAAGTGACTGGCAGTGGCAAACTATTGATGGTGAAAGTCTATCATCTTCAATGAACATTATTGAATTACTTGAACGGGCACAAATTATCAAACAAATGTTTTTCCCAAATGATTCCGCTAATTTTGATGTGAAATTCAGTTTACAAGCACTGGCAATGGAACCCATCATAAAGAGCATCCATTTTGATATCAATGGTCAAACCCTGGTTGATAAGCAAGGCACGAGTAATTTAACGCAATTTAATTGGCCAGACATGAAGCATAGTAATAAAACTGTCTTGGCCATCAATACCATAAATGGTAAACATGTCAAAGATATTGAAAAAGGGCCATGGGGATTATTTTATCTAATCGCTAAATCACATTTAATACCAAGCAATGATCCGCGAAAATATATGTTAATCTTTGATGTTGGTGGCAATCAGGCGAAATATCAATTACTGGCACAAAATGAGATTAATCCATTTATCCCAGGAATCCTTGATCAATTCCGGATGGTGAACAATATCTAGAAGCAAGATATCTATTCACCAAAATCTTGAACGGACTAAGAACGCTCAGATTTTGGATGATTTTTGGTGAAAAATCGATGAAAAAGCGCAGTGTACATAAGAGTACATGAGCATTTTGAAGAGATTTTTCACCAAAAAGCGCCAAAATATGGGCGTTCGCCTAATTTGCTGAATAGTTACGAAGCAAGTATGTATTTTAGAGACCTACTGGGCTAATGCCTTCATACCTTTCTAACTTAGCTTATGATTTTGGTAGACTCCAACACCATTCGAGACACTGCCCTAGGTTCTCCCCATCCTACGAGGCTTGTTACCTGCGGCACGTACTCTCTCAAGTTCTTCTTTATATGGTTTGAATACACCTTGTTCTATAAAAAGTTTTAATTTTGCCGCGACATTGTAGCGTTCTTTATTTCCTTCGGGATTTCTATCGGGGTGTTCTTTAAACATGACTTGTTTTGCCCTACGTCTAGCCTCATCGGGCGTTAAACCTTTCGCGCCTATCTTGGTCATCAATCCTTCACCACTGGCAGCATCCCTAGCCAACTTAACAGCCTCTTTTCTATATACGTTGTCACGATCTGACTGTGGTTTTTGCTCAGGTGGCTGCTCACCTAAGAATAAACGTTGATATATCGATAATGCTAAACCCAAACGACCAGAGGTAAAGTAGCGATCCAAAAGCGCTTTATTTTCTTCCTTAAATAGTTCACGTAGACTATGGCCTTGCGATTTGAACTCTTGACGAACAAGCAACACAAACCTTAATAATTTTTCATGTACCTCTTTACCTTCCGACGTTGCTTGGTTCCATAACGCATTACGTTTACCAAATACGCTACGTGCAATTGATTCGAGTGAAGTGTCAGACGAACGGGCGCCAGAGGTTTCGCTAGCTTTTGTCTGTCGCTGATGATAGCTTAAGACAGCTCTTAAACGTCCACTCGACTCAAACTTTCGTTTTAAACTATCGTACTTAATGACATCATCGAGAGTGTAGCCATCATACCAAAGCTCGCGCTTGACACGATTATATAGGGATTGGATTATAACCTTTGTTTTATCAGACGGAGTCTTGGCGGCCATAAATGCATCAGTCTTTTGAGCTTCCTTTGTGTATCTATCTAAATTACGCCTATCACAGATGCGATTCACAATCTTCTCTAAACGGGGATTTGGTTTAGAGCCCATTTTATTCTCCTAAGACTATATATAATTCATCTACTATGCCATTATTATAGATCAAAACATGATCATTTCGCAAATATTTAAGCAACATGTATAGCGCTAGTTACACGATAGCAATGTATTCCAGCATCCATCTATATTCAATTCGACTATAATTATTTAATCTATCCTACATGCAAGTATTATGTTGATTCAAGTCTTGGTTGATCCGAGTGAACACGCGAGCTTGATAGGTGATATCCCAGCCTTGTTTATTGTGGCGATTGTTTTGGCAATCTTGACACCGTTTAGAAAAAATTTGCCAAATGAATATTTATAAGTCGCTTAAATCCATATGGAAAATTGATTATAATTTTACAATCTTGGCTAACTATATTCGTGATATTCCAATTTTTTTTTCAAGTATTTTATAATGGCATCTTTATCTAAAGGCTTACTAAAGTAAAATCCTTGTCCATATTGACATCCCAGTTCTATTAAAAATTGTGCCTGCTTTTTCGTTTCTATACCTTCTGCAACCACTTCTAAATTGAAACTCTTAGCCATTGAAAGGATCGCTTGTATTATTGATTCATCTTGCTGATTTACACCAATGTTCCTAACAAATGACTTGTCAATTTTTAACTTATTAACTTTAACAATTCTAAGGTTAGTCAAGCTAGAGTGAGCGGTGCCAAAATCATCAAATGCGAGTCGTATACCTAAATTATATAATTTCTCTAGTTTATCAATAACATTGATATTATTAATAATCATATTCTCTGTTAATTCTAATTCTAACTGTTTTGGTTGTATTTTTTTAGCCTTTAGAATGGAAAGTACCGTACTGACAAAATTATCGGCATTTGCTTGAGAACTCGAAATATTAACCCCGATAACTATCTCAGACAAACCTTTATCGCGTAGAGAAATAGCTAATTCACATGCGTTTTGCAATACCCATTTGCCAATGAATTTCATTAGGCCAATGTTCTCGGCTATTGGCACAAACTCATCTGGCATTAATATCCCTCTTTTGGGATGTCGCCATCTGATAAGTGCCTCTAACGCAATGACCTTGCCATTATTTAAGTTTACTTGTGGTTGAAAACATAATAACAACTGATTTTTCGTAATGGCCTGGCGCATATCAGATTCCAAATCAAAATGCCAAATTCTTTGTTTTTTATCTTTAATATCGTCATATAATTTAAATGTATCTAAGGATATACTTTTAGCATAATACATGGCTATATCTGCATTACGTATTATCTCTTCATGATTTTTCCCATCTTGAGGATAACTTGCTATTCCTAAGCTTGAGGTGATTGTAATCTTATGACCAAAGATTTTAATAGGTATACTAATAGCATGTAATAATTTATTTGCAATTTTAATAACATAATTTAAATTTTGTAAGTCTTCTATAACCACAATGTATTCATCACCACCCAATCGAGCAAGTGTATCTTTTGCTCTCAAATTTGATTTGAGTCTGTTAGCAATTTCAACAATTACTTTGTCCCCTGCCTCATGTGTTAAATAATCATTTACAAATTTAAAACGATCTAGGTCAAAATACAACACAGCAAATAGCTTATGGCTGCGTCTACTATTTTGAATTGCCTTGTTAATGCGATCGATCAATAGTATTCTATTAGGCAGACCCGTCATAAGGTCATGTGTTGCTTCATATTCCAATTGTTTCTGTAAGAGAACACGTTTCGTTATGTCACTAAAACTCCATACTCGACCTATAATAATATTTTTGATTTTTTGCGGCTGGGTATAATACTCAAATATTTTATCATTCTTTAATGCTATTTGATCTGAAACTATTTTGCTTGCATCCTCTTCTATTTCCTGAATAACCTTGCCAAATCTATCATTAGTCTTAAGCTTAGATAAGATGTAATTTAATAAGTCATGACAACTTATAGCTTGTATTATGTTTTCAGATATCTCCCACATGGTAGTAAATTTGTGATTATAATCTTTAATTTTCCCGTCATTAGAAATTACAATAATGCCATCAGCAGTCGATTCAAATGTCGCATACATCGTAGATAATGACTGTTGTAATGACTGCGTTCTGGACTGAACTGTTTTTTCTAAGTTATTTATATACTGTTTATTTTCCTGAAGTAATTGCCATTTGCGCGTCATCACAAACGCCAACTGCCTTACTACGACATTATCGAATGGTTTTTTCAATATTAATAGTTTATCACCGGTACCAAGTTCCTCGATGGTTTCTTCCCATGTATAGTCTGAGTAAGCAGTACAAATTACAACTTGTATATCAGGATCAAGCTCCCACATATGTTTGATTGTTTCAACACCATCCCAACCTGGCGGCATTCTAATATCAACAAAGGCCATCGCATAGCGTGTATTTTTAGCTCGTGCCTGATTAATTATTTCAACTACCTCTTCACCTTGGAACGCCGAACTAAGCTTGTAACTTGGTATATATTCCTTCATTGCTTTAGTTTGTTTACCAAATAATTTTTCATCAATAGCTAAAAATGATTTACTAATCTTAGCTTCGCATAGTATTTTCTCAAAGTCTTTGTGCACTGATGGGTTATCATCAATAATCAATATTTGTACTTCATTTTCATCATGCATGTTGCTGACCTAATCTAGTTACTGTTTTTAAAGGTAAAGTCAAAATAAACTTGGCACCTTTTCCCAGGCCTTCACTTTCAACACGAAGTTTTCCATTCATTTCTCTCGCAGCTATGGCACTACTATGCAACCCAATCCCTCTACTATATTTCTTTGTACTGTATCCCAGTGAAAATATAGTTGTTAACTTGTTTTTGGCAATACCGACACCATTATCTTCAACTATAATCTGCGCACTATTTGTCTTAATGTTCTTATTAAAGTAAATATTAATTTCTTTGACTTTATTTTTGCCTCGAACTTGGTTTAGCGATTCCTTTGCATTCTGGATAAGATTTACTAGAATTTGTAATACCTTTACTTTATCAGCATTTATCAATAAGTCTTTATAAAATTTTTTGTTAACTACGATCCCTTGTAATGTGATATCATTCGAAGTAGTGAGCTTTAATGCATCATCAATAATTTCCGGTATATTAATTTTATCATAATAACTCGCTTGTCTCCCGAAGCTTGTTTGTGTAGTCATTATTTCATTTATATGCTGCAGTTTCTTTGTCAAACTTGCTATTTCTTTATAAAGTGTCTTATGTTTTTTTGAAAGTATGGTAATTAACTTATTTAAGTAGATTGGTGTCATTTTTCCTTTTTCATCATACAGAAAATAATTTGTTAAGTTAGATATATTTTGTTCTAGTATTTTATTTATTTCAAATAGCCTTTGATAATAGATCCCGTGTAACTCTTCTTCTATGATATTTACCGAGACATTCACACTATTTAAGATATTTCCAACATTATGTAAGATAAAGGTGGCAACATCAGACATACCAATTTCTCTTGCTGTCACGATTAATTCAGCTTGTAATTTAGCAATCTTTGCTTCACTTTTTTTCCTTGTGTCAATATTCATCATGATCCCTGACATTTGCTTTCGCCCATTATTATTACTATCCAATATGGCACCAGCCAGATAAAACCAATAATATTTATTCTGTGCCAATAATCTAGCCTCTGTTTTGAACTCTTTTCCAGCGTTTATTGTCCGTGTTATCATGCTGGCTATCATTTTTCGATCTGCCGGATGCACCAGTGCCATAAATGACTTGTAATCATTAATCTTGATATCTGGCGTTAATCTAAGTAACTCACGTAGAATCCTCGACAAAAATACCCAATTAGCTTCACTATCATATTGCCAATATCCTAGACCCGCTATCTTTTCAGCATCTTCCAATTTACTATTTAATTCCATAAATTCTCGCGATGATATATCCATTGATCGCTCTATCAATTCTCGTTCCTGATCTGCTTCATTGTAAACAGTATTGATATGCTGAATGAATTCTTGCCAACTATTAAAATCATTTGGCAATGTAGTTACCTTTAATCCTGAATGCTTTAGTTGACGACAAAGTAGACTATGCAACTTCATTTTAAATCCTCAGTAATGAGTGTGAGTGTCATTGTTTGATTATGTAAATCACAGGCCCCTGTTGTATACGGAGATATTTCGCCATATGAATAAAAGCCTATTTGTTTAGTTTTAGGTGGTAGTGACTCCAATAAAGACTCAACCTCTTCTTCTGTTCTTTCACCCATTAACAATCTACGCCCAACACAGCTTATTGCAATTGCTAGTACTGAGTCCCTTCGATTATTATCTTCTGCATTGATTAATCTATTCACTGCAAGCCCACCAGCCTCATTAGCACTCGCAACCAATCTATTTAAATTTGCCCTCATTAATTTAGCCAAATAACCAGTTGGCATATTCCCAGCAAAGATTAATGCATTCTGTGCTTCATCAACGGCTAAAATTGTACGGACAAGCGCTTTGTTGTCTTTTGTGTCCTTTCGAATTGCCAATGGATATAGCAATCCTGTTGCTGGCAATTCAGCTGCTCTTTCGCCGAGATATTCTTTATAAAGCACTAATGCCGGTTTATCATCTAACTCATATAAAATATTGTCTTTTGAGCGAGTAATTCGACGTTCAAGCCCAAAAGTATCCCAACCTCCTTTAGATGCATGCCCTATTTGCACACTAGGGCCATAAAATCCTATCGCCACTACACAATTGGTACTTATTTCACCGTTATAAATTATCCATGTCTTTTTAAAGTCTTTGCCATCTCCTGCTAATCCGCCTGTAATAACGGTATCTTTTATTTTGACTTTATTTAAACCTCTTACTAACTCAGAGCCATTAACATTTAAACCATCAGATAATACAAAAATCCCGCGTAGATCTTCTGCAGCTAATTGTTCAGCAATGTTTTTACCCGTAATGAATGAATCATCCATCGTATGAATTTCTGATTTAACAAGCTGGATAGACGTCTTTTCAAAGCGCATGATTGCTACCGAGACGCTACTATCATAAATTACAGATCCAGCTATCTCACCGGCACTTGAACAGCCTATTATTTTTGATTTGGGGTATTGTTTAGTTAATTCGATTATAGGTTTAGGATTATGTATAAACTCTGGTGACGCGAATGCGATTATTAATGTTTGATCTGAATCAAGCATTGGAAAGTTATCTACTGACCACCCTGTTGACCTGAAGTATTGGAATGTTTCCAATTTCATAAGCTATCCCACACATCCCGAGATTGGCAATAAATCTAAATTACTATTATAAGTATAGCTGCGATGATGGATCAGGGTAGGGATTCTCAAATTATTCGATGCGGCATTTACCAAAATGGTAATTATACATATTACAGTGTAGTAGGATCTAGCTTATATGTTTTTTAAGACTTACTCTTTCTAACACCAATATGCCGTATCTTTTGTTCCGGCATCTGCGAAGATGATCTTTGTGTTAACTTGCGTAATTGTTGCCACTGTCTTTCATTCTCGCCTGCATCCTGTCTTTTCGAGCTTGTATCCACACGACGAGTTTTTCGCTTTCTGTGATGAGATGAGTTAATTGATTTTTCTTCGTTAGCGGCTTTTTTAGCTTCAAGTAGATGAGAGAGTTTAGATTTTTGTGTATGCCCATCAGATAGACTAGCATAAATTATTCTTAAACTATCGTTCGGTAGAAGTGAAAATATCTGTTCATACTGTTTATCGGTCAATTGTAATCTACCAGAATTCATCAAAAAGATGACATCAGTAAGTAGCTCGGAATCTAACCGAGACTCTTTTACATAACTCACTAGGTCCATATCACAAGCTGAGAAATCTATATCAACTATATAATTAGAATATCCAAGCTGGGGCAAAACGAACGTTGAATAGCCATCTAATTTCAAGATTGCAGCAATATTATATTTTGCCACAGTGTGCAATATCTCTTCTTCACTTGCTTCTGAGCCTTCTTGTAAAGCTAATTGATTTTTTTGTATATATTGTAGAATACTAGCGCCGAAATCAGTTGGTACATCTTTGACTAACCTATTAATTAAGATATCCAACACTGTTTGTGTGATGCGGGGCATAGATTATCTCCAAAGTTCAGAGGTTAAATTTGGTATAGTTATATT
The DNA here is from genome assembly GCA_963748135.1 of uncultured Gammaproteobacteria bacterium. Taxonomy (GTDB): domain Bacteria; phylum Pseudomonadota; class Gammaproteobacteria; order JBGSLN01; family JBGSLN01; genus CAVVHY01. The sequence continues at coordinate 75,692 of CAVVHY010000033.1, read as the reverse complement.
TTATACATAAAACCCTAGCAAAGTAAGTATTTTTTTTACTCACAAATGACAAATCATCTTAAATCGAAGATTTGTACTATAGTTATAGATAGTGCAATACAAAAATTTACACTATTTTTCAATTTATTAGAGCAAATATCGGACAGCAATAGCATCGGATAAGCATTTTTTTAAATCGAGACGAGTTAGCAGCAACTATGGCTAAAAAAACCAGTAAATATATAAAATCCATTATTACCGACGCTAAGAAGGCGTTTTATTTCATTGGTTTTTTTAGCTTTTTCGTCAACATATTGATGTTGACTGTACCTCTATATATGTTGCAGATATATGACCGTGTGCTAGCAAGTTATAGTTATGAAACCCTCATTTATCTTACACTCATTGCCGTTGTTGCACTGTCAGTTTACGGGCTTTTAGAAATGGTACGCACCCGAATACTAACCTATATCAGCAGCTGGCTTGACGGGCGCTTAGGGCCGGAGGCTTTAGCACGTACCGCGGATTCCTTATTGAGTGGCCAAGGGTATGGTACCCAAGCCTTGCGCGACATCAATTCTATACGACAATTCATTGGCGGCCAAGGTGTGGTGGCATTGTTTGATTCACCCTGGGTGCCAATCTATCTCTCTGTGATTTATCTTATCTCACCTTATTTAGGCATACTCGCGACAGTGGGCGCGATTATCCTTTTTTCTTTAGCCATCATTAATCAATTGCTGACAGGTAAATTTCTTGCTGAGGCAAATGCTAAATCAATAAATGCCCAAAAGCATATTGATGCCACTGTACGTAATGCCGAAGTCATTCAAGCCATGGGCATGATGCAAAATATTGTTGAGCATTGGCAACGACATAATGCCCCAGTCATGGGCTTGCAGCAATATGCAGGTATGCGTTCCGGTATGATAGTCGCTATATCTAAATTTTTTAGATTAACTTTACAAATTCTAATGCTAGGTACAGGTGCATTCTTGGTACTGCAACATCACATCACCGGAGGCGCAATGATAGCCGGATTTATTTTACTCAGCCGAGCATTAGCACCGGTCGAAATATCCATAAGCCAATGGCGTTTTATTATCGCAGCGTTTGATGCTTATAAACGATTAAATAAGTATTTCTTGACTGAGACCCGTAAAACGACAGAGCTTAAATTACCTAAACCCAAGGGTGAACTAAATCTCGAGGGAGTTGTTTATATACCGCCGGGGACCAAAAAGCCAATCATTAATAATGTGAATTTGAATATCAAAGCAGGTTCAATGGTTGCAGTAATTGGTCCCTCGGGTGCCGGGAAATCCACACTTGCCAGACTGATCACAGGTGCCTGGCCAGCAACCATGGGTAAAGTCCGACTCGATGGTGCCGATGTTTATACCTGGGAACGTACTGATTTTGGCAAATACGTTGGCTATTTACCACAAGATATTGAACTCTTTAGTGGTACGATAAAGTCGAATATAGCCCGTATGGGTGATATTGATGATCACGCCGTAATAAAAGCCGCACAAGCTGCCTTTGTCCATGAAATAATTTTACATTTCCCACACGGTTATGATTCCGAAATAGATGTTGGAAGATTTACTCTATCAGGTGGTCAACGGCAACGGATTGCATTTGCCCGTGCACTCTATCAAGACCCACAATTAATTGTGTTAGACGAACCAAACTCCAATTTGGATGCTGAAGGTGAGCAAGCCCTCGTGACTACCTTGCTTGCCCTTAAGGCACGTGGTGCTACGGTTATTTTAATTACGCATAAGCAATCGATTCTAAAAGTTGTCGATGAGATTGTAATGATTAAAGAAGGGCGGATTCAATTTGTCGGGCCACGGGATAAGATTCTGGAAAGTTTAAAAGAAGTTGCCCGCACGAAAAAAACAGATGAACAGACATACGCGGCCACACCTTACAAGTTGACAAGCGACAAAGGTAAACCATAATGCAACAGGGCAAAGATACAAATAAATCCAAAGGACCATCCATTAAGAAGGTCGTCTTCTTTGGGGTTATTGTGATCTTAATATTTTTCGGAAGTTTCGTCTTATGGAGCGTTCTATTTCCGCTTGAGAGTGCTGCTATCGCGCCAGGTAAAGTCATTGTAGCAAGCGAGCGAAAAACCATCGAGCACTTGGAAGGAGGGATCATCAAATCCATACTCATTGAAAATGGCAGCAAGGTTCGCAAGGGTGATTTACTCATCGTCCTTGATAATACCCAAGCTAAAGCCAAACTTGATTTATTAAGTGCACAGGCTAACGAATTACTGGCTTCTGAGGCAAGATTACAGGCTGAATTAGAAGGTCTTGATGCCATCAAATGGCCGCAAAGATTGCTGGACTTACGCCAAGATACAAATGTTAAAAAGATGATGTTGGTACAACAAGACTTATTCATTAGCAATAAAAAAACCCTCGAAGGTCAATTAATAATTTTGCAACAACGGATAACTCAACTTTACAAAGAAATAGATAGTCTCCAGGCACAAGTTAAATCTGAAGATAGGCAATTAGAATTAATCGAAGAAGAGATTACCGCCGTGGCTTATTTAGAAAAAAGAAAATTAATAGAAAAACCAAGATTATTGGCATTACAACGTGAAAAAGCGAGATTAACGGGTAATCGCGGGGAGCATTTGGGACAAATCGCCAAAGCCTTACAAAAAATTGGTGAGACAAAGCAACAAATTATTACCCTAAAAGACCAAACACGTAAAGATATTTTAAAGGACTTACGTGAAGTGCATACTAATTTAACCGATGTATTAGAACGTGAAAAAGCCGCAGAAGACGTTTTGAAACGTACTAAGATCACTGCACCACAGTCAGGAATCGTGCTAGGTTTAACGAAACATACGGTTGGTGGTGTCATTAAACCAGGCGAAGAAATTTTAGAGATTATTCCCAGTCAAGATGCCTTGGTCATCGAAGCCGAAGTAAATCCATTAGATATTGACGTGGTTCACCCTGGGTTGAAGGCCAAGGTTAAGCTAATCCCCTATAAAAGACGTAAAACACCGACGCTAGATGGTATTGTCAAAAGAGTCTCTGCAGACACTTATGTTAATGACAAAACCAACCAAGTCTATTATAAGGCCCGCATTTTAATATCTTTGGATGAATTAAGTCGTATAAAAAATGTTACGCTTTATCCAGGGATGCCGGTCCAAGTCATGATTATTACCGATAAGCGCAGTGCCTTCTCTTACTTCCTTACACCGCTAGAAGATAGCTTTGAACGCGCGTTTAAAGAGCAATGAAGAAAAAATATATCCACAGATTTAACTATAACACAACAAATGCTACCGCACCGGCAGACTCTTGAAATTTGGATCTTTAGTATAAGCCTCGATAATCTCATCAATTAATTCTTCAACGATGGTCATTGGCTTAACCTCTTCAATTAAGCCTTTTTCTTCCTTCAAGAGATTTAACCGTTGCTCAATATAACGCTTAGCTGAACCTGATGGGAAGATCGTTGCCAAGACACGTCGAGTCTCAACTGGTCCGAGCCGCTTATATAATTGATTGCGGATGTGGGCATCCTCGGCCGTGGTACTAAATGCCCATAATTCAATTGGACCAATGGTTGAAGTTAATAACTGGGTATTCATACCAAATTTGGTAGCAAACTGCGCCAAGAAAGTTGCACCACCTGCCTGTGGACCATGGACACGCGTTCTGAGTGCTGTTTTACCCGTCTCACTTAAGCCAAAGATTTGTGTGGTTTTCTCAATTGCTGCTTGTGGGCCTGCATCCATAATATAGATTGAGGTACCAAACTCAATCATGACTGGATCAAAGTCCTCCACTGATTGCGAAATCAAGGCAATCTGTACATTCCACTTACGACCCTCACGCATATCTATTACCACTTGTTCACGAACAGCCTCTGCTTTTGCAGTACGGTGGAATTCATCGTAAACCAAACGCTTTGGATCTTCGCGAATCTCTTTTATCCTTGCCTTATGATAGTCATGATAAGTATCAGGGAAATCACTGAGATTTTCCTCGGTCAAATAATAATGACGAGCCAAGATATAACGTGACAACATATACATCACTGCCGTCTGTCTATCTGCAGCATCACCCCCACTCTTAGCAACTTCATCCAAATCTAAAGACACAATACGCGCTTCACCCAAATCAAAAACGGTAACACGTGATAAAATAGGATACTCGCGCACTGCACTAGAAATCATCCGACCAAAGGCATTAATAATGGTTTCTCCCGTCGGGGCAATGATTTTACCATATAAATCTTCAATCGTTGCCGTACGGCAAATTGATGCTGCATCAGATAATAGTGGCATGGCATAACGTTGTGCCATCATAGCCTCATGACTAAAACCAGCAATAAATAATGCATCGGTGACTTCCCACCATGTTGTTCGTTGATCCTTAACAAAACCAATCTCTTCCAGGATGCCATCGATCAATGGTTCAATACCAGGGGTATAAGTATAGGGATTACCGTCATCCGCTAAATTTTTATAAAGTTCATCAACAACCAAACCGGCCAAGTCTGTAATACCATCATAAGGTTTATCCGAGCCTACCGGTGTAGCCAATAAGGTTAAGAAATTAACTAAATATGCCCGTTCTTGTGGTGTTGGGAAGCGGGCACCTAATTGTGTATCAAAAGGATTAACCGAATAATCAGGCGTCATCCGTAAGCGATGATAAGCCGCCAAGTGTTTTTGATTTTTTGGTAATGCCTCTTTTAACAATGATATTAAACCACTACTTGATGGGCCAATATCAACAATAGCGATTCGCGGTAATCGTTTTATACCTGCAGATAAGCACAAGGCTAAATTTATGGTATTAGACAATACTGATTTACCCGAACCAGGTCTGGCATACATTAAATCAATCCAAGTGGTTTGTTCTGCAGAACCGGGTTGATATGGCCATGGTTTACCATCCGGTGTACGAAACAATTGTGCCCCCCGTTTCCAGGGGGATGCAGGTCGCGTCACTGGTAACATGTAGAGAACATCTGACAATGGCGCAACCGATGGATTGGCGACACTTTGCGAAGTCACGGCCAGCATACTAGATGCAACACCCGCAAAGGCATCGCCCGATACCTCAGAAACATTACACGAACCCCAACCCTCTATCGCCTTGGCAAGTTCAGCAGTACGGGTGCGCAGTAATCCGATTTGGCCTTCGTTGGCCCAGGTACATGCAGCTACGCGCAATCTCACGACCGCATCATCGGTATTTAATTGAATATAATTTAAGAGATTATAGGCATCACTGATCAACCGATTTTGCGCGGAAGAAAAGCTTAATATTGCAGCTAATAGTGATTTCATGCGCACAGTCTCTAGGCCACTACTCTCAATAAAAAATGAGATCCGCCATGGTATCCGAGCAGCCAATACCCGACGAAATAAATGGATGAAGTTACGTATTTCTTTTGGAAATAAATCGATAAACACAGATGAATAAATCTTGTCGCCGATGCGTGCAGTTTTTAAATCAAGATTCTCTGCATCACGTGGTAATAATTGTTGCGCCAAGGAAGGCCAAAGTAAATCGGATAATTCACCCCGCGATTTTTTATAAAGCTTCGGTTTGATTTTATCGCCTGGTAACACCGGTTCCCATTCGCGTGAAGTAAAATTAGGGTCGATGGTCATACGAATAGCGCGACAGGCATCATGGATAGCTATTAATTCTGCCGCAATGTCCAATGAACTTAAATCATTTAGGGTGCCACGGACAAATGAGTCATGGGCATTGCGAAGCTCCGGGAATGGCGCGATAACATTTTGTGTGCGTTTAAAGGCAGGCAACTTTTTTTCTTTAATGAATTTCTGTTTTTCTTTATTAGCCCCTTTTAATTGCTCTGAGGTAAGGACCTTGGGCCGTGTCCATAAAACAAAATAAACACTCTCTTGCGCACAATAACCACTTAAGTAACGCACCCGTTCGTTAAATAAGTCATCTAACTCTAAGTTTAAACGGTGTGCTGTATCCTGGGCGGGCTCCAAGATATCTCGTATAGTGTCAACCACCGCTTCACGATCGTAATTAAACAAGACTTGCAAGGCGTGACCAGGACGTGACATGGCAGAGCGCAAACTGACACTCAATCCCTCGTGTAGACGTTCAAATTCAGGGGCACCTAACAAGGCCTTGGCACCAACTATGCGAATCACTGATATTAGTGAACCATCATGGGCAACTAATGTGGTTTTATCATCCGCAGTTTCAAGTTCACAATAAGATTCGATTGTCTGTTTGAGTGATGAGCTCAACCAGGCAACAAAAGAATCAACCGCATCTAAAACTGGATCAATAATACTAGCCATATCCCTGTCCTAAAATTCAGAGCCCAATTCCTCAAGCGCAGTTGCTGCCCAAGTTTCAATTTGGGTTTTAAAACGCGCCCTTGATGGGAGTAGTCTTACATTCGTCAGTAAATCTTTTATAATTGATAGATTATCACTTTGCGTATCAATAAGCAGTTGGGAAAATACCCCCGGATCACTCGCCCCTTCACCAAACTGATCCTCAACCACTTGCGCGCGAAACTTAAAGCTCCGATAAATCGACTGTGCCGTTGATCGATACCCCGTGTCATTGGTAATAGCACAGAAGATTACATGACAAAAACTATTCAGGCTAGCCTGACTAATTTCAGGTAGATAGATTAATGTACCGCCACCATAGCTCACCCCAACGGCGTCCAAAAAGAAACACTGTGTGCAAAAGCAACAAGCAGTCACCATATTTGGCAATTTATTATTATAATAATTTTGGTCACGATTAATTACTTCTTGATATTCCTTGGCTTGGAAACCACAAAATTGGCATGTGTAATTATCGCGACGAAAAACCTTTTCGCTAAATTTGGCAAATGCCGGATCAGCCTTACGCGCAGCAAATACCCGCCACGCATTAGGCTGAATTTTTAGCTCAAGTTGATACATCTTTTAATGTGCAAATGATGTAACACCCTCAGTGCCACCAGTAGAGGCGCCTGAACCAAACATGGTAACGCCAGATACACCGAAGATTGTTGGTAAAAATATCAATGCCGCTGCAATAAATATTAATGCAATCGGCGTGCCCACTGGGATCTGAGTTGGATTATCTTTGTGCGCTTTAAACTTTAGAATGGCGCCCACAGCAAAACCAAATCCTGCCACGTAAGAACCCGCGGTAATCAATTTTGCCAGACTACTCATGGTGTCAGTGATATTTGCAGCAACACTGCCAATGGTCATCGTTCCAGCAAACGCTGTTTCAGCTATCATGCTAAGTAGCGTCACCAAAAACATCGATAGCGATAGATACAACATTCTTAAAGAGCCCTTTGTCTGCGTTTTATACACCTTTGTTTCCTCCCCAGATAGAAATTAACTATAACCTAATGTTGCCTTTATTACATCCCATGTACCCACAATATTAATCGCCAATAAGCCACCAATAATATGGGTCATTCCCTTTCCAAATGCCCCAGGTTGCGAACTTTGTTCACCAGCCCGGGCCAAAAAAATCCACCCTCTAATGAAGGCGATTAAACCGATAATCTGCACTAAGCCCAATAATGCCACGGTTGCCTGATTACTCCAGCCGCTGTAATGACCAGCATATGATAATGGCGTTACATTTGCGCTACCAAAGGTTGTCATCATCAACGTCTGAAACGCAGTCGGAGCATAAATCAATGCCGAGCCTACGATGATCAAAGTAACCGGTGTCTTAACACTCGCATTACTCGCCATCATAGTACGCATTTCGCCATACACCTTCATATAATGTATGGCACGTAAAATAAAAAAGAATCCCACCACATAAGCCGTAGCTGTAAGCAAACGCCAAAGATTTGGATATGAACTTTGCAAATTAATTAACATCGTTTGCAAATTAGGATCATTCCCTTGGCAACCTGCTAACAATAACAATCCCAGGCACAATGTAAAATATGCTATCAGCCTATTATTACTCAATACCATAGTTAACTACCAATATTATAAACCCATATATCGTATTATAGCATTTGTACTGGTAGTCACGACACCTCTTGTCGGATAAATGCCTCTAACAACGCCATATCCAGGAATTGACGAACCAGTGGTGACATTAATCGTAAAGCCATCAGAGCTGATTAGCCATGCCCTGCCTGGCATCATAGCTTGAATATGATAGACAGTTTTAGGTACGACTTTTTTAGGCCGTTTAACTACCGCTCTAGGCCGATGCACTTTTCGCTTTACCACCACCGGACGTTTCATGGTTGCTAACTTTTCTTCTTGTTCCGAGAGTTTTTGGGTAATGGTATTTAATTGATTAACAATGGTATTTAACGAATCTTGCATCTGTGATACAGAGTTTGACAAGTTATTTACCCTATTTTGCAAGGTTTGAATCTGCTGCTCAGTTTTTGGTTGCTGAACAGTTTGCTCTTGTTCACTTTGCTCACTAAATCCAGGGATTTGCTTACTTGGGAGTTGTGGCTGCTGGACTTCTTGTTGGTTAGTCTGGGCTTGCTTAGTTTCGATTGTTTTTTTTGTTTGTACCTGCTGCTGGGTTGTTGTAGTTTTTTTGGTCGCCTTATTGGAGCTCGTTTCGAAGAATACTCCAACCAATTTGTAGATCACAAAAAGTAATACCACAATCCCTATCGCAATAAAAACATTACGCATATTAAGTTTGCCAAAACGACTACCTTTGGTCGCCGCCGGTGTGGCAAAAACATTTTGTTGGGTTTCCGCTGTTTCCTCTGAAAAATGGAATTCATCGTCGGATGCGGGTCTTATTTCTTCGTCTGCCATGTGAATTACCTAATATCTACATACATTTTGGCGCATACTCACTATATATTAATATGTATAGCACATTTGTTATTATTTTACGTTATTCGTAAGTCTTACTTCTTACCTCTCTCATCCTTGAAACTTTTAAATTCAGTCTCAATATTCATAATACCCTATCATGTGATGGGCACAACGCTTATGAAGGTGCGGCTACATCACTCATAAATAAAATACCTAATCCCGTCCCTTGGTATACTTGTACTGTTGGCGGCATATTATATAACTGCTGCAGTGCACTACCGAATTTATTACCGACATTACCTAAGGCCACATAAATCTTACCTGCTGGACTCAAATTAGGTGTACTTGAGGTCGTTGATGATGCAGTCGATACAATTTGCTGCCCTGACTGCAAGAACGCCTGCCCATAGCCTTCAAGGAAAGAGGCCGCAAACAAGGTGCCATATTTTAAGAGAATATGGTTATTAGTTTTACTCGATAAAGCAGTGCGCGCAGTATTAGGGTCAATAGCCACTGCATCGACACTAATACTACTTGGTAGCCATTTGACCGTCATGGTTTGGAAGGTCAACATCACCTTTTTACCATGGGGCGGAAAGGTTGACATGGTACCTAATAATTTCGCGCCCTTATAACGTCCGGCAACGATGGTTGCCATCACAGGGCCCGGTTGATCACTATTAACCGCCGTATCTAAGACAGCAAAATAGATAGTACCGGCCCGAATCAATGGTGCTTTACCACTACTACCACTTGACCCGCCTTGGCCCGTGCCACCAGAACCACCACCTGCGCTTTCCCCTGTCTTGGGCTTTTCGCCTTCTTCATATGCTTGGGTAACCGGTTTCCAGGCAGAAAACAATTGCCCTGCCTGGGTAATCATGTTGGCTTGCGCGATTTGTACCTTTTGTTGTAACTGTTGCTCTGCGATTTGTCTTTGTTCTTGGGCTTCCTGCGTCGTAGGAGCCTGACCTTGCGTTGAAGTAACTGCCGGTTGCGCTGCCCCAATCGGGGTAATACCAGCTTGGGCCAATTAATCAGAGGTAAAACCAGCGCCCCGGAGTTGCGATGGGGTAAAACCTGCCCGGCGCAATTGAGCAGGATTAAACCCAGCATCCTTGAGCTGCTTGGCCGTATAACCAGCGTCTTTCAACTGTGCAGCCGTGAAACCGGCATCTTTGAGGGCTTTGGCATCAAAACCGGCCGTCTTTAACTGGGCAGGGCTAAATCCCGCATTTTTAAGTTGTTGTGCTGAATAACCCGCATCCTTGAGTTGTTCTGCGGTATAACCTGCGTTCTTCAAAGCATTGGCGCCAAAACCGGCATCCTTTAAGTCAGCGGCGGAAAAACCCGCATCTTTGAGCTGTTTAGCAGTAAAACCAGCGGCCTTTAACTGGGCAGCACTAAAGCCCGCGTCCTTGAGTTCTCCGGCAGTAAAGCCCGCATCCTTGAGGTCTTGCGCACTAAAACCGGCATCTTTTAATTGTTTGGCTGTAAATCCAGCAGCCTTTAATTCGGCTGCTGTGAAACCCGCATCCTTAAGCTGTTTAGCAGTAAAACCAGCGGCCTTTAACTGGGCAGCCGTAAATCCGGCAGCCTTTAATTCAGCGGCCGTGAAACCAGCGTCTTTCAATTCTTTAGCGGTATATCCACCCGCTTTTAATTGTGCTGCAGTACAACCAATTTTGCGCATCTCGGTGGCACTTACACCCTCTGCCCGGGCTTGCTTCACCGCATCAACACCACAGCCCCTCTTTTTGAGCAACTCTGGCGTAACACCTGTTGGCAAACCTAAGGCATTCACTTGATCTTCGCCATTCGCAATTTGATCGGGCGAATAACCAGCCTTTTTAAGTTGATCCGGCGTATAACCAGCGGCCAACATATCCCCAGCAGTGTAGCCAGCAGCTTTAAGTTGTTTAGGTGTAAATCCAGCCGCTCTCAATTCACCCGCGGTAAAGCCTGCCTTTCTAAGTTGGGCCGCTGTATAACCGCCTGCCTTTAATTGTGATGCATTACAACCAACATAACGTCTTATCGCCTCAGCACTCACACCTTGTTTGCGATCTCGCTCAAGAGCAGCCGGCGAGCACCCTGCCGCCCTTAATGAATCCGGGGTCACACCTGATGGCAAACCCGGATAACTAGGTAATACTGGGACACCGGCAACTTGTATTCCAGTACATGCCTGTCGGATTTGATTATCACTAAATCCAACACCTTTTAATTCTTCAGGGGTAAAACCCGCCTTACATAATTGCTTAGCACTATAGCCAGCACGTTTCAATTGGCAGGCATTGAAGCCAACACCGCGCAACTCACCAGCACTATAGCCAGCATTTTTCAAGGCCTCAGGACGCAATCCTTGCCCGCCACTTAATAGATCGCAGGCACTGAAACCGCCTTTTTGTAATTGGTCAGTATTATAGCCTGCGGCACGCAGTTGATCGGCACTACAACCTGCCTCACGTAATTCCTCAACAGTCGCCCCTAATTTTTTAGCTTCTGCTAAATCTTTTTCAGAACAATTACTACGTTTGACTTCTTCAATCGCCAAGCCCTTGGGTGCCCCTTGACCTTGAGTTTGCGCCAATTGTTGGAAACCCAGCCCTTCTTGCCACGGTGCACCGCTCGGTGTCGTTCCGGCTTGCCCTTCACCAGGCTTGGTATAGCGAATAATCGTTGGAATCGCACTGCCGCCTGATTTCTCGGCTTGTTGTGCCCGCTCAAGGTTAGCCTTTTTTTGCAATTTGGCATATTGCTCTGAAGGATTAAAACTTCCCGGAATACCTTGTATACCACCTGGGGTTTCCTGCAATTCTGCCTTGGTGCCCGGACCACCACTTTCCCGCATGAAGATATATATTCCAGCCGCAATACCAATAAAGACGATTGTCAGGGTAATAACAATTATTGTGCGGCTTCTGGCATCAGCAAATAGGTTTTTGAAGTTTTGCGCTCTTACTCCCATAAATCAAAATCCCTCTATTTTGATTTCTGTGACCTTGCCATTTTGCGACATCAGCAATAATGGCGTCTTTTGCAGTTCATAGGCATTGGTGCCATCAGCACTGGACATCGTCGCTAACCAGCCGGGAGATAGCAACGTATAGCGTGTTCTAAGGTAGACTTTATTATTTACCAACCACGCTTGACCAGCGTCATTAGCTACTACAAGCCGCTTACTATTATCTGGCGGGATACCATCCAAGACATTTAACAATAGAGGACTGGCTGTCCCTGGAAGGCCACTGACTGGCAATGGTTTAGCATTTGGACCATAGCCTGGCACACGCATATCAACACGATAATCTACCGCACCGCCCCCATTCTCAACCGAGGTATTGGTGATTAAGGTAATCATGACTGGCGGCCCAAGTTTACGAAGTCGTACTGCCAAATTGCCGTGACCAAAGGCCTTGATAGATTGTACAAATAATACATTATCGGTTTTATTCCATTGGATATTAAATGACTGTGGATTACCATTATCGATTGCCGCTATCGGCCACGGTGCCCCTGTAGAATCAAGGAATACCAGTGCTGTAATGTCACCCTCGGACAGGTTTATCGCTGGCGGTGAGGCACCGGGGGATAGATCCACATTTAAGGAAGTTGCGGTTGGTTTTGGCGGTGTCCCAGCAGGTACTGCTGCAGCATATTGTGATGCCGTATACAATTGTTTTAGGCGATGAATTTGATCCGGTGTCATCGGCAAAATGTTATTAATTGTTCCCTTAAACGCCTGCTTATCAACTTGCCGTTCATCGGATGTCCTGTGCGGTTGCGCTGATTGGAACGGCGCTCGAAATGGTGGTGTCTTGCCACCAGTACCACCTGCACCGCGTTTCTTAGTCATGTGTGAATATAACTTACCTTGGTATAGTGAACCTTGGCCTGCACCTTGCTTACCACCCACGTCGGTCATTGACTCAGGGCCATATTCAATGGTTCCGCCGTTTGCTAACTTAGTCGCTGTCTGTAATTTATGTTGGGACTCTGCTGTCGAGGTCTTGGCTGCCGTTTGTTGCAGATGACGAATCTGACTTAACATTTGTTCGGTACTGGATTGTTGATCGACTTGTTGTGCCATAACGGTTGCTACACCTGCAAACCCCAATAGGACGCAGCTACAGCTATATCTGATTATGCTTGTAAGTCTTATCTTAATCGTCATGCTGTTAATTCTTATCCTAACTTTTTGCGGCTGGTTATAAACCCAGCCAACTTTTCTCGTTATTATTCGGGCTTATTGACAATTCAACCCTATTAACTAAACAGAGTTTAACTCAAACCACCGCCACCGGAAACGACGAATTGTGCGATCCCAATCCCTTTTGCCGATTCCAGGGTTGAGATGCGAGTAATCAACATCGTGACCACAACCTGTTGCTGAGTTAACTGGTTAGCACTTTGATATGTAATCAATAGGGGCATTTGTACTCGCCAAGCATAGCGACCGCCAATAATTCCCTCTTGCAAGATCACGGGTGCCCCCTGCGCGACTGCGGAAACCACCAATTTTTTGGCAATCACGGCATTCAAGTTGTTGGATTCATCAAGCGCCTTGATAAAGGCCCGCCACCCGGAATTGGTAAAAAACTCTGATGCCGCCTGCAATTGCTGACGATAATTCACAAAGTTATACGAAAACGCCGCCACGGCAGCAATGTTTGCCCATTGTAACAACGCCGGTTTTGACAAATTTGGCTTATTAAGTGGTGGCAATCTAATCAAACGCCCTTGCGGGTCGGTGGCAAAATATTTTGGTGTTGGCGGGTGAGTTACCATATATACCAGCGCGCCCGCGAGAATAAATAAGATAATGATGGCAAACAATAGAACACCAACCACCTTGCGATAATTGTCGCGATAAAATTCATTGCGCAAATGCACTAAGGCTAATGCATCATTATCTGCTTCTGCCATTGCCAAATCCCTCAATCATGCTTGGGCATTGTCAGGTGTTTATTTTTAATCACCTTGTTTATAGTTATAACGACTAATCTCATGACTTACATACTAGTTATGGTAAATGATTAACCGCTGCCATTATTTATTATTGTGCTTGTTGTTTTTTTTCAAACCTCACCTGTTGCGCCGGCTCCGGTAATCTCGCCCCCCATTTGGCAGGCTCAATTTGCCAAAGCTTGCCATCGGTACTGGTAGCGTAATAACTCGGCACTTTATAAATTGTCCATAATGATAAAATACCCGCCAGTAAGGCCGCAATAATTATCAAGCATATCATTAATACATACAAAAATCTCCGGTAATTATCCCGGTAAAAATTCTTCCTTTGTTTGACTCGCTCTAACTCTTCTGCAAACATTTTTCACCTTGGTTATAATGATCAAACCAACACTTTAGGCACTATCTTTCTGAGTGTAATCTCTACCCGACGGTTTTGATAACGGCCAAACTGAGTAAAATTGGATGCGATAGGATCCATATCACCAAAACCTGCAGCAACCATTAACCGTGTGTCTACACCCGCCGCCCAAAGATATTTCACCATGTGATCTGATTGCTCTCGGGTTAATGAGAGATTGCGCCGCCATGACCCGACATTATCGGTAAACGCCGCCACTTTGACATCAAGCTTCGGTGTACCCTTTATTAACTCAGCCACCATATTAAGCACTGGGTAATAACTTGGTCGCAAATTAGGTGAATTAGTATAGAAAAATTTATCAGACGGCAGTATTAGCAATACTTCATCGCCGACTCTTACCACTTGTACGCCATTATAGATGAGCTTATCAATCAGGGTGTAATGGTGTTCAAAAATACTGCCTACAACACCACCCCAAAGCGCGCCCATGGTACCGCCCACGACAAAACCAGGGGGCCCACTTGCAGCACCACCAATCACGGCACCCCCTGCAGCACCCGCTGCCACACCAAGACGCGATGGCCTAGGCGGCGGTGACAAATCCCAAAAGGTGGAATCGCAAGCCGTGAGCGATAGCAAAATAAGTATGATGAATAAATGTCGCCGGCAAACACTTGGCATTCATGAATCCTTTTTATTCTATTCTGTTAGCTTGCACAAAACTTGAGACTAAGTCATAAATTAACTGTTATTTTCACGTTTGTGCCAGCTTAAGCTAAAGATTAAGGTGAGTATAATATAAATCTAGCGCCAAGGTCGAGCGCAATCCTGAATTCGCGCTTATCCAATATTTCTGTGCCGATATCAGTGTGAATGTGACCGAGGTTTAACAGTACTAGTAGTACGTTTTTCATTAGTTTCGGTATGTTGGGGAGGGGTGCTATTATTTTGGCTATTGTTATGTGTAGACGGTCGAATAATACCCTGGAGCAAAGGTCTTGAACTATGACTGGAGTCAGCAGCATGAGGTGAGCTTTGCAAGTCTTCAATCTGCTTGTTTTGTGCTTTAATTATCTGTTGCTGTGCTCCAATTATCTCCCTTTGTTCTTGCATGACCTCTTTTATCAATGCGGTGAACGCATGAAGTCTCTCATGAACCTTGGTACTACCATGTGACATTTTATACTTCAAAGATATCCGCCAAGAAACATCGGAAAAATCAGCCCCTGCCCTCAATAAACACTTTACTATCTCATTGTGTCTACCCCGGAATGCGACATACATAGGACTCTCTTGCTCAGAGGTCTTTTTATTCATGTCGGCGCCGGCTGCTAACAAGTATTCAACAACCGCTAAATGACCAGCTTCAGCAGCCAAGTGGAGTGGGGTGATACCACTTTCATCCCAACTGGGATGAACATTGTTATAATAGTATGTGCAAGTTGAATCTTTATTTGCGCCTTCCTTGAGTAATAGACTCACCAGCTCGAGATATCCTTTTCCGGCTGCTATATGCAATGGGGATTCACCGTTTATCTTAGCTGTATTAATAAAAGAACTTCTGGCTTCTGGATCTATATTATCTATTAGCTGCCTTGCTAAATCATATTCACGTCTCTTAACAAAAAAATAGAGTATAGTTTCACCATTTGAGGCTTGTGTCTGATAGTTAGCACCATTTTCTAAAAGCCAATTAAACACGGCCTGTTGTCGATTTTGAACTGCACAATGTAGCGCTGTCTTACCATCCTTATTAGTCATATTTATATCAGCACCAAGCTCGACTAACTTTTTTACTAGATGTAAGTGGCCATAAAAAGCGGCAATATTTAATAATGTTTGACCGTCTTTGAAGTACCGCTGGTTTATAAATTCTTTAACCGTGGGTTTTGTCTTGCTACCTAATTTGCTTAGCTTACCCCAGAGAAATCCTTCTTTTTGCGTATTCGTAGCAATAGATGCTTTATATTCTTCTTCTACTAGCATAGTTAAATATTCAAATGCTTCTAAATACCCGGTACGCATACTTAAATTAAATTTATCTTGTAAATTCATTTTTACTCTCAATTTAGCATTATTAACTAAGTGCAGATTGTACAAGTATCTAGGTTTATTTTTGTCACTTGGATTTTGAGGAAAAAAATGGCGGTTCAACATAAACTGATAATGCCGTCTATACGGATCTTTCCCCCACATAGGTCCTATGTTAGGCGTATAACCCGTTTGAATCATCTCAAGAGTGTGGTCCCTTATAAAATGTTCTCGCAGATAAATGTTTTTATAATATCGTTCTGATTTCGAGTGCTCGTTAGCTTTATCACTACTTAACTCATTCTCAAATACATGCGTAATCTCAGCAAAATCCTGTATAAGTAAATTCTTCCAAAGCTGGTTGTCTTTAGCTAGTACGTTCCATCTTTTACAAACGCTTCCCGCATAGGCCAACGGGTCAGCTGCTAAAAAATTAAAAATGTGAAGCATGACTTCATCAGAGAACACGGATATAGAAATAGGTTTTGGCAGATCATACTGTGAATGCATAATAATCTCCACGTAGTGTAATATTCGCATTGTATTTTCTTGACATATATTATACAGAAGTGTGCTGCAGTAATCCTGTGAGAAGTGGTCAAGTTTTATGTTGAATGTGGATACAAGAAAAGGAAAGACTCTATAGTGTTAATATTCTGTTAATGTTTAAGCTTTACACTACCAGCAACTTTATGAGCTTTAACCTACAGTCGACAGTGGATTTCAACTGCCGACTCTAGCTTTAAATACGTCAACACTATTGAGGTACGAATATGCCAGCGCCGAATGTAGATCAAATCCTAGCGAAGATTCATCGTGCTACTGAAAACTTATCAGAACGACAAAAAGACCTTTTTTTAGACCATCTTAAAAAATATACGAACTTCGATGACTTTATAAAAGATCCCATTTTTGACGTTTTTGGTACAATATCAGAAGACTTCAGCGGTGAAGTTTTTAACAACGACGTAGTTAAGCAAATTTTTACTGATATTCAGCAGATTAAAACCCATAAAGACCCCAAAATTAAGCAAAACTATAGTGCTGGCTTAGCTCGAATTGAGGAAGGCACTTTTCAAAGCCGACAATCAGCACAAATGAGGCCCGTAACTCCGAAAAAGAGTATAGACAAACAAACTGAATTGTCTACTGACAGAGTTAGTTACAGATCACCACCACCTCGCCAAGCAGCCCTTGATTCTATGAAGAAAATAGCTGCTATTGACCAAAGAAAAAACAGCAGCGACTCAAGCCCTGTGTCAAGCAGCGACTCAAGCCCTAAGTCAAAACGTAGTGCCCCCGCACCTAAAACCAAAAAAAACCAACAAAAAAAAGTTGGCAGACCAGCGGGCAGACCAGCGGGCAGACCAGCAGGCAGACCAGCGGGCAAGCCAGTGGGCAGACCAGCGGGCAAGCCAGTGGGCAGACCAGCGGGAAGACCCGCAGGCAAGCCAGTGGGAAGACCAGCCAAAAAGCACGTTGCTGAAAAACCTAGTAATACATCTGCGAAAGAGCAAGCAAGAACAACCGCAAGAACAACGAGTAATGACTCTAAAATCCCATCAAGTCTACAACTAATAAAGGAACATGGTCATCCAGATTCAGACACTGAATTCTCGGCTATAGATAAAAAGATTGATGAGGCAATTCAAAGCCTCCAACCCATTAGCAGATCAAATATAAAGGCCTATCAAAAAGTTGAAGATGGTAGATTAGTAAATGCAATTTATATCAAGCCCGATGCCAATTTATCACCAGAAGAACAGTATCAGCAAGGCTTACTAACCTTGAGACGATTCGATCAAAGGTTTGAGTTTCGGGATACCAGTTTTACTAACATTCTCATCAAACCATTACAACCTACTCCAAGCTGGCGAGAAGAAAATAGGCTCAGCAGGAAAGATGGACATATAATTATTGCCAAATCTATTGATGACTCAGAACCACCAGGCACAATTGTAATACGCAGTTTAACAGTTCGTACTGTAAAACAAAGGCTTGAAAAAACCTTGCGTGCTCTACCAACTGCTGATGCAAACCCAGCGCCACCAATCGCCGCAGCTCCAGCGCAGCCTGCCCCCATCAATCCGACACAAGCTCAAGCTGCTAGGGAAGGTCAGGAGCAAGCTCTACCAGCACCTAGTCTAGCAACCAATCGTAATGCTGGGTCTGACGACATTAGCAAACGCCCACCCAAAAAACGACATTCATCAAGTCCGAGTAGTAGTAGCACATCCTCTGCGGATTCAACTCCAGCTAGTCCTGCGTTTTCAGCTGATCAAAGCCCACCTCGACAATTTTCACCGGTTAGGACTGAACGACCTGAACAACTTGTTAACTCCGTACATCGGTCGCATAGCACAACTTTCTTTGCAACTTCGCCAATTGCACAGGGTGAATTTATGCAATTACGTGCATTAGCGCAAGCAGAACGTGGGCGTATCGCCGAGCTTGAGCAAAGGAAAAATAAATTATTAGAATTAAAACGCGAGCGCGATCAAGAAACTGAAAGACGATTAGATGCTAAACGTCGCAAGGTCAGCAAGTTAGAAAAACTGCGTAGTGAGCTTGAAAGAGAGACCCGTGAATTAGAAGCAGAGTTAGCACCATCTCAAACTCAAATGATTGAACTTTCTGATTCAGAGGATGAGGCTTCTGGATCTGAGCAAAATAGAGACGGAGGCGCTGAACAAACTGGAGATGGGCAATCTCCACGATTTGGCGGATTTACTAGGAACTAGGTGCTAGAGACTAGGGACTAGAGACTAGAGACTAGAGACTAGAGACTAGAGACTAGAGACTAGAGACTAGAGACTAGAGACTAGAGACTAGGGACTAGAGACTAGAGACTAGGGACTAGGGACTAGGGACTAGAGACTAGAGACTAGAGACTAGAGACTAGAATTTAGAGCCCCTCACCCTCCCCTCAGCCCCAAGGGGCTGAGGAATCTACTCATTTTTTATCAAGGCCACATTGCCCAAACCTCGTCATTCCGGGTGGTTACTGCAACTTAGTGAGCGAAGCCGAACTTAGTTGCAGTTGCAACCCGGAATCCAGGAATGATAGCTTTTCATGATAAGATGACTTTGCAATTCCTGGATCCCGGATAATAACTGCAAGTAAGCTCACTTCGTTCGCTAACTTGCACTAATTTCCGGGATGACAACGGTGGTTAAACAATAAGGCTTTAGCAACAATCACAACAAGGGGCTCTAAATTCTAGTCTCTAGCACCTGCCTAGTCTTCACCCCCCATCTCGGCCTGGTGGCGGGCTTCTTGCAAATGATAAATCAATTGTCGGGTGGCATCGATGGCCTCTTCTCTGGAGACTGCAGCGTGGATCTCTGGCGGATAATAAGTCGCTAATTCCATGTCATTAACAATTTCATTCGCAATATTGCTGGCGTTTCTTTCTGCCTTACCGGATAACCTTTCCAAGGTTTCACAATTGGCGCGACACTCTGGTTTAGTCAAAATCGGTTGGCTAAAGCGTTCCATATCATCGGTAATCAATATATCGCGTGTCAAATGTGAAACACGTAACTTGGTATAGATATTTAATTCTTCCTCAGAAATCTCTTCTTCATAAGTTACTTCTTCCGGCTCACTGCGGGTTTGATAAGCAATTAAAGCTGAGACACCGCGTTCTATTGGATCTAAAAAGTCATTTTCCTTAAGCGCATGAGCGATCATATTAATATCTTCACTCTCTGCAGCCGGTGCAACAGCCATATAACTCTTGGAATCAATAATTTGTTTGAATTTGGCAAACCGTTGTTCCAATTCTATTAATACACGGGTTGGTGGTTTTTCAACTTTTAAGAATTGGTTTAAGCGCATGTATTGGCATGGCTCTGGATTGGCATAAAACATACGCGCCCGAACAATCTTTGATTTAAAAAAGATATGCGCTTCACCTTCACGCTGCTCTTTTAAATCCAATAAATCAATCCGCGCACGTTTTTCCGTCGAGGCACTGCGTGTATCCAAGTAATTGATTAAACATACTTTGTGCCCGCGTCTGGTAGGCATCAACTTTAGACACATATGCCTCACCGGCAGTCTTGGTGAAAAATTCCCATGTCTCTATCGGATCTTCGAGTTTCATACAAATTTTGATGTTTGTATTTGCACCAATTGACGCAGCCTCTTCTTTAGATGCTTTTTGGAACGCAGGTAAATCTTGTCCCGCAAATATAGCTGAAAAACCCAAAGAACGCGCCTGCGCCGGTACCACAGCAAAACCATGTACCGCATAATAACCATATTCATCGAGAATACATATAAATGGTGTTGGGGCATTGGTCGGTTTGCGGGCAATCACTTCTCGATAATCCACCTTCAACTTTTTCACCCAGACCTGATGCCATCATTGCTTTAAATGAAGAGATAATAACCTTGCCCAAATTTGATAATTCATCGGGAGATTTTTCTAGCGCCGGTAATAACACCACTAAAATTCGGCGATTTAACACCACATCTTTTAAATCAACTTCGGCCAAGTTAGTACGAATGATGTGGCCATAGGTATCAGCCAATGAGGAAAACACCCGGGTCAACTGCATGGTAATAAAACCATGTTGCTCTAATACCTGCGATACTTGTTTTCCTTTTTTCGACTTTGTTATATCCTGGCAAGTTGAGTAACATAGTTTCTTATCGGCTCCATAACCACACTTGGGATATCGTCAAGCGGCACTTTCTTGATCATCTCGTGGGAAATTCTTTATCAATCACCATCGCTTCCAGTCGTTCCAATGCGAAATAATTTCGTCACTGGTATTCGCATCTAGTAATAGATGGCCCTTGATCTCGCATATAAACCAATATTTTCATTAATGCTTCAACAAAAGATATGCACGGCCTTTCCACATATCTCCATCAGGGATCGCAGAACTGCGTCCATCAAACTCACAACTAGCTGGGATAACATACTTGAAGAACCATGTACAAAATGGATTCATTGTATTGGAGATCTTTTCTCCTGCGGACCGACAATATCCCTTGCGCCAGTCATAAAGTTAATTAATAAGAGATCATCTTCACGCCCCATGGCTCGCACCATAGAAAATACTTTTGCGAATAAAGAGAGTTATCCCCTTTACCATCCACATAAATAAAGCCACTACTATGCATTAGGCATTGTAAGCAACGAAACCAATGCTTCTGTTTTACCACTACCGGTTGACCCAAAAATTAGTACGTGGGTCCGCATATCATCATTGGTAAACCATAATTCTTCTTTGGTTTTAGCATCATTGCCAAAGTAGGCTATCCCTCGCGATTTATTGGGTTTACTCGTGCCAGGAATTAAATCATTATAGTCTTTAGTATGTGCCCGCAATGGCATTCGAAACGGCAGGGTTACCTTGCGGGTCACGGTATAAATAAACATAACGATGCCTGCTATCATCAAGACATCGACCATCCCTGGAAAAAAGAAACCGCCGACAGCCATAGAGACCAACACAATTGCAACATAGGTTGGGTTCTTGAAAAAGTCAGCAGTGCGCTGCCCCAGGGTGCGCGTATCGCGCAATAATTTCTGGGGATTTTGTTCTTGTGAGGATTCTAAACCTCTTAACATTACTCTTTCACCTCTCAGCTATACGACTTCTATATCTCTAAACCTTGCTCTACAAACGACTACGCCGCTTTTTCTTCTTCCTCTTCTTCTGGTTTATAAATCAATTCTTTTATGGCCACCTCCAGGCCGGTCACCGCTTCCTCAACCATGGGGATATTTAACCGACGTCCAAGCTCTTTTTCTGCAATCCAATGATTAAAGGGCCCAGCCACTTCAGAATATGGTGTTTGCCGGCCGACACTATTTAACATAAACCATAATGATCTATCGACTGGTTTTAACCATAAAAAATCTGCCGAGGCAAATACACCATCGGTGCGTGCAACCTCTAACATAGATGCCAATACTGTCAACACAAATGCATGTTTACTCATAATCTGTTTAACGAGCTTATGGTCCTTATGTTTATTTAATAACTTATCCGCCCCCGAAAAATCTAATTTACCGGTAACGGATGAAGATGAAATTTGCGGCAAAAGCTTTGCCGGCCCTTCTCTATCACCAGCAATTCGTGCAGCACAACAGGCAAATAATGCCCGTGCTTGAATGGGTAATGCCTCAGGCCCCGTCCAGAATTTCCCAACTTGCATGGCAAATACTTTTCGCGCTTCATCACGATTAATCCTAGCAGTAAGTACCGCTTTACTCGATAACATCGCATCACTAGGGATAATCTTTTCAACGATTAATAGATTATGCTTTTTGGCAAACATCATTGGTGATAGCGCCATCGCCCAAGGGCCTTTATTAATATCCATATGCACCAAATCGACATAAAGTACGGGGGCCACTAATGGCCAATTATTACGTTCTGCACTAAGCAGGCTTTTCATGGAATAACTCTTTTTGAATTTCGCCGTGACGTTACTAAGATAGGTTAGATACGCCAAACCCGCCAAGATCACAGCAATCGGAAATCGCAAGTAATCACCTACCTGGTTACTAACCGTCACTAAGTCGCTAACCGTCACACCGCTAAAATTACCTTGTCTTGCACTTTGAATAAAATTTTGGGCCTGCTGCAACTTAGACGACCAACCACTAGGTACGAAAAGGCTGATGAAGTCCGCCTCGTAGCCACGGATCATTAACACGAAACTGATAATGTAGGCTTTGAAAAAAAACCAAATAAATCCCAGGAGCACAAAAATACCTAATGTGATCCACAGTGCTGCTAAAGAGTTATCGGCTTCTTGACCGCCGCCACCTTGTGGTGCAGGCATATTGACCCTCTCACTTCAAATTAACTATGACTATATTAATTATAGATGCTACTATCCAAAATCACCATGCGCATGAGGAAAGATACCGGCTTTTGAGCTGTAGGGTATGGACACTAACCATAGCAATTAGATAAATTCGACCGCACTGCTCCACTCAAGCTTATCATTTTCGTATTTATAGTTTCCGGTCTTATGCACAAAGCGGGTGATATTCTCACGCTTGACTGCCCCCTCGCGTAATACTAACAATTCATTGCCGTAGCGGTCATGAGGACATTGTTCAGACGTTGGCTTGATAATGTCTTCCTCATGGATAAAGACCACGGCATAACCTTCGTTCATTTTGTTAGTCGCCGCCCTCAAGGCCGCCTTGACTTCATTCTCATGCCGATAAATAGGTCGACTGACAATAAATTTATTGATCATTTGTAAAACGCTTTCCCATTTGGGAATATTATTGCCATCGGCATTGTATAACAGGATATAGGCCTCGACCAAACCACTACGTTGGGCGATACGACCATACAAAGTCGTAGGGATACCTTGGCCCGAATTTGATTCAACCAAATGGGTATCCCGCTTTAAACGTTCGCGCACTTCCGTCAATTTCTTCAGCATTGCCTGGAAGAAAAGATTATCACCCCATTGTCCTTGCTCAATGGTATTGTTAAGGGCATCGAGAATAGCGCGAACATGTTTTTGTTCTTTATCTTCTGTTGCCATGTAATTAGTCTAACAAAAATATAAAAGATATGCTGTTGGTTTTTAATGTTTATACTCTTAAAAACCAACAGCAGGAGAGTGGAGAAATCTAATAAATCGTATTATTTGCGAAGTTGTGGTGTCGATTTGGCCTTTTCGCCAACTTCTGGTTGCGCCACCACACTTTGTGCTTTTTCAAGAAGTGCTTGGTTGCCAACCCCTCTGGCTATATTTTCTATTAGGCGACTTGTTTCAGCTATTGCCTTTTGAGTCAAACCTTCATAATTATCTGGATTTATCTCCTCAAAGGTTTGTTTAGCATCCGCAGCAAACTTTGCGATAGCTTTTGGATCAGTAGGATCTGCTCTTAAAAAGCCTTCTACTAAATCTGTAATTGGACGTTTTGAAATAACCATAATAAACCTCAGTGCGTATAAGATTCTTCTTCAGCAAGTGATTCGAGCATTTTCAGCAATTTTTCAATATTGACTTGAAGGTATCGCTCATTTGCCTTTGCTAAATATTCTAAATCCTTGGTCACGCGTTGCAAAGCTGCTTCATACTCATGCTTTGATAAAGACAAAGAATCTTTGACACCTGAGCTCGAATCACCGTGTCGTATTTGGTCTAAAACCTTTTTGTCTTTACCTGCGTTGTTCCAATTCATTGTTAGCTACCTTCATTTCAGTAATTGGTTCCTCTTAATACATATGCTACGCCTTTAATATTAAGAGAACCTTAACTTTTATGAATATTTCCCGTACCCTCGCACCGGAAAAATTATTATATTTATCAGCATGATACTTATAGCATTAGTCATACATTAATTCATCTAATGGCACCCGATCTCTACTGGGAGATGAGTTTATCAACTCAAACAAGACATCGGTGATACACATAAAGCGCAACACATTCGGGGTCACATCATCAAACGTCACCCGTACACCTAGTACTGATTTTTCTGACTCATCAAATGAAATCCCAATCCCATAGCCCAAACATAAAGAGCATAATTGATCAGCACGACGCGCGATTGCCGGCAATAATCCGGTATCTTTAAAGATTTCTTCATAGCTTAGCTGTCGATCATTTAAGGTAAAATTAACCTTAAATGATTTTGCAATCTTGATCAGTTGATCTTCTATAGCCATAATCGTTATTCCTTCCACCAAGGCATTGCCACTTTCCGTGGTCCAGCAAGTATGCTTCTTAGCCAGCGCTTAAATACCACGACGGTAAAGCCATAGCGAGCCAAGGTAGCCAAAAATATGGTTACGATGACGGCCACTACGAACGTCCATATACGGATATGCAATAAAAATAGCAATAGTGGGAAAGCGGCGCGATAGTCGATGATAAAGAACCGGGTCGCACGCGCCGTATCACGCCAGTGGGCCGATGGTGAAAATTTTGTTCGCATTAATAGCATACGTCTTCCTTATCAATCAGTTGTGGCTAGATTTGCGCTGGGTTTTTATTGGACAGCCCTATTACTCACATTACTCATACATTTTCGCCATTTTTATGGTTAGTATAATTCATTATAGCAGGTGACGCATCTAGTGACTGGAGACTAGGAACTAGAGACTAGGATTATATTTTAGAAACCCCCTCACCATCCCCTCTCCCCCAAGGGGATGGTGAGGGGGTTTCTAATTAAAATGCTATCTCAACTTAACACATCCATCACCCTAATAAATAACCACATCCTACCCATTTAAGGATCCATTAAGCATAATATGTTAAACTATTAATAAGATGAATGAATGATGTGTTGCATTTCAACACAAGGAGAAATGCCATGCCAATTCAAGACCAGAAAGCCAAAGCAACCCAAGTTCTCCGCTATCGCGATGATTTTTTAACTGAATATGCGGGCAAATCTTCAACTGCCTATATGCTACAACAAATGGGCAATATTCCTGGCAGCTTGGCACAAAAAGAATTCACCAATAGTAATCCATATAATCACGAAGCATGGGAACCTTTCAGACCTTTTGCCCCCAAAGTGGCTGGTTCGATATTAAGCATGACTGGCCCACCACAATCAGATCGCTATCAACCTTCAATAGGCCCCACACTCCGCGAAGGAACCTTTGGTTTTATGCGCATACCGACTGGCCCAGAGCAAGCTTCAATGGCAGACATTACCGGTAGTTTTGGCCCAGTCTCTGGCACGTTTGCAAGCTGGGTGCTTGATCCTAATTACAATAACATTGCCGATAAAAGCAATGCCAATGATATTCCTGGTATGGGTGGCGTCTTGGAACAAGATGAACTCAACGAACAAAACGAGCAAAAATTTGATGCCCGCAGTGCAAACCTACAAACCAGCGCCACTTCAGGCCCGCCCGGTCTTTACGGTATGGCCTATGACATTGCCAATACTAAAAAGGCCGCAGTCCAGAAAGCTGAAGACGAGCAAGAAGCAGCTTTGGCGAAAAGCCAACGCAATGATGCTGCCGAACTCAAACATGAACAAGAACATGATGCCTATAACAGCCAATCTCCAAATCCAGCGGCACGATAAGATTTAGCCCATCCATTCCGCAGTACCATAAGCTCGCTTAGAATGACGGCTAGCTTCGAAGCTCACGCAAAAGCTATTGCAAATCCTCAAGCTTGCCCCTACACTTTTGTCATCAATAAGCCTTACGCAAAACGACACAACTATTAAAAAGGGAAACAATTGTCATGCCAAGTTATAAAGCACCCGTCCGTGATATGCGTTTTATCCTCCATGAACTATGGCAGGTTGACGACTTCTGTAAAACTTTGTCACGCTACCAAGACCTTGATGGCGAATTATTCGATACCATTCTTAAGGAAGCGGCAAAGTTTACTGAAAATGTCTTGCAACCCTTAAACCAGTCGGGTGATGCCGAAGGTTGCCGTTTTGAAAATGGTAATGTCTATACCCCAAAAGGTTTTAAAGAAGCATACCGCCAAGTCGTCGATGGTGGTTGGATGGCACTTAATAGTAATCCAGAGTACGGCGGCCAAGGTTTACCTAAGTTTTTACAAGTGCAACTTGATGAAATGCTCTGCGGCGCCAATGTCTCGTTTAGTCTATTTACCGTATTAACCCAGGGGGCAGCGCATGCCGTTGAATTACATGGCACTGATGAATTAAAGCAAATCTACCTCCCCAAACTTATCAGCGGTGAATGGGGCGGCACCATGTGTCTCACTGAACCACATTGCGGCACTGACCTTGCCATGGTGCGCACCAAGGCCGAACCACAAAAAGATGGCAGTTATAAAATCACCGGTACCAAAATCTTTATCTCATCCGGTGAACATGATTTGACGGATAACATTGTCCATACTGTGTTAGCCCGATTGCCAGGGGCGCCAGAAGGTATTAAAGGTATCAGTATGTTCCTAGTGCCCAAGCGCTTACCTGATGCGCAAGGCGAAGCTGGCGAAAGCAATGGTGTTAATTGCGGTTCTATCGAACACAAGATGGGGATTCGCGGTTCGAGTACAGCGGTCATCAATTTTGATCACGCCACGGGTTATTTATTAAGTGAAGAAAATAAAGGTATGCGCGCCATGTTTAATATGATGAATATGGAACGCTTAAATATCGGTTTGCAAGGCCTTGGGCTTGCCGATGTGGCGTATCAAAATGCCCGCAACTATGCCCAAGAACGCTTACAAAGCCGCGCCTTAACTGGCCCCAAATATCCAAATAAACCGGCCGATCCGATCATTGTCCATCCGGATGTGCGGCGCATGTTACTCACTATTCGTGCCCATAATGAAGCTGGTCGTGCCCTGGTGGCTTGGATTGCCATTAAAGCGGATATCGCAAAATATCATGACGATGCCAAGGAGCGCGCCAAGGCTGATAGCCTCATCGCCTTATTAACCCCAGTCGTTAAGGCATTTTATACCGATTATGGTTATGAAGCTTGTAATCTTGCACTGCAAGTCTTAGGTGGACATGGTTACATCAAAGAATGGGGTTTGGAACAATTTGTCCGTGACGCGCGTATTGCACAAATCTATGAAGGTACCAATGGCATTCAGGCATTAGATTTAGTAAAGCGTAAATTGGTCATGGATAAAGGTGAAGCGTTAAATTATCTCACCGAAATCATGACTGAATTTATGGCCCAGGAAAGCCATGAGGATGAACTAATGGGTGAATTAATCGAAGACCTGGAACGTGCAGTTAAGACCTTAGTCGATACTAGTTATTGGATTATGCAACACAGTGAAGATGATCCTAACATCGTCGGCTGTGCCTCATATGATTACCTACATATGTTAGGTTTAGTCTGTTTTGCATTTATGTGGGCCCAAATGGCGAAAGTTGCCTTTGAAAAATTAACCCATGGCGAGGATCGCTTTTACCAAAATAAAGTATACACGGCAAAATTTTTCTTTAAACGGGTCTTACCAAAGGTTTACAGTCTTAAGCAAACGATTCAATCCGAGAGCGCTGTCTTGATGGCGATGCCGGATGAAGCCTTTTGATATCCGTCTTTTTCCCTCAAGCGCTTTAACCTAAAATCCGTAGTTGGAATCTTAGGGAGAGCGCTTAACCTAATGAAGGTACTTGTGATTTGCTAATAGGATCGAAGTTTTTCCATAAATCTCGATAAGGAAATTACAACAACATCTCTACCTACAGAAAATTCGTCATCACCGCCATACAAAACATATTTGCGGGTTGCACCAACATCATCGCAGGTTTGACTATAATGTTTATCCAGCTTAGGAGCAACACCATGCTTGACTTCCACTGCCCAGATTTCTGATGATGGCAACTTAATGACTAAATCAATTTCTGCCCCCGCAGCCGTACGATAGAAATAAGTTTCAGCACGGCGTGGTAAGATGGAATGAATATTCTCAACAATAAACCCTTCCCAACTTTTGCCTAAAACTGGATTCGAGAGTAACGCATCATAACTATCAATGCCTAATAAACGGTGTTGAATACCGCTATCACGAATATAATAACGGGGCGATTTAACAAGGCGCTTTTTCACATTAACATGCCAGGGTTCTAACCGCCTAACGAGTAAAAGATCTGCCAGTATATCAATATAGTTACTAACTGTTTTACCATCGATTTCCAAATTAGCTCCGAGCTTGGAATAATTTACCGGTTCACCTTGCAAGTGAGCCAGCATTGTCCATAAGCGCCGTAACTTGGTTGCAGGAACACGAAAACCCATTTGCGGGACGTCACGCTCAAGGTAAGTACGAATCAAGTCTTCAAGCCAATCCATAGACATATCATCATCAACAGCCAGATAGCTATCCGGAAATCCTCCGCGTAACCAAAGTCTTTGCTGCGCCTTGATGTCGCTACCAATCTCAAGTATATTTAGACCGCTCATTCCAATATAGCGGATACGTCCAGCAAGGCTTTCAGAAGATTGGCGTAACAAATCCATCGATGCTGATCCAAGCAGTAGGAACTGTCCTGTTCTATGACCTTGTTCTCTATTTTTATCAATCACACCGCGTAACACCATAAATAGATCCGGCGCTCGCTGTATCTCATCCAAAATGACTAGCTTGTCGCTTTGGGCACCCAAGAAGCTGATCGGATCGCTAAGTTTCAATAAATCTTCGGGCGCCTCCAGGTCAAGGTAAATTGAATTCACCTCTTTTGCTATGGTCTTGGCAAGCGTCGTCTTACCCACTTGACGTGCGCCGAGCAAGGCAACCGCAGGAACCTGCGAGATATTTTTTCGAAGCTTTTCGGTAATCCAGCGCACTAACATACCTAGTATATTAGGATAAAAATTCCGATATTACAAGGTATAAACGATCTTATCTACTCAAGCTACATCGAACAGAGCGATTACAGAAACCTGCAATTTAAGACGTATAACACCTCTCACCGACCCATCCTTACTGGCAAAAAAGTAGATATGACATATAGTTATAGTAAAGAACTATAAATTTTGATTCATATTTTTGGACATGCTATATGTTAAACCAGGCATATCAACTTGACCTAAGTGTAATAGATTCCTAAGGCTTCTGCACAACAAAAGGCTGAAGCCAAGGCTATGGCACTTAAGATTGTGACTTTACTCACGCAAGGCAAACCCGTGGGCACTAAATTAGATTCGGGTTCTTCTTGTTCTATCTTATTCACTGATAAAGCCCTTGCTGATTATCTACGAAATAAAGGTGCGCCCATCGAACAACGAGGAGATACCTATTCAGTAGAGATAAAACTAGCCCAGGATATAATAATTCGCCCTTCTCGTATCCCAAATCAATACCGCATCGAAACTTTTGATAAGGTCCTTGGCCGTGGGACTTTTGGCTTAGTGAGCATGCTTGGTCTGACAATTAAATCACCCGATTCGGATAAACCTACCCGTGCGACTAATAAAGTACTTAAAGAAATGATTATTGCGCCTGCCCCTAAAAAGGGAACTGTAACGGAACAAATTGAAAATATCTTCCTTGAATTTTACTTTTTACAATTACAATTAGAGAAACACAACCAAAGGGCGCATTTGTCATTTAGGATCAATGAATACGGCGAACCTGTTGCACAAATCACTTCACCTCAAATAGCAGGACAAGAATTATTTGATATCATTGACGATACTTATGATCAGGAGAGAACCCAACCTGATACTAAATCACCATTGTCATTGAGTACACGATTGGGTTATCTCATTGATATCGGTAATGCCTTAACGGAATTAGAGACACTTGGCATTGCACATCGAGATTTAAAATTAGCGAATATTTTAGCTGACTCAAGATCAGAGACAGCTGCCGTTATTGACTTAGGTTTAGCAGGACATATCGGGGCTCCAGGAAGACCTGCTGGTACCCCTGACACGGTGGCACCAGAAATAATAAAAGGTATCCATTCAGACCAAATACCCGCCATCTCAGCCGACCTTGATAAATTTAGTTATGGTATTGTTATGGCAGAAACGCTTGGTGCCTACGGAGCCAGTGGTGAGCGCGCCTATGAGTTCCTTCAGAAACCTAAGTATTTCATCAACCCCGTTACATTGACTGGCTTTTTAGAATTTAATGGCCCGGACAAATATGGACAACAACACAAAGTTATTCGCTCCTCACTACCAAGTAAATGCTTTAAAGATTTAGAAACTCTAGTCTATCAACTTGGTAAAAATAACCCGGAGAAACGACCAGATATCCAAACAGAGGCTATCCCTATATTAGCACGCAGCCAAGCGATGGCATATGTAATTGAAAGAAGAAGTGACTTAAACCAAAAAGATAGAGTAGATATTTATAATCAATTCACCATTATCCAACAATTAACACAAGAAAAACGTATAAACAAAAACACCGCAAACAATATAGCGCAAGCCTTTATAACTTTGAAAGATAAATATGATATTGATGAAATGCAGGTTACCAATCTCTTGTTCCTTAGAATGAACATAGAAACCCTTACCGATATCAAAACCAATGTTGCCGAACTAAAGAAGGTAAACAAGCAAGCTAAAACATTAGCAAATAATGTTTATGGCATGGTTGAAGAAATTAAAAAAATCAAAGTCGCTCAAAAAATCAAGGCAATCAATAAAGCACCTATGCCTGACAACCCAA
Source organism: uncultured Gammaproteobacteria bacterium (assembly GCA_963748135.1). Lineage (GTDB taxonomy): Bacteria > Pseudomonadota > Gammaproteobacteria > JBGSLN01 > JBGSLN01 > CAVVHY01. The sequence goes on along the minus strand of CAVVHY010000033.1, from coordinate 44,435 downwards.
CTCAAGTTATGTTTACCCAATTAAAACGAGAACAATTAATTGCAACTCAAAAAACCTTGACGAGCAACGCTGTTACCGAGTTACAAAACCTTGAGGTCAGCCAGGGCACAGCAAAAGATTTGTCAAAGATCACCAAATTTTTTGATGGGACAAATGTGAGAGCAATAACTGATCAACAAGTTAATGATCTATTTACGAATGTTGCGACAGAACTCAAAGCACAATCTGATCATTCTGTCACAGATAAACATACTATCGCTTATATTTTAACAAGAGAGTCTGAGGCATTCGATGACATCGACGCCCTTGAAAATGAACCAGACTTTAGCCCAAGCTCAGTTCCCACGTCTAGTAAATAATTATTAAAATTATTGTTACATATTCCGCCGATACTGACCACCGACTTCAAAAAATGCCTGGGTAATTTGACCGAGTGAGCACACCTTGACTGCATCCATTAATACGGCAAACACATTTTCATTATCACGCGCACTTTGTTTAAGTTTAGCTAACATCTTTGGACATGCATCACGGTGTCGTTGTTGGAATTCTCTTAGACGTTTAATCTGGCTTTGTTTTTCTGTCTCGGTTGAACGTGCTAACTCAACCACATCGCGTTCTTCTTTGGCATCTGGATTTAAAAAGGTATTGACACCAATAAGCGGCAAAGAGCCATCATGTTTTTGCATTTCATATAGCATAGACTCTTCTTGAATTTTACCACGTTGATAGCCTGTCTCCATCGCACCCAAGACACCACCACGTTCACTGATACGATTAAATTCAGTGAGTACTGCTTGTTCGACCAATTCTGTTAATTCTTCAAAAATAAATGCCCCTTGATTGGGGTTCTCATTTTTGGCAACGCCCCATTCTTTATTAATAATTAATTGGATTGCCAATGCGCGACGCACTGATTCAGCTGTTGGTGTCGTTAATGCCTCATCATAGGCATTGGTATGCAGACTATTACAATTATCATAGATGGCTATCAAGGCTTCGAGTGTAGTGCGAATATCATTAAATGCCATCTCTTGCGCGTGTAACGAACGCCCTGATGTTTGCACATGATACTTTAATTTTTGGCTGCGTTCATTGGCGCCATATTTTTCACGCATCACGATTGCCCAAATGCGCCGCGCAACCCGACCCATCACGGAATATTCTGGATCCATGCCATTGGAAAAGAAAAATGACAGGTTATGGGCAAAATCATCGATATGCATGCCACGCGCTAAGTAGGCTTCAACATAGGTAAAGGCATTTGATAAGGTAAACGCCAATTGCGAAATTGGATTGGCGCCGGCCTCTGCAATGTGATAACCAGAGATCGATACCGAATAAAAGTTTCGAACCTTATGCTGAATAAAATATTCCTGGATATCCGCCATCATCTTTAAACTAAATTCAGTAGAAAAGATACAAGTATTTTGCCCTTGATCTTCTTTTAAGATATCTGCTTGTACGGTGCCACGAACATTAGCCAAGACATTTGCACGGATGTGATCGGCTTCTTCAGGCTTTGCTTGGCGTTGATTTTCTTTGGCAAATTTTTCAAGTTGTTGCTCGATGGCCGTATTTAAAAACATGGCTAAGATCGTTGGCGCCGGACCATTGATGGTCATGGATACCGAGGTTGTTGGTGCCACTAAATCAAAGCCATCGAATAATACCTTCATATCATCCAAGGTTGCAATAGATACCCCGGAATTACCAATCTTACCGTAAATGTCTGGACGTTCATCTGGATCAAAGCCATAAAGTGTGACCGAATCAAATGCTGTTGATAAACGCTTAGCCTCAGAATGTTCCGATAATAATTTAAATCGGCGATTGGTGCGGAAGGGATCGCCTTCACCAGCAAACATACGCCCTGGGTCTTCACTTTCCCGCTTCAGTGGAAACACACCGGCAGTAAATGGGAATTTACCTGGGACATTTTCTTGCAATTGCCAACGCAAGATTTCACCGTCGTCTTCATAACGTGGTAATGCCACCCGTGGGATCCGCGTACCCGCCAAACTCTCATGAAAGAGTTTGGTACGTAATTCTTTATCACGTACATGAAATACAAATTCATCGGCTTGATATTTTTCTTTTAACCGTGGCCATTCAGCAAGTAATTGTTTTGCCTCCGGTGATTGTCTTCGCTCGCGTTCATTAATCAAGTCATCAAGTTTGGCAACCTCGGTTTGCGTTTCACGTAGCATATCACGCGTGGCACGCAATTGTTGTAATTCACGGGCTAATTTACTTTGCTTTAACGCTTGTTGATGGTAATGACTTATTGTTTGACTGATTTCATATAAATAACGGGTACGATCCGGTGGAATAATTGTTGCCTTGGCATCGCTATATTTTTGGATAAGCTGTTTTGTCTCAGTTTGCCAATGCCCTTTTTCAACTTTGTTAAAGAGACTCAATAAATATTGATATAAGGCCGTTATCCCTGGATCATTGAATTTTGCCGCAATCGTACCAAAGACTGGCATCGTTTCTGGCTTTACAGCAAAGGCTTCATGGCTACGTTGTACTTGTTTACGCACATCACGCAAGGCATCCATGGCACCCTTGCGATCAAATTTATTGATTGCAACACAATCGGCAAAATCCAGCATATCGATCTTTTCTAATTGACTGGCGGCACCAAATTCAGGGGTCATGACATACATAGAAAAATCAACAAACGGTACGATTGCTGCGTCACCTTGGCCAATCCCTGGGGTCTCGACAATAATTAATTCATAGCCGGCCAATTTGCAGACGTTGATCACATCGGTAATGATTGGACTGACTTCAGTATCGGCACCACGGGTCGCCATGGATCGCATATAGATATTTGAATGACTGATGGCATTCATGCGAATGCGATCACCTAATAATGCGCCACCGGTTTTACGTTTGGTTGGGTCTAAGGCAATGACTGCGATCGCAATATCATCTTTGTCATTGCGAAAGCGCCGGATCACTTCATCGGTTAAAGATGATTTACCCGCACCCCCGGTACCGGTAATACCTAACACAGGTATATTGTGAATCGCATCCGCCTTTTGGGTAATTTGATTTAATAATTTTTTGGGACAGGCTTGTTCTTCCAAGGCCGTGATTAATCTGGCAAGCACCCGTTGATTGTGGGTATTAAGCTTTGCTAAATCATTTGGCAAGTCATTCAACAAATTGTGGCTTGCACGTTTTAGCATATCACCAATCATGCCCTTAAGACCCATTTTTTGACCATCTTCTGGGGCATAGATACGCATCACGCCATAATCTTGTAATTCTTTAATTTCTTCTGGCGTAATAACACCACCGCCACCGCCAAAGACACAAATGTCATCGGCACCACGTTGCTTAAGCAAGTCGATCATATATTTAAAGTATTCGATATGACCACCTTGGTAAGAACTAATTGCAATGGCATGCACATCTTCTTGAATCGCCGCAGTCACAATTTCCTCAACCGAACGATTATGACCCAGATGAATGACTTCAGCACCACCGGCTTGGATAATACGACGCATGATATTGATGGCGGCATCATGGCCATCAAATAGACTCGCCGCAGTCACGAAACGCAATTTCTGCGGCTCATTCGCCGGGTGCTCAGCAATAGTTGTAAGTACCTCAGCTTGTTCACTCATCTGGAAATCTCCTTAATACGGCAAATCTTTGGACATCTTTTTAAATCAATCCACATCATTTTGCAAGTGAGTCACGACGTGCAGGTAACTTATTTAAAACATCTTGCTTTTGTTGGTTGGTTAATTGGCTCCAGGCAGCGATTTCCTCGCGTAGGCGATAACAGCCGATACAATATAAATCATCATCGTCTAACTGACAAATGGCAACGCATGGAGATTGTACTTGATTAACCATAGACTCTACCCTACATCAATATTAATATAGCCTATATACTCTAATAAAATTAATTAACGTATCAATAAGATATTTACAATGATAACCAAGGAGATCATATGATAGACAATCTACAAACCCTAAACGTCACCCGCTGCGAACATCATATCTTACAAATCGAACTCCATCGACCAGATAAGCTCAATGCCTTGAATCAACTATTAATCAGCGAATTAGACGAGGTCATCGCACAAGCCGCGCAAGACCCACAGACCAAAGCGGTATTACTCACCGGACATGGCGAAAAGGCCTTTTGTGCCGGTGCGGATATCAATGAATTAGCAGAGTTGAATGCACATCAGGCATACCAATTTGCCAAACGCGGACAACGTGTATTTCGCCGTTTAGAAACAATGGGTAAACCAACATTGGCGGCCGTCAACGGTTTCGCTTTAGGCGGTGGTTGTGAATTGTCGCTCGCTTGCTCGATACGACTTGCATCTGACAATGCCCTCTTCGGCCAACCCGAAGTAAAATTGGGTGTCATTCCTGGTTATGGTGGTACCCAACGTTTGGCGCGTGTTGTTGGTAAAGGCCGTGCCTTGGCAATGTGTATGTCAGGCCATAATATCAAGGCTGAACAAGCGCTCAATTGGGGTCTCGTCACAAATGTAACTGAGCCAAAGAGTTTATTGCCAACCGCGCGCACCCTTTTGGCCGAGATTTTACAGAATGGACCTGTGGCAATTGCAAGCGTGTTACAGGTTATCGATCAAGGTTATGATTTACCAATCGAAGAAGCCCTGGAATTAGAAGCCAGCCATTTTGGTCTATGTTGTGCGACGGCAGACAAGGCTGAAGGGGTAAATGCTTTTTTACAGAAACGCAAAGCTGATTTTAAAGGAGAATAATTCTAGAACCGGCTATTGAAATTATAATGATTCTAGGATAATAATTAATTATGGCGACTGAAATATCACCGGATACAACTACCGATATCCTGACTCGCACAATCCGCGGTCGCGGCGGTGACATCGGGGTTATTACGTTAAATCGACCCAAAGCATTAAACGCCTTAAACTATGATATGTTTGAGGCGTTGACCTTTATCTTAAAACGTTGGGCCTATGCCGATAACATTAAGACCGTGGTGCTGACTGCAGCCGATGGCCGCGCCTTTTGTGCCGGTGGCGATATCAAAGAAGTTTATGGCTTACGCGAGCAAACGCAAAAGGTTTATCAATACTTTCATACCGAATATGCGCTGGATCATTTTATTAAACACTTCCCAAAGCCGTTAATAGCCTTACTAAATGGCTTAACCTTAGGTGGTGGCGTCGGTATTTCAATTCATAGCAGTCATCCTATCGCGACAGAAAATTTTCGCATCGCTATGCCAGAAACAATTATTGGCTTTTATCCTGATATTGGCGCGAGTTACTTTTTTTCACGTATGCCAGGTTATATTGGGCTATACCTAGCATTAACGGGTGTTACGATTAATGCTGCGGATGCAATCACGTTAGGTTTGGTAAAACAAGTGATCGGTAGCGCGCAAATCGATACCTTTATTGAAGTCTTAGCCAATACCCATCTAAATGAACAAGTGGATACGCATATTTTTCAATTGTTAGAAGAGTTTAGTATCGATCCAGGTCATGCCAAATTGACTATGCAAAGTGAATTAATCAATAAACACTTTGGGGGCAAAAGGTTAATCGCGATACTTGAATCCCTAGCCAATGATAATCATGAGTGGAGCCAGCATACGTTACAAGAATTGCAAAAGCGATCGCCCACCAGTTTACTAGTCACATTCGAGCAAATCAAACGCGCTGAACATATGAGTTTTGATGAATGTATGCAAATGGAATATCGCATGACTGCAGAATTCGTCCGCCAACATGATTTCTTCGAGGGCATACGGGCGCAAGTCATTGATAAAGATAAATCACCCAAATGGCAACCGGACACTATTGCGGCGGTGAGCAAAACCATGGTTGAACGTTATTTTGCACCCTCAGAGGCGGGCGAATTGGAATTTATTGTGGAATAAATTTCAATGGCGACAGTTAAATTAAAGGGTTAGAGAGAAAGGACTCAGACATAGACTCAGAGTTAGACTTAGACAAGGTTTTATAAAAATAGTAAAAAAAGAAAGCATTCTCGAAACCATCACACGTCTGATAAGTGGGTATCCTGTTAACACTTTAGGCTTCTGACTTTGTTCCCCTCAACCCCCCAATGTCAGCCTGCACACCATGTTAAACGCAGATTCCCTGATTCACATCATGTGGTTTCGTGAATGCTTATAATTTTAATTTAGTAGAGATTTGAGAGAATGCAAATAAAAAATAAAATATGGATATTTTTTGAACCCCCTCACCCTCCCCTCTCCCCCAAGAGGGTGAGGGAGTTGCTAAACTAACTTTCCCTCTTAATTCCTTTAATTGCCTTGATACGTACTTGACGGATCTGCGCCTTAAGCTCTTCTCCTTGATAACCTTTAGCAACTAATGATTTAATATCAACACTCTTGGCAGCATAAAACCATTTCATGAATAGTTTCCGTTGTGGATATTCTTCGTCTTCATGGCCTGGACGCCCTTTGGCATCGGCCTCAGAGGCTAGTAATATTTTTTCGAAGCGTTCTGGTCTACGAAACGCATCTAAATTTGCTAATACATCATGAATTGTCCCAGGGCGTAACTCCTCTGCCTTATGAATATCACCATGATAGCGGGAAGTTAGTATGGCAATATCACGCAAATTTTTTGGCGCTTTTAAACGCTGACAAAATTGTTTGACTAAATCCACCCCTTTTTCTTCATGACCATGATGACTCGGCCAAATGGATTTATCGGTAATGCCTTTACCTAAATCATGTAATAATGCAGCAAAACGGATCTCTACGTCGTCAGATAAACGCGTCGCTTGTTGTAATACCATCATATTGTGCACGCCGCTATCTATCTCAGGATGCCATTCCGGCTTATTTGGCACTCCATATAATTGATCCAATTCAGGGAAGATCCGTCTCAAGGCACCACAGCTACGTAAAGCTTCAAAAAATTTCTCAGGCGCAGGCTCTTGCAAAGCCTTAAACATCTCTTGGCAAATACGCTCTGGGACCAAGTAATCTACTTCATTATTTATTACCATAGCACGCATCAATTGCATCGTTTCATTAGCGATCGCAAATCCCAAGGGCGCAAAACGTGCATAAAACCGAGCAACACGTAATATCCGTACCGGGTCTTCAACAAAGGCATTTGACACATGACGTAAAAGCTTTTGTTCTAAATCTTGTTGCCCATGAAATGGATCAATAAGACGACCATCATCTGCCATTGCCATCGCATTGATAGTCAAGTCGCGGCGCTTAAGATCATCGATCAAACTAACATCAGCGGAGGTATGAAAGGTAAAACCCTTGTAACCACGTCCACTTTTACGTTCGGTACGTGCCAAGGCATATTCTTCTTTAGTCTGAGGATGCAAAAAAACGGGGAAGTCTTGACCCACCGGTTGATAGCCTAAATCTAGCATCTGCTCTGGCGTAGCACCTACTACCACCCAATCTCTTTCAGTCACAGTGCGATGCAAGAGTTTATCGCGTACGGCCCCACCGACTAAATAGATTTCCAAGGCATGGCTCCTAATGCAAAATATGAAATATCGTTTGAATATAGTTCATTATAATCCATGATCATGCATATTATCTCCAGTCCTAGCCTAGAGCTCCGCTCCCAATTCCACTCTTGCTTGTGCAGTCGCATCACTTTTTGTCTCGTACAATCCTTGTAATAAATCAAATTGCTTTTGCAATGCACCGCGATTTTGTAACACGACTTGGCGACCTGCCTCGCCAGCACGTTGCCTTAATTCAGCATCATTAAGATATTTGATCACGGCATTGGCCAATTCATCCTGATTATTAATTTGCATAATCGCATTAGCGTTTAATAGCATCTGTGTAATCTCTAAAAAGTTATGCATATGGGGCCCGGTAATGGCAGCTTTGGCTAACGCAGCAGGTTCTAACAAATTATGTCCACCAACCGGAACCAAGCTACCACCCACAAATGCCACATCACACACAGAGTAAAACAACATCATTTCACCCATCGTATTACCAATAAAAACATCAGTGTTTGATGAGCAAGCTTGATTCTCACTGCGCAAAACAATATTAAAACCTTGTCGTTTACACAATTGGATCACATCATTAAAGCGATCCGGATGGCGCGGTACCAATAATAATAAGAGATTAGGCAATGATTGTCGGACTTTACTAAATATCTCCAAGATTTGTTGTTCTTCATTATCGTGGGTACTTGCAGCAATCAAAATATCGCGGGTAGGCCCTAGCATACGGCGTAAGGCCTCCGTCTTATCGGCCAAATCTTTTGGTGGTGCAATATCAAATTTAATACTGCCTGTTACCATAACCCTGTCACTTGGCATGCCTAGTTTCACATAGCGTTGTTTTTCAATTTCAGTCTGCGTTGCAATACAATCGATTTGACACAACATCGTCTTGGTTATCTTGGCGATCCGTTGATAATTTCTTGCTGAGCGCGCAGATAATCGCGCATTTGCTAATAAAATTTTAATACCCCGTTTGCGCGCGCAGTGGATCATGTTGGGCCATAATTCAGTTTCTATGATGACCAACACTTCCGGTCTTAGTTTATTCAAAAATCGGTTGATAATACTTGGAATATCATAGGGAAGATAGACATGAAAGACCGTGTCGCCAAAGGTCTGGATGACCTTTTGCGAACCGGTGGGAGTCATCGTGGTAATGGTCACTGGCGCATCAGGATATTGCTGCTGAAATCGCTTGATTAGCGGTGTCGCCGCAATAACCTCACCTAAAGAAACGGCGTGCACCCAAAGGCCGCCTTGTTGCAATGCCTTAAATAATGCCAAGCGTTCTAACATACGCCGACGATAGGCTGGTGCTTTGCGCGATCGCCACAATAAACGTAGTATAATAAACGGAAGTAATAACCAAAAGACTAAACTATAAATTCTGCGCACGATTCATTCTCTCTAAATAGACCATCATTTAACAGTGCACTATACTTAATCTGAGGCTAATTTTCTAGTAAGCTAGGGCGAACTAGTCAGTATTATCCGTCATAAAGAGGATTCACTATATGGCCATTGCAACATTTGCCGCCGGTTGTTTCTGGGGTGTTGAAGATGCCTTCCGCCAAGTCCCCGGCGTTATTGCTGTCGAAGTCGGTTATACCGGGGGGCATACGATTGACCCCAGCTATGAGCAAGTTTGTGGTCACGATACCGGCCATGCAGAAGCGGTACGTATTGAATATGACCCCGAACAAATCAATTACCAAGAATTACTGTCCGTGTTTTGGCAAATCCATGACCCAACACAAAAGAATCGCCAAGGCTTGGATGTGGGGGATCAATATCGCTCAGCTATCTTTTATCACGATGAGACCCAGCGACAAATAGCAGAACAAGCCATAATAGAGTTAAACCAAAGCAAGCGTTTCAACGCCCCTATCGCAACTGAAATTACTAAAGCCAGAGATTTTTATCGCGCAGAAGAGTATCATCAACAATATTTCAAAAAACACAATATGCGACATTGTTCAATTTCGATTATAAAAAATAAGGATGCCAACGATAATGACTAATTATTTCATTGCGCCTTCAATTTTGGCTGCTGATTTTGCACGACTGGGAGAAGAAGTCAAAACGGTGTTGGCGGCTGGCGCCGATCTCATTCATGTCGATGTCATGGACAATCACTATGTTCCCAATCTCACTATGGGCCCCATGGTGTGCCAAGCCTTACGCAATTATGGCATCACCGCAGATCTCGATGTTCACCTAATGATTTCACCGGTTGATGACATCATCCCAGCATTTGTCAAGGCCGGGGCAAATTATATTACCTTTCATCCCGAGGCGAGCCAACATGTGCATCGTACGATCCAATTGATCAAAGATCACGGTTGCAAACCTGGTTTGGTATTCAATCCCGCAACCCCGTTAAATTTTCTCGACCATGTCCTTGATGATTTAGCAATGGTATTGATCATGTCAGTCAATCCAGGTTTTGGTGGGCAAAAGTTTATTCCACAAGCGCTTGATAAATTACGAATTGCACGAAAAATCATAGACGACCATGGTGGCGATATCCGTTTAGAGATCGATGGTGGCGTCAAAGTCGATAATATCGCCCAGATAGCACAAGCGGGTGCCGATACCTTTGTTGCGGGTTCTGCGATCTTTAATGCGGACAATTACACAACGATTATTTCAGCAATGCGCGATGAATTGAATTAGATAGGTTAATCATTAATGGCTATTGAATTTCAGGCACATTTGCAAAAGCTCATCCATTTTCAAGATTTAACTGAAACCGAAATGCAGCAATTGATGTTAGCCATTATGTCTTCGCAAATGAGCGATACCGAGATTGCTGCTTTCCTCATTGCCTTACGGATGAAAGGTGAAAGTGTTACCGAATTATATACTGCTGCGAAAGTCATGCGTGAATTAGCCATACCCATACCCATCCAGAGTAAAAATTGTCTTGATATTGTTGGTACCGGCGGTGATGGTAGTAATACCTTTAATATATCAACGGCAACGAGTTTTATTGTTGCGGCAGCAAGTGGTACCGTTGCCAAACATGGCAATCGTTCGGTTTCAAGCAAATCTGGAAGTGCTGATGTATTATCCGAGGCGGGTGTTAATGTTGAATTAACACCAGAACAAGTTGCGTTAGCTGTAAAAGAATTAGGGATTGGATTTTTATATGCCCCCATGCATCATATGGCGATGCAACATGTACGTAACATTAGAAAAACATTAGGTGTACGTACCATCTTTAATTTATTAGGCCCCTTAACTAATCCAGCAAATATTAAATACCAACTCATCGGTGTCTATGATTAAAAATGGTTACAACCATTTGCTAAAGTTTATCAGCGCCTAGACAGTCAACGAAGTCTCATCGTGCTACGCTGAAGATGGTTTGGATGAAATCAGTATCGCCGCAGCAACTCATGTCTGTGAATTAAATCAAGGCCACATAAAAGCATACATGTTAGCGCCAGAAGATTTTGGTATGCAGCGACAATCACTACAACCCTTAGTGGTGAATAGTGCTGAGCAAAGCTTAACGATAATTAATGATGTATTGGATAATGTTAAAGGCCCTGCCCTGGACATTGTATTGTTAAATAGTGGCGCCGCCATCTATTGCGCGGAGCTTACCGAATCAATTGCCCAAGGGATTGAATCAGCACGTAGCGTTATTGCCGAAGGTCAAGCCAAGGCAAAGTTTTTAGCATATATTGAATTTAGCAATAGGTTTTAGCATGAATAATATTTTAGATAAGATTATTGCCCATAAAAGAAATGAAGTTGAACAACGTAAGCAAAAGACCTCCTTGAAAAATTTATGCCAGCAAATTAATGAATTACATAATCCACTTGATTTTGTTGCAGCTATTAATGATAAAGTGATGCAACATAAGGCAGCCGTGATTGCTGAAATCAAAAAGGCATCGCCATCAAAAAGCGTTATTAGAGAACATTTTGAGCCAATTGCAATAGCACAAAGTTATCTTCGCGCTGGTGCAACTTGTCTGTCTATTTTAACCGATGAACATTTTTTCCAGGGTCATGACAAATATCTAAGAGCCGTTAGAGCAGAGTATTGATTTACCTATTTTACGTAAAGATTTCATTATTGAACCATATCAAATCTATGAATCAAGAGTCTTGGGTGCAGATTGTATTTTACTAATAGTCGCCGCATTAAATGATGCCGAGCTAAACGAATTTGAAAGGCTGGCACATAAATTAAATTTGGCGGTCTTGGTTGAGGTGCATGATGAAATTGAATTAAGTCGAGCATTACAATTAAAGACGCCATTGATTGGCATTAATAATCGCAACTTAAAGACCTTTGAGACCAATATCGAAATTAGCATTCGGTTAAAAGAATTCATTCCTGATAATAGAATTGTAGTGACTGAAAGCGGTATTGAACGCATGATGATGTACAATACATGATGCAGCATGGCATTTATAGCTTCTTGATCGGTGAAACATTTATGCGGGCTGCAATCCAGGTGAAAAGTTAGCAGAACTATTTAATTAACGCCTAACAGCTCATTAGACAAATTTGTTTAATACCTAAGTTTCCAACAAAATAAGTAGGCACTGATAGCGCCCTAAATCGCTTCCGACAAGGGTATATTCAAGATTCATATAGCATCTATTTGTCAAAATTCACAATAAGCCTGTCCTTTTTTAATATTACTTAAATCATAATATATGGTTATACTTCAGGCAATTAATCTTTTGTAGGAGATACCATGCATAAGATGCGCCTTGTAATTCAGAAATTATTGCTCCCAATTCAAAAGCTTGAAGCTTGTAATCAACTCGCGCCGTTTAACTATGAACAGTCTGCAAATCGAATAGTTCAGATCACAGGATATCTTTTCAGATACAGAATCCGATTTAATCACAATGATGCTGAGGAAGAAGATGTTGCCGAGAGACTTCAAAAATGCATCTCTGATAGTATTAATAAGACACGGACAATTGCCTTAACCACCTCTTCCAACACCAATACCGCTAATTTGCAAATTATTCGCTTAATAGCTTGTCATTTTCAACTATTCAAGTCTACAGATTTATATCGAAGCTATCTGAAATTCGCATTATCCACCTGGCTAAGTCGATTTAATATTAGCTACTATAATGACCGTGATGCAATCGCTGAAATCATAGTCAATCGATATCCGGTATCCAAATTACCCTATTTTAACGAAATACCCCCAGACACCAATCACTTATTTGACATTTTATTACAAATACCGCTAAACGATTTAGAAAGAAAGACGTTAAAGACCATTAAGGAGAAGTTAATGCAAAGCATGCAAACCGATACGCCTGACGTGACACATGATGAAGACATGGAAACCACGACACAGACGCAGACGCAAACGCAAACTCAAGTTACCAATGTAGAGATGGTACCGACAAAAAAGCGCCGAAGAAAACAACCGCAATCCCAAAAAAATGAAGGAAGAAAAAAGAAGCGACGGCGAAAAAATTCTCAGGGATCAGAGCCTGCCCCTGATTTTTTAACCGAGTATACTCAAGAAGAGTTGAAGATCGATAGAAAGCTTGTGGCTGCTTGGAGAGAGCTTCTAAAGAACTCTGATACCACTATTTATGTCAACAATTGGAATAAATCTAAAAGATATCTTGCAATTCTGTTAGACAATGAAAACGATAAGGATAAGTTTTTAGCTCGTTTAAATTTATGGCTAGATTATGCAAACAAAAAATATCAGCAACCAAAATATGAAATCACTAACTATAAAATTGATGAAACAAATAATACGTTACACATTAGCGGAACTGCTGCCTATCTGCTAGCACGACTTGCACGCGATCTTCATCAATATATCCCTGAAGCCGTGGTTGAGACTGAGATTACCTCAAGTCCTGAAGAGCCAGAGGCGATTGAGAAGACAGTAGATGAATCGCCCTCGCATAATACCTACAATCTGGGACCGAGCTTTAATGAAATAATTAAACAATTGAGAAAGCTAAGAAAGGCTGCAAAGCATAATGATTCAACAAGTAAAGAGCTTGAGAAGAAGATGCAATCACAAAATAGAAACATTGAAGTACTTGAGGCGATCTGCCAGGAACTTGAGGATGAGAATAAGGCCCTCAAAACTAACGTTCAAGAACTTGAATCAAAGCTATCTAAAAAAGAGCGCAAACTTAACAGACATAGAAGACGCAGCAGCCAAGCGTTTGAATTCTTTTCCCGGATAAAGGAATTTATCCCAGATGATCATGACGATTCAACTGACGATGAACCATTATCAGATGCTGAAACCACCTCAAGTCAAGCGTCAACGACACATGACTCCCGGCCATCAAGCCCTTCGAAGTCATAAAGCGCCAAATGCGTGTTGGCACAACTTGCGATATCAATTTACAGCAAACCCTTTTGCATCAAAAACTCTCGCGCCACTTGTGCGGGAGATTTCTTTTCAATATCGACTTCATAATTTAATCGTTGCATAGTGGCATCATCGATGGTACCAAATAAGGATTGCAAGACTTTATTAATCTCAGGATGGGCCTTTAATACATCTCCACGAATGATCGGCGCTGCATAATAGGGTGGATAAAAATGTTTATCATCGCGTAATACCACCAAATGATATGCGGGTATTCTACCATCCGTTGAGAACCCAGCAATGACGTTTACGGCGCCAGATTTGATCGCCTCGTACATTAAACCGGGATCCATTTGTCTTACCTTGCCAAATTGTAAATGGTAAGTATCCTTTAACCCAATAAAACCATCGGGACGTTTCATAAATTCCGCTGGGGCACCGATAATTAATCGTTTTTCAATGGGAATTAAATCACTAATATCCGTTAATTGAAATTTTTTGGCAAAGCTTTGGCGCACAATAATCGCTTCAGTATTGTTAAAACCGAATGGCTTTAACCAAATCAAATTAAATCGCTTTTTATAGTTATCTTTAACTGCCTGATAAACCTGTTGCGGACTTTTAGGGTCTTTTAATTTCAGCACCATCAAATAAGCGGTACCGGTATATTCAGGATACATATCGATTTGGCCATTTAATAATGCTGCTTGGCAAATAGATGTTGAACCAAGGTTATATTTTGGAATAACTGTGAGCTTGGTCTTGGCTTCGATTAATTGCGTCATCATCTCGGCTAGGGTCATTGATTCAGTGAAATTTTTACTCGCAATACGGATTGTATCACCTCGATCCATGAGATAGTTTGCCACGGCGTTTTGAGCTAAAAAAACAAATGCACCAACGATGATTATAATAAGACAGGTAAGCTTTATCTTTTCGCCTTTACTGCGTTTAATGTGTTTGGTTTGTATTGCCTTTTCAATTTGACCGATTATAAAATCTAATACCAAGGCCATAATAGCAGCAGGGATTGCACCCAATAAAATTAAATCTGTATTATTTAGCGCAAGCCCTTGGTTAATAAAATCACCCAAACCACCGGCACCAATAAATGCCGCCAAGGTTGCCACACCGACACCTATCGATACTGCGGTACGTATACCTGCAATCATGACGGGTAATGCTAATGGTAATTCCACCATCCATAACCGCTGCCAATTCGTAAAACCCAATCCGTAGGCAGCTTCGATACTGGCATCTGGTACACCCTCTAAACCTGTTACTGTGTTGCGTAAGATTGGCAATAATGCATAAATCGCCAGCGTAATAATTGCTGGTTTGATGCCGATCCCTAAGAATGGAATAAAAAATGCCAGTAATGCCAAGCTCGGGACAGTCCATAAGGCACTTATCAAACTCATTACAAAATTTTTAACTCTTGGTGTGCGTGTTAATAAGATTCCTAACGGGATACCTATCAGCAAGGCAAGCCCGGTTGATAGCGCGACCAGATAGCTTTGCTCTATCAATTTGATCTTTAATTGTGGTGCATTAGCACTCAAAAAATTTGTTAACTCAGCTATCATCTGTAGTAATCTTTTTTAAATCTTGCATATACTCGGTTATATGTTTTGTTTGTGCTTCAAATAAGCCGGCGACAAATTCCGTAGCAGGCTTATGCAATATTTCTGCCTTGGTACCGACTTGCTCAATTCGACCTTGATGCATCACTACAATTCGGTCGGCTATACGTAAGGCTTCAAAGATATCATGGGTAACAAAGACAATCGTCTTGCGTAATTCTGTGTTCAATCGCAAAATCTCTTCTTGTAAGGCACTGCGCGTAATAGAATCCAGGGCACCGAATGGCTCATCCATTAATAATATTTTTGGATCGTTAGCCAAGGCGCGCGCAACACCAATCCGTTGTTGTTGGCCACCCGATAATTCAGAGATAAAGCGATCAGCAAAATCTGTTGGTAAATTAATTAGCTTTAACAATTCGATTGCGCGTGCCTCGCGTTCTGCTTTAGGCCTTTTATTCAAGCGCAATACTATGGAAATATTTTCTGCAACTGTCATATGAGGAAATAAACCGCCGCGTTGAAATACATAGCCAATAGATCGTCTTAAATTGACGACATTGTATGTTCTAATATCTTTACCTTCGATTTCTATACTGCCACTTGTGGGCTCGATCAAACGATTGATCATTTTTAAGGTAGTTGTTTTACCGCAACCGGATGAACCAAGGATGACTAAGATTTCACCTTCTGAGATAGTGAGTGAGACATGGTTAACGACATATGACTGTCCATCGTCAAATGTTTTGGAAATATTATTGATATTGATCATTATTACTGTAGATGTCAAAAGGAATTAACTATAACATAAGCGAAAACAGATCACAGTTGTTTTATGATTTAAAAATAATAAAGAGATTAATGCCTTATTTGATATGAAAAAATTTTATCCGATAATAATAATTATACTCGCTGGTATCATTAGCGCCTGTTCAACCTTGCATGCAAATAACCATTTAAAGGCAAAGACACCCGGTCAATTGCGTATTGTAACCTTTAATATTAACTGGGGCAAAAGTGACTGGATTCTTACTGCACCTTATAAAACAATAAACGCGATCCGTAAAACCAACGCAGATATCGTCTTTTTGCAAGAAACAACACCAGAGTGGCAACATAAAATAACACCTCGCTTGCGCACGATTTATCCATATATTAAATTCCGTCATTATCCTGGGGCTAGTGGTCTGGCTGTATTATCAAAATTCCCTTTTCATACTACCTATTATGGATACCCAGGTATTGGTTGGCATCCTGGCTGGATTATGATTATTAAGACATCTATTGGCAAAATTCAATTTGCTAACCTTCATTTACAACCGCCGCTTGTAGCCGAAGGCAAGATGGGCTTTTTACTAAGCGGTTATTTTGCAGCGCCAATGACTCGTTTGAAAGAAGTAAAATTCTATTATCAGAGATTAAATCCAAGATTAACAACAATAATCGTAGGTGATTTTAATGAAGGGAATCAAGGTTACGCCGCTAAGTTTTTCCGCAAACATGGTTTTATTGATGTCTTAATCAATCAGCAAGTAACCAGCTACACCTGGAAATGGAAATTAGGCCCTGTGACATTAAGTGAACGTTTAGATCATATGTTTTGCAGTCGCAATTTAAGGCCAACAAAAGTGCAAATCCTGCACGAAGGGGACTCTGATCATTATCCCTTGATTGTCGATTTTATGAAGGCCTGAGTTCATTATTGAATATATTTCACCTATTTAAAAACCTTCCCAAATCTTGGAGTCTTTATCTTTGGGATGAGGCTCATCACGTAATTCAGCAATATGCTTCGCTTTTGCAATTTCATGTAATTGCGACTTAGATTTTTTTGGATGCTGCTTATCAAACTCAGCTAAAAACTTATCGGCATCACTCTTATATAAGCTTAATAAATCGCGCCTAAATAAACGTCGCAAACTCGTTAATATAGCCATAATCCTATAACTCCATGACATATTTTTCTGCAACCATTTTAGTTCTGTAAAGACTAAACATCAATGCTTATATTCATCTGCAAATTATGGTACTATCTAGTTTGAAATTAATTATGTAATGGAATAAATATCGGACAATAATACATGGATGAAGCAGTGCACATAGCGTATTGCTATTGTACAAAATATCTCAATACTATAGAGGTGACATATCATGAATACGACTGCTTCAAGCCTAAATAAGCATTTCACCACACGAGTCGGTAACAAATCTAACGATAACGAAGTACGATCAGGTTTGTATCATCGAATTGCCCAGCGCGCTAAAATAATTGCTGAATATAAGGCAACAGCCCCATTAGCAAAAACCCACACAGAAGCATAGAAACACAATTAATCATACACATACAGCCGATCTGAATCGGCTGTATGTATTGTGGATTATATAGTCTTAATTGATAATAAAAATTATTGATCTTGCAATTCAATTGCTGCCTTTAATCTCTTTAAGGCATTTTGTTCGAGTTGGCGGATGCGCTCAGCTGATACTTTATATTTGGCCGCCAAGTCTTGCAAAGTAGTCTTTTTCTCTACCAACCAACGTTGTTGCAAAATGTCTTGGCTGCGTTCATCTAGCGTCGCTAAGGCCTGTCCCAATTGTTGTAGACCTTGGTCGCTCCAATCCTTGTCTTCAACCATTTGTGCGGGATCGTAGCGTTTGTCTTCCAAATAATGTACCGGTGCAAATGCTTGGTGATATTCACTGTCATCATCTTGATCCGGAGCATCGTAACCCATGTCATAGGCTTCCATCCTGGCTTCCATCTGTTGAATAACTTCCGGTTTAACACCTAAATCATTAGCCACGGCATTGACTTCAGCTTGAGTGAACCAACCTAAACGTTTCTTGGCGCGGCGCAGATTGAAGAAAACCTTGCGTTGTGCTTTAGTGGTGGCAACTTTGACGATACGCCAGTTACGTAAAATAAATTCGTGGATTTCGGCTTTGATCCAATGCACGGCGAAGGTAACCAATCGCACCCCCATGGTTGGATCAAACCGCTTTACCGCCTTCATCAAACCGATATTGCCTTCCTGGATTAAATCTGCTTGCGCTAAACCATAGCCCGAATATCCTCGAGCTACGCGCACTACAAATCGCAGATGCGCCATTACAAGTTTGCGCGCTGCCTCAAGATTTTCTTGTTGCAAATAATCTTCGGCAAGTTGAATCTCTTCTTCATGACTTAGCATTGGGATTTGATTAACCCAATGAATATAAGCTTCCAAACTACCTAGCGGCAGTGTTGCTTCACGGATGAGTAAACTGTTTGCGGTCATGTTAGCTATACCTCCAATTTCCGCTATCATTTTAGCACTCTTAGGCTGAGAGTGCTAGTTTTTTGATGGATTTCATCGGCCGATCATTGATAAATATTCACCGCTGGCGCTTGTTGTTGTGGGCCTGGGCCAAAGATGTTTGGCGTGACCGGCCGTTGTTGCTGTTGCCCTTGCTGACTGCTATTTTGAGTCCCTGCACCTTGAGTTGAGCCCGCTTGCCCACCCTTGGACTGTTGTGACAAAGGCCTCGGGGCCCACGGACTTGGTGTAGCCTTCCAGGGATTGGAACGTAAGAATTGCTTCGGATTTGTTGGTTGGTATTGAATCCCACCTGGCTCTTCCCGGGCATTATTTTGGATGGGTCTTTGACCCGCTGTTTTTTGCCCTTGATTAGTCTTCGCCGGTGGTGTGGTCCATATTGAGGGCGCTGATTGAGTCGATGTTTGAGTTTGGGGTTGAGTCTGGGTTTGCGTTTGTGTAGGTGTTTGGGTCGACGAACTTCCAGCAAGGCCATCTTGTTCAGGGTTTGCTGTCTCTGGTTTCGGTGCAGAGGCCCCTTGATTTCCTGCAGATTGCTGCAGATTTGATAACTTATCTTGTAGGCCTTGAATATATTGATCTAACTCATCAACTTGACCTTGCCCTTGGGAGGCTATCGCTGCAGAGTCAGTCGATGTTTCATCTTGGGCATTGGCAATATTGCCAAAGCTGGCAAAAAGCGTAATTATTAACACAAGGCCGCTCAAGCCGTCTTTAAACATGCTCCTCTCCTTCAAGCGCCTTCATCACTAGGGCCAAACGCTCAGCCGAGAAAACCCTGCCCAATAAACGTAAGCGTTCAAAAACAATATTGCGGCGCAGGAATAAGCCTGCAGGATCATCCGGACTTAGACTAGTCTCTTCAGCATAGATTAATAATTTTGACGCCGAACCCGGATGTACTGTATCGATCGCCTGTAGCAACCTTAATGCACGCCCAGAACTGATGATGTTCGCGATCTTGATAAATAAATCTTCCTGATTGAGCTTACTCATATCAATCTTGCCAATATCATCTAATTCCGTACCCAAATCGCGAAGCGCACTCTCTAACTCTGGGTCACCATCATGGGTCCATTGTTCAACCCCTTCCAGAAAGGCGATCACCCGATAGATCATCTTATCTGGATAATCATGCCAAAATTGATGTACTGCTTTGCTGCTTAGATCAGGCATAGTGTCTCTCGTAATTTAATAATAAAAGTTATCCTTATGTTGAAAGTATAATTGCTATTACCTATAAAATCCAAGATCTATACCCTTTTAGGACTTACGAAAAACAATGCTAGCCGAGGCAAAAACGAGCGAGAAAGCGCAGTTTATATATAATAAATGAGCATTTTGAGCGAGTTTTTAACAAAGCATAGCGCGTTTTTCGTAAGTCCTATCTTTATTATAAATAGGACTTACGAAAAACGATGCTAGGCGAGGCAAAAATGAGCGAAAAAGCGCAGTTTATATATAATAAATGAGCATTTTGAGCGAGTTTTTAACAAAGCATAGCGCGTTTTGCGTAAGTCCTATCTTTATTATAAATGCTTGATAGCACCCATCAGAGGCTATATACCTTGTCTAAAGTGTATAAACTCTGATATCATGGATCCATTATATTCATGCTTTTGGGGTAATATAAATGGGAATTATCAAATCCACAGGCAAAGCAGCAAAATTCTTAGTCGACGTCCCTCGCTGGATGCATATAGAAAGAACGACTGAGTATTCCAATTCTCTTTTTGAAATCATCAAACGTATATTTATTCCCAGAAAAGCTGAAATAAAAGAAAACTTTGAAACTGCCGTACAACGACTTAATTTATCCGAGTCAGCCCTTAGGCAACGCCAAATTTATTTTCGACGCATCGCTTATCTATTTTTAATTATCTTTATCTTGATCTTGGCTTACGCAATATTTCTTTTTGTTGGTTACCATTTTCGAGCGGGATTTTTAGCTGCGGTGATTGCCTTTATTGCGCTTGCACAATTTTACCGCAATCATTTTTGGTATTATCAAATGAAACAGCGAAAACTCGGTGTAACCTTTCGTGAATGGTTTAACAACGGCCTATTGGGTAGAAAGTAAATGAAATGTATATCCCTCTCATGCTCCAAAATGCTAGCTTCAGGTAATCAGTTTTGCCTCAGTTTAGTTAATTTGTGTCTTTCAATAATAAAATTATGGGCTGATAATCGCTTTCCAAACCAAAAACAAAAAAGCCACCAAAGATTAGTATTTTGGCGCGTACTTGGGCTGGTTACACTGGTCATCGCATGTCTCTTGCCTGAATCGGCATTTGCCTTCAATATCTTAAATCCACCCGCCATTAGTCAAGGCACAGATTTATCGATTGGTTATTTGCAAGATATCTTTGGCGTTGTGGATGGAGTTTTGCATGGCAGTGCCAGCCAAATCATGGGTCATATGTTCGCTGTTTTTAATGGCGGCGCCTTGGCCCTAGGTGGCATTATTATCATCTATACCACTTTGATTTCTACCATGAATACCGCCCATGAGGGTGAAGTCATGGGTCGTCGTTGGTCATCTATGTGGATACCCATTCGTTCTGCTGCTGGTGTTGCCTTATTATTACCTAAGGCAACCGGTTATTCGATGATCCAAATCTTCATGATGTGGGCAATCGTCCAGGGGATTGGTATCGCTGACAGTGTTTGGGACTCTGCTTTACAATACTTAGCGGGCGGTGGCGTTGTGGTGGAACAATCTTTATTGCCCCCGCAAGATGTCGCATTAAATGCGGGGGATGTATTTCGCTCTGAGGCTTGTATGTATGCTATCCAAAATGCATTACAACAAGCGCGTACTGATTTTATTCGTAATAACCCGCAGCAAACACCGCCTGCACCTTTACCATTATTATCATCGACAATCACCCCCATTCGACGCAGTCAAACCTCAGTACATTTTCCGGGTGATGCTTCACTTTGTCCAATTACGGACCCGACTTGTAACAATAATTTGAAAGGTATCTGTGGCAAACTATCATGGCCACCGATACCACCAAAGATGCCAAACATAGGTGGCATCAGCATTAATAATTTAACAATGTCATTGATCCGTGCGATACAACAAATGGTGATGGATTTGGAAGGGCCGGCACAGGCGGCGGTCAATGCTAGACTACAGCTTGGTAATTCCGGTGGCGGAAAACAAAATCTTTCAGATGTGTTGTCATTACAATTATTCAATAATGTTGCCTCTGATTATCAATCTTTTATTACACCATTAGAACGTGCCATTGTTGGCGGCGGTGGAACCAATCCAATCTTTATTGCGATGGCAGAAACCTCATCAAAACAAGGCTGGTTGACTGCGGGCAGTTATTATCAGGATTTAACCGGTACCAATGCACGTATTCAGCGCCTCCCAATCTTTCAACCACTGATGGCAACGAGCAATACTGACATCCTGAATAACTTAAAAAACTTCAACTTCCCTTCCTGGGTACCTGATAGTTATGTCGATGCCATTAAGGGGCTGTTTGATTCTAATAGTCAAATTAATAAATTTATATCAGCGGGTACTTCTATTGGTCCCACAAAAGGCCAACATGGTTGGCAACCACCTACCCCAAGTATAAACGTTGGTGGTTACGGCGCCGGGGTCACATCAACCGTGATCCAGGGACTTTTAGGGCCGATCATAGGTCCCATGGTAAATATCTTTACCAGTTTTATGCAACTAGCTACCGCCCAAAGTAATAATTCCAATCCCGTCGTGTTACTTGCCACCATGGGTAGTAATATTATTGCCCTGATTGCCTATTGGTGGGTAGTCGGCGCAGTGAGTGTTGGTACCGTCTCCGGTATTCTTGGGGCAATCCCGTGTACGACCTTATCAACCGCTGTAACTTCAATATTATTATGGTGGGTGCCATTATTATGGGCCATTCTTGGGGCCTTATTTGTTACCGGCGCCTCGATGGCATTTTATATTCCATTGATACCCTTTATTTTATTCTTGTTTGGCGCCTTTGGTTGGTATGTCAATGTAATTGAAGCCATGGTTGCCGCACCATTGGTGGCGCTTGGCATTACACACCCTGAAGGTCACGAGGTACTAGGCAAGGCTGATCCCGCCGTGTTGCTCCTGGTAAGTGTTGTTTTGACGCCGAGTATGATGGTCATAGGTTTCATTGGTGGCATCATCATGTCTTATGTTGGAATTTGGATTTTGAATATTGGCTTTTTCAAGGCAGTTGCAACAGCATTATTCGTCAATGTTTCCGGAGTCACTTGGTTATTCGCCATCCCCGCGATTCTCATCATCTATGTCACTATTGTCATCGCGATGTTAAACCAAGCTTTCGCCTTGATCCATGTCATACCGGATAAAGTCATGCGCTGGTTAGGCAGTACCGCCGCAGGTATTGGTGAGGGTGCTCGTCAAGCCTTGGGCGAAGTCAAAGGTGGCTTTGAATCTGGTATGGGTACCATGGGTAAAGGTATGTCTGAAGCCTCTCAAGCGGCAGGTAAACGCGCGGATCAAATGGCCAAGGGTGTTACCAAAGGTGCGATGGATGCCGCTTCAACCGCCATGAGCGGTGGCAACGGCAACGGCGGTGGCAACGGCGGCTCATTACAATTGGGTGATTCATCTAGTAGTGGTGAAGAACCACCACCAGGAGGCGCTGCTGAGGAGGGTGGTGGTGAGGCCATGGAGGCCGCCGAGATTTTACTAATCTAGTATATATACTATGTATAGTAAAATTTTACTACTAAAATAAGCTCAACCTAGCAACGGCAATTAAAATCTCCTTGTCGTTGCTAGATCAAGGTTATTCTTTATTCCCACATAGCAAATCCATAAACAATGCCATTGCTATAAAACTAAAAATTACGATGCCCATCGCAAATGTGGCAAAATAAAATATTGCAATATAATCCAAGCCGCACAATAAATAAAGCATGGCCAGGATAATGATAAGCTGCAGACTACCACGAGTAATCTTTTTTGGAAGTCGCTCTTTTCTGGCAAGCATCTTATCTTGGTATGTCAACATTAGCATATACGTATCATATTGTTTCGAAAAAAAATAATAAATAATCAATAATAAATAACCGATAAGGCTAATGATCAAGATTAAATAATTGTGTTTAAAAAAATACGTGATCGCTTGATTAAAACCAGACTTCAAATTTAGATCAATGATGCAATAGCATATTAATAATAATATCGGGACTACTAACATCCATAATATTGCCGACCTGATCTTCATCCCTTTTAACAAAGGTGCCAATAGCATGGCAAATAATGGCGCAGCACTTAACCACCAAGTCCAAATAAATAATTGTAAAGGTATAATCCATTCTTTATTACGCAATAATGCAAAGACTTTATCAAAATTTGGATCTGCTAATTGGCCACCAAAAAAATTTACAATTGGACTCGCTATGATTAATGCCAAAATCAACAATGTCATTTGCAATAGTGAATGTTTGGCAAGTCCAAGTTTATTTCGCCAAAAATAACCGATATAGCTTTCATAAGAATCAGATCATAGTAAGAAAGAAAATCACTGAAAAAAGCAGTAATGTACTTAGCGCCGCCCCTTGAATGAATTGCAAACCAAAGGATCGATAAATCCATTGATAAACCACTAAGCTAATAAGCCCTAAATTAATACCTGTAAAAAATATTATCCCTTGGCGACCAAAAAGCATCGTCCCCATTCCCATAACTGACCTTTTGCGCATAAAGGGCAAAGCATTAACAAGGTTAACCAAACTAGGATTAACTTGGCGGTTATATTTAAAATGCGCCATCGCCACAGCAAGCATCCCACTGAGACTAAAGGGCAATAAACCCCAACGCCAAACCATATTATTTATCAAATGCTGTAATGCTTGTTGTGAATTAATCCCCTGATCATCAGGTATGGGGATAATATGGGTAAAACTAAAAACGATCGCAAGAAAAATTATAACCATAGACAGCTGTAACAGGAATATTTTAATAATATTGATTGCCGCTTTAAGATTGGTTGCTTGTCCAAGACGTTTTTTACCCCAGGGCCCTATTAACAGAAGCATGCTAAAGACAATAAAAATATAGCTAATGCTCGTAGCATATAAGGCATAGCGCATGAATATTGCGGCAAATAAGGCAGTAAAAAAGATTATCGGAATATAGACTCTTAGTAATAAACGGGTAAAACGCTCGATCTTTTTCATTTGTTTTTTAAATATTGTCGTTTAAGGCACTTCGGCATCACGATCGGCGCGCTTGGATAAAGACATTAATAATTTATATTCGCGCTCTGAAATTATGCCAGCATCAAATTTCTTCTGGGCATCTTCACCCATGGTTTGGCCTCGCTCTCTCACCAAGCGTCGCGTTGCAGCGGTAATATTATCAACCGGGGCTTCCAGCAATATATCCCTCACCTCTTCGCTAAAGACTAAATATTCGCGCAAGGCAACCCGCTTACCATCGACTGAGCGCACCAGTTTTTGCCATATAACCAGTCGCATCGTCTCCAGGATATCAATGGTTCGGCCATGGCGTTCCCCCGCAGGAAACGAGGTAACCAAGCGGCGAATTGTTTCCGCAACACCATTGGTATGTAAGGTGGTATAACATGGATGACCTGTTAATGCAGCTTCAAGTACTGCCGCAATGGTATCTTGATCCCTCGCCTCACCGACTAGGATAGCCATTGGTTTACGGCGTAAAGCATTGCGCACACCGGCGGCAAAGCTTGGGATATGTCGTGGGATCTCTGTTTGACTGACAATTGATGTCGGCATATCAATATTGTCATAGATAAATTCAATCGGAGA
This sequence comes from uncultured Gammaproteobacteria bacterium, assembly GCA_963748135.1. GTDB lineage: Bacteria > Pseudomonadota > Gammaproteobacteria > JBGSLN01 > JBGSLN01 > CAVVHY01. The sequence continues at coordinate 18,896 of CAVVHY010000033.1, read as the reverse complement.
TTCATAGGTTAAAATCTTGCGATTACCATCGGACTTTTCTGATAAATCACGAATAATCGCAGCAAGCAATGTACTCTTACCAGAACCCGTCGCCCCGGTTACATATACACAGCCAGTATCCGGCGCAATGGCCTCCATAATCTCTGGTTCCAAATTTAATTCTTCAAGATGTGGTGGTGTACTGGGGATCGAACGCAGGGTAATTTGAATGGCATCATGACCCTCAACTTGACAGCCTGTGCCATTAACACGATAACGAAAACGTGCAGACCGGCTCGGTCTGAATTCATAATGGGTATCAACATCCTGACCGCTTAAGATTTGTGTCGTACCATTAGGGCCATAGATCGCATTGAGCATATCACCCACTTCGGTATTAGATAACTTGCGATTCGTTACTCTATGCAAACGCCCGTACGACTCCGCAAAGACCGATTCACCAGTTTGGATGGTGATGTCTGATGCATCCAGTGTTTCGCAGTGTGCCAATAAGCGATCTAAATGTGCTGGCGTAAAGCGCGTTGGCTCATTTGGCAGCATTATGTCGTCATTTTTTTTCATTTTGAAATATGTACCTGTCCTTTTGGTTCACGTGGCGATACCGGGGTCTTCATTAAGTGTTGTCGTACTTGTACATTCTTAGCATGTTCACCATGGATATGCATGGTTAATTTTGTCGTCGGGTTCGTTGGTACAATCACAGGTTTCCAAGTATTGCCCCGTAGATTCAATTGCGGCAATGCAGTAATACGTAAGACTCGATCATCAATACGCATATGTTGACTATCACCTGTAATTCCCAGATTTGTTTGGGCAACAAATGGTGCACTCACCATATTTTGTGCATAAAGCTTACGATACAAGGCCATACCTTTGTAATCCCGATTCAAACGATTGAGATTTTCCGCAAAGATATGATTTGCTTGTTCAATACCATTTTTCCAACCGATAGCCACATAAAATTTCCACACGTCCTCTTCCCGTGAATTGCGCGGTAGTAATGAGGCATTGGGGGAATCCGGAGGCGGATAATCCATCCATAAATAATCGCGCCAAGTTGGTGGTGCAGTTACGAATCTCGCTTGGGCCACAATTTTGTAAATCTTAGATGACAAGCGAATCGATTCCGGACTCGCCAGATTCAAGGTATGCTGCGCCTCCGCCAACACGGGTGGCAACACATCATTGTCCATCAGCATGCCATAAAAATTATAGGTTGAGCGCAAATTCTGGGCATCAGCACTAAGCTCTTTATCAATTTGTCGTGCCCGCCAAGCCAAACCCGATCGGGCACCGATACTTAATGCAGTATCCTTGATGGCAGCATAACGCATGTCCGATATTCGTTTTAAGCGTATCTTTCTGGCTGTTGTTGTACCTAATCTTTGTAGATCACTCAGTGTCGCCGTCCCACCTTCTGGTGTTGTGCTAAAAGGTGTGCATCCCGAAAGGCCGATGGCGCAAGCGAGAAATGCGATTGGAAGAATTTTAGTCGTTATACGATATATAGCCATAGCCACAAACCTGAGTGCAATTGCAAATCATTGAAGCAATTTGCAGCCCTAAAGTCAATAAGCAGTTAGGGGAAGTAGGAACTAGGAGCTAGAAACTAGAAACTAGAAACTGGAAACTGGAAACTGGAAACTGGAAACTGGAAACTGGAAACTGGAAACTGGAAACTGGAAACTGGAAACTGGAAACTGGAAACTGGAAACTGGAAACTGGAAACTGGAAACTAGGGATTATAGGTAAGACAATACAAACTAGAGACAAAAGTTGATTTAGAAACCCCCTCACCCTCCCCTCTCCCCCAAGGGGGAGAGGGAAATGTGGGGTTTCCCTTCTAATCCCTCTCCCCCTTGGGGGAGAGGGGAGGGTGAGGGGGTTTCTAAAAACAAACCTGCCCATATTATTAACACTACTTTTGATTTTGATTTCAAAATATATAGACACATAGCATTGATAGAACTCAAACAGATTCGAATAGGACTTAAACATATTCAAATGGATCTTGCTTTGCCAAGAAATCTGCATAGCTTGTCAGCCCTTCCGTATCAATCCCATATTTTTTTACATCATCAATGACAGAATAAAAAATATCGGAGCCCTCAAGCTTGGTTGCGGGCACTAAATAACTACCCCAATCTTTGGGTTCAATATTAGCGATATCATGGCCATAGAAAAATGGAAATGCCTTGCGATCTTTAATAAGTTTTAAGATATCTTCATCAGGCTTTTGGTCTGCCATGGACGCAGTTTGATAATAGGCATCAAACTCTTCATCATGCAGCACTGCCAAGATAGCCGCCAACATATGCTTATCGAATAACACAAAGCTACAAAAGTCATCGATCATATAACTTTCACAATAGCCATTGTCTTTAACAAACTTATTAAAGAAATCATTGAACTTTTCGTTAGGGAGGATCTTACGTAATCTTTCATTTTTAGAAATGATGTAATCACAACCACTTTTAAAATAAACTTGCCGTGCCCTTTCAATAAGCTCTGCAATTCGTTTAATCGCCTGCGGCTGATGCTTACTGACATAGACATCGAATATTTTTTCGTTAAGCTTTTCAATGGCATCATCAGGTGGCATTTGACCTGTTAGCATCGCTGTCTTAAAGTGTGTATCTTCTAAATTCTTCAGCGCTTCTAAGCCTGTTTTCCCCGGCATTTTCTGATCGAAGCAAGCACACGATACTTCAAGAAAGCGAGCATCATTGTCAGTTTGATCAATAAGATGTTTGATAGGTAACATAAGCTTTGGTGAAGTCAAAGTCCCCATAACAGCATCATCTACCTCAGCATCTTGTGCCCAACTTTTCAGCCAATATTGTTCCAAAGTATAGTGCATTCTTTATAAGATTAAATAGCACATGTATTACCATTTCACGATTACCCATAAAGTCGAAATCATTTACGTTATCAGTGTGCACAAATTTCTTTTCATCAGCTTCATAAGGAAAGCGATCAACGGCTTCATTAATACAATCTTTCATTGATAATCTTTCAAACGATTTATCTTTAAGTTCAGATAAGCTTTCCAGAATGATGGTAATAAATGCATTGGTTTTAGCCGTCTCACCAGATATGAGTTCATACGCGTGTGTAAGCTTTTGTTTAAGTTCTCCATCTTTTAATTTACTTGCGATTAATTCAAGCCATGTGGCCATATTATCGATTGAACCGAGAGGTGTTCGTAATTCGTGTGCAATTGTGGCGGCCAGAGCTTGCATGCGTTCTGCTTGCAACTCTGCATCTGCTTGTGCTTGCTCAGCTTTTACTTTATCTGCAATGGCTTGCTTTTCTCTTTTGAACAATTCTTTTTGCCAGGTTATATCATGATATATGCCTAAGATCCCAACTACATTCTTATTTCTATCTAATAAAGGGACTTTATTTGTTAACAAAGATACCTTGTTGCCATTTGGCAAAGTTTGCTCCTCTTCAATATTTAATTTAGGCTTTTTAGAAGTAATAACTTCCTTATCATCTTTCCGAAAAGCTTCACTTTCTTCCCTTGTCGTAGGCAAATCAAAATCTGTTTTTCCTACGACTTCACCTGGAGATGAAAAACCTAGCGCGTTAGCAAAAGTATCATTACAGCCCAAATAAACGCCTTTTTTATCTTTCCAAAATATATGAGCTGGCACCTGTTTTAACAACTCTAAAACAAAATCACGCTCTAACCAGTATCTCTTTTCTTCTTTCATCATTGGAAATCTTAAATACTTTTGCCTAAATTATAAATAACACGCCCTTCAACAGACTTATTGCTTGTTAAGTCTCCAGAAACAGAATTCCTGTGTTTTCTATAGAATCCTGAGAATAAGCTATTTCTGTTGTCACAATAAGATCCTCTGTCACGCTTTGGAAAATAACTAATTGAGAAATCATCCTTGGATTTTGCATCGCCATTGTCTGTCAGATTTCTTAAAGTTTTATAAGTCTGTATTGAACAAGTGTTCCTCGATGGTATTCTAGGCCTTGTTGTGATTTTTTCCATGGCGGAATACAAAACACCACCTTTAAGATAAGTAACACCTTCTTTAGAGATTATATTATCTACATCATGACTATTAATTAATCCTTTTACCTCTTCTTCTACATCGAATACATTTGTTATTTTACCGGGGACTACATGTATCATTCTTTTATTTGTAAGATAGGTTACAGCACTTCTAAATTCGACATCTGTGACTAATTTTGCTAATACAGCTACTTCCCTACCAACATATTTAAATCGATTTTCAAATGCTGGCCAAAAAAGATTTATTGATAACTCACATTTTTTTCGAATAATAGTTAATTCTTCTTCAGTTAAAGAATTTAGTAGACCATAAGCATCATCTGGCTTATCAAATGAACCGAGGATTGTCCACCGGCCATGAGTTAAAATATATTTTTTATTTATAGCCCCTTCTCCATCGACACAAGGCATAACACATGGATACGCGCCCTCCAGAACAATGAATGAGAATGGTTTGGTTGATTTAGGATACTCATCTTTATAGACGAATGCCAAACAACATTGATATTTCGTATTAAACGGAAGCTTAACTTGAGGAATCGACGGGCATACACTTTGGTAACTTGTCGCATTTATTACGTAGTCAAACTTCCCCAGACTTACATCATTGGAAAAGATCAAAGCTTTTCCATTTTTAACTACAACATCAGTCACTGTTGTATTATATCGTGTCATAATGTTTACTTCTGCTAAATAAGACCTAAATCTATTACGAAGCCGACCTCCTAAAGATAAACTAGGCTCATTAACATCAGCCAGATACCATAAGTTTCTGTAACCCAACTCATCAGGATTTTCAGTTTCAGCAACTATCTGAGCCTCAGCACAAACTTTTTTAAAAGTTCCTACACTTACTTTTGGCGGTAGTCCATCGGCATCAATCTTACCAATTGCATATATCGAGTAACTATGATCGACAATAATGTCTTTATATCTTTCACAAAAAACTTTAAACCATTTCTGGCAACTTTTTCGTGTTTTCGAAGAACGCGGATAATGAGGCCCAACATGAGTCCTTATTCCAAAAGATCCAGAAATACCAAAGAACATATCATGATTTTTATCAATCAAAACAACTTCATGTCCTTGCTTACTCAAAGCAATTGCCAAATGAACCCCATACCATCCAGCGCCAATTATGCCAATCTTCATATTCTTACCAATAAGTTTAGTAAATTAAAATTATGAAATAAAACATTCTATCCTGCTGTAAAGTGGAGTCTGTGTAACTTTCTACTAATATTAATTAACGTATACTGCGAGAGCGCATTTATGTATTCACGCTCAAAAATACATAATCTTATAAGATAATTTAGCCGACTGGATCTTGCTGTAAACTTAAGGATTTTTGATAACATTTCTAAACTAGCCTTTGATAATTGTTCGCGCGACCTTATGATTTAGCTAGTTCCTTTAGCAAATTGAACTGGTAGGTTTTTACTAGCAATTATACAATATAAGTGCAAATTTTCAAGAAACCTTTGTGAACAGATATTATCATTTTGGTTATGGACATATATCCCACTTGCAAATGGTCAACAGCCAGCGCATAAAGAACTATGACAACGATAATTAGTTTAATTAGAACCCCCTCACCCTCCCCTCTCCCCCAAGGGGGAGAGGGGAATGTGGGGCTCACCCCTTCGGGGTGAGCAGATTATAATTATTATGGGCTTTACGAATACTATCGGCCATACAAATATTATCGGCCTTGCAACAATTAGTAACCTATGGGGTTCCCCTTCTTGATCCCTCTCCCCCTTGGGGGAGAGGGGAGGGTGAGGGGGTTTCTAAAAAAAGCCTGTCTATATCATTAATAGTAATTTTTTATTATTTTTATAGATGATTTGCTAGCTACACCTTATAGCGCAGCTCAATCGTCCTGGTCTTATTATTTACCACGATATCTGCCTTGTCACCCGCTTGATAATCCGCATCACGCAAAATCATGGCCAACGGTACATTCTTTTTATACAGTTGGACAATGATTGGGATGGCTGGTGGGTTACCCATGACATGCAGTTTATAACGGCTATTAGTCGCTAGTTTGTAGACAATTGGGCCAATTGGTCCTGTGTAATCAACTGAACCCATGAAGGTCATCCCAAAGTCATTTGGGTCTGGTAATTTCTTTTTGTAAGCAGGCCGCTCTGACTTGCGAATGCCCTCTAGTGTGGTTAACGAATCGCTAACGGCGGCAGCTGATTCGGCTATTTTGGTCATAGCGGGATCTGACTTAGGGGGAGGCGGTGGTAAATTTTCACTGACACAACCAGCAAGCATGATAGCTGTTAAGGCTATGATAATTTGTTTTATTGTTTTCATTGGTAGCGTACCAAACATTGATATCCATGGCTTTCGATGGTTAAGGTATTAGGGAATTGAAGCAAGAAGGGCTACTGTTGTCAAGGAACATTGTTATTATCCATATCATCTGATTAGACCTACCAAGCCAAAATGAAAACGTCAGCTATTATCCTATAATGATTTTACCTGTCATATCCGAACCCTGCCCTCGGTTTTGTCAGGTAAACGTATAGCAGACAATGACTAAGTAAGGTAAGTTCTGTCAGTTTTTTACAACTTAAGTATCAACAAGCTTACCTCTTTTGCCACAAACTATACAACACTTGCCCTGCCTGCTTTTGTTTTAGCAGTGTCCATTCCACCTTCAGATCATCAAGGTTTAGCGTCGATTCGCATTCGATATAGATTAAACCACCCTGGGTCACGATTTTTTCTATCGCTAACCAATGACACACTTCGGCAATCATCGCTTTATGAAAGGGTGGGTCTAAAAAAACGATATCATACGGCGCCAACGACAAACCAAGACTCACACTTGCATCAGCGGTTATCACATTGGCATTGGTCAATTTGAATTGTTGCAGGACTTGTTTCAGGTAAGTGATGACTTGTTTATCACTATCGACAAAGGTGACATGTTTGGCACCACGCGATAAGGCTTCAAATCCTAACGCACCGCTTCCAGCAAACAAATCGAGGCACTTGGCACCGCGGACCTTTTGCATTAACCAATTAAATAAGGTTTCACGGACCCGATCCGGTGTCGGCCGCAAACCGGGACGTTCTGGAAAATGCAATTTGCGCCCCCGATGTTGACCACCAATGATGCGTATCTGATTAGTGCGCTTGCTCATGACTGGCAGCGATTTGGTTTTGGCTTTGCTTGGCATTTTCCGTATCGCCTTGTTTACCAACCGTGACCACCACCATGCGTGCCGGTTCAATATGCCGATTTAAGGCGTCGCGGATCTGGGCGGCAGTAACAGCGTCCACCTTTGCGCGATAGGTATCTAAAAAATTAAGCGGTAAATCATAAAAGCCAATAGTGATTACGTATTTAGCGATATCTGAATTACTGGCGATCTTTAATGGAAAACTACCGGTAATATATTTTTTCGCGGCTACCAATTCTTTCTCCGTTGGACCAGTCTTTAGATAATTTGTTAGCACTGATTGGGTGAGTTTTATCGCCTTGTTAGCGGTCTGGGTCTTGGTTTGCAAGGCGATCAGGAATGGCCCTTGCTTTGCCAAAGGAATCATAATGCTATAGGCACCATAGGCAAGTCCATGTTGTTCACGAATGACATCAAAGATACGCGAAACAATGCCGCCACCCAGGATATAATTACCCACTAACATGGAGAAATAATCAGGGTCTTTACGGCTAATCCCAATCGCCCCAAAACGAATATAAGTCTGGGTCGAAGGATAATTGATATTGACGCGTTTCTTGATAGTTGGCTTAGGTGACGTCAATGGTTTGGCCTTTTGCCCTTCAGGCAGAGATGCGGTTAACTTAGCCGCTATCGCCTGCGCTTGTTTACGATTAATAGTACCAACTATAGCGATCACGGCATTTTTGGCAGTGTAATAACGGTGATAAAAATCTTTAACCGCCTTAATGTCTATCGCTTGCACTGAATCTTCAGTACCTAACACTGCGTGGCCATAAGGATAACCGGGATAGATTGCCTTTAACAAGGCATTATTAGCGACGGTAGCGGGTTCCTGGTTCTCGGCTAAAATACCTGTCAAAGTATTTTTTTTGACTCGCTCAAATGCCCGCGTTGGAAAATTTGCCTGGTACAATAATTTACTGAAGAGATCCAGGCTTGGATTTAGTAACTTTGGTTTCGTCAAAGAGCGCAGACTTAGTAAAGTCATATCCTGATTCGTGCTTACGCTAAATTGTGCCCCCATATTATCAAAACGATCGGCAATTTGATCAGCGGTTAATTTTTTCGTACCTTCATTTATCAGGCTCGCAGTCAAATTCGCCAAACCCGGTAATTTCCCATCACGGCTAGAGCCTGCATCAAAGGCAAGCAACACATCCAGCATAGGCAATTCTTTGGTTTGCACAAAATAGACCGGTGTACCTTGCGCCGTTTGCCAATGTTGGATATTAATGACCCTCGCTGGGGTTGGATTCGCCATTGCCACTGCACTTGTTAAGCAAAGCCCAAGACAAATCACAATAGATTTAATGTACATTTGTTACTCCTACCGGTACCGGATTGGATTGAATAAGCTTCCCAGCTTTACCTTTAATGGGGATCAATTTGGCGACGGTCAACCGATCATTAATCAAAAACTGTCGCGCGACCTCTTGAATTTGTTGCGGAGTGACTTTTTCTACTCGTTTGACATAATCATCTGCCACCCGCCAACTTAGACCAATACTCTCTAAACTGCCAATTTCATAAGCTTGATAAAATAAAGAATCTTTATCATAAACATTTTGCGCTACCACTTGGGCCTTGATGCGCTGCAACTCTTCTTTAGTGACAAGCTGCGATTGCAACCGCTTAATTTGTTCCAAAATCGCTTCCTGCACTTGCTTCAAGGTATAACCATGACTCGGTGTCGCATAAATAAGGAATAATCCTGAAAAACGCTGAATAAAATCATAATCCGCACCGACATCACTCGCAATCTGTTGTTTGCGAATTAACTCTTGCGGCAAACGAGAACTATCACCGCCATCCAAGATGCCCGCCAAGACATCCAAGGCATAAGGTTGCCAAGCTTGTTTAGTGGTTTTGAGTGATGGGACATTATAACCCATAATCAACCAAGGTAATTTTGCTGGGACGCGGACTTGTACAAAACGCTTACCCATGGCTTTTACATCGCGATGCGGTTTTGTTGGCGGCAATTGATGGGCGGGAATTTTGCCAAAATACTTTTCCGCTAATTGATATACCTTTTGTGGCTTAACATCACCCACAACCACCACAATAGCATTATTCGGTGCATACCACGATCGATACCAACCATTGACATCGAGGTATGTCATATTCTCTAAGTCATTTTCCCAACCGATAATCGGATTATGATAGGGATTTGCCAAAAAGGCCGCAGCCATGAAGCGCTCATAGGTCGCGCCCTGCGGACTATTTTCAAAACGTAAGCGCCGCTCTTCTTGCACCACTTGTAATTCTTTTTTAAAATCAGATTCTTTAATCGCCAGGTTCTGCATACGATCAGCTTCCAATTTAAAACTTATGGGCAAACGATTGGCGGCAAGCTTTTGATAATACATGGTGAAATCGTAATTGGTCATGGCATTCTCTTCACCGCCATTGGCCGCGATAATCTTGGAGAATTTGCCTGCAGGATATTTCGGAGTCCCCTTATACATCATGTGTTCCAACACATGAGAAATCCCGGTGGTACCATTTTGTTCATAGCTTGAACCCACTTTATACCAAACCTGAGAAATGACTACCGGTGCCCGATGGTCTTCTTTGACAATCAGGGTGAGACCATTCTTTAGATGGTAAACATGCACTGGACCAGCCTTGGCGAAGCCAAGTAAACTAATTAGGATCAATGCGCTTATAGAAATTAATTTAATTGTAGTTTTCATTGCTGACGTCTTCGCTTGCTAATGATAAGATTAGGTTGTTTACAATTCCATTTCACTCTTGAAATTGTAAACCAGACTTAATCATTTTAAGCGACTCACTGAAATAAGCAATATGTTTGATTTTTTAAAACGAAAAAAGACCAAGTCTCAAGAAACTGAGACTGAGACTCAGCCCGATACCGAGCTTGAGGCGAAGCCCAAAACCGAGGTTGAGCCTAAGCCCGAAGCCAAAACTGAGGCTAAACCCGAAATCGAGGCTGAGACTAAGCCTGAAGCTGAGGTTGACGACAAGACTGAGACAAGCCCTAAACCAAAAATAGAACAAAATACCCGGACCAAGATCGAAACCAACCAGGGTTTTTTCAAGCGGCTTAGACAAGGTCTGCAAAAGACCCGCAGTAATCTTGGTGATGGTTTAGCAAACCTGGTCATGGGTAAAAAGCAAATCGATAAGGACTTGCTACAAGATATCGAAGATCAACTCTTACTCGCAGACATCGGTGTTGAGGCATGCCAACAAATTATTAATGATTTAACCAAACGGGTGTCACGCAAAGAGATAAATAACCCTGAATCCTTAATCATGGCTTTACAAACAGAATTAACTAGCATACTGGATGGCTTTGATATCCCACTCGTGGTCGATACTGCGATTAAGCCTTATGTGATCCTGGTGGTTGGTGTGAACGGAGTCGGCAAAACCACAACGATTGGCAAATTAGCCAAACGATTGCAACAACAAGGCAAGACCGTGATGTTAGCAGCCGGTGATACCTTCCGTGCAGCCGCCATCGATCAATTAAAGGTGTGGGGTGAACGCAACGAAATTCCCGTGATTGCCCAACAACCGGGCGCTGATAGTGCCTCGGTAGTTTATGACGCATTACAAGCCGCCCAGTCGCGTAATATCGATGTCTTAATCGCCGATACCGCCGGCCGGCTGCATACACAAAAGAATCTAATGGCCGAGTTACAAAAAGTTAGTCGCGTGTTAGGCAAACTCGATGAAAAAGCACCCCACGAAGTATTATTGGTGTTAGATGCCGGCACTGGACAAAATGCCTTGTCGCAGGCAACACAATTTGATGCCGCGGTTAAAGTAAGTGGTATCGCAGTGACGAAATTGGATGGTACCGCCAAAGGTGGGATAATCTTTGCCATCGCCAAAAAAATGGGCGTACCGATTCGCTTTATTGGTGTTGGTGAAGCGATCGATGATCTACGACCGTTTAATGCCGAGGATTTTGTGAAGGCCTTGTTTACAGAAAGGGAAAAATAAATGATCCATTTTGATAATGTCACCAAACGTTATCCCAATAGCCATGAAGCTATACACCAGGTGAACTTTCATCTTGGCAAAGGCGAAATGGCATTCTTGACCGGCCATTCAGGTGCAGGCAAAAGTACCGTTTTAAAACTCGTGGCAATGATGGAACGCCCCAGTCATGGACAGATTACTGTTGCAGGTCACAAGTGTAACCGTTTATCTAGCAATAAAGTGCCGTTTCTGCGTCGGCATATTGGTTTTATCTTCCAACATCCCAGGCTACTCAATGACCGCACCATTTTTGATAATGTCGCCTTGCCATTAGTCATCGCTGGTTGCCCACATCGAGACGTCGCGAAACGCGTACGTGCAGCCTTAGATAAAGTGGATTTATTGAATAAAGAAAAATTAAAACCGGAACAACTCTCAGGTGGAGAACAACAACGGGTGGGCATTGCCCGCGCGATTGTGAATAAACCACCCTTGGTGTTGGCCGATGAACCGACCGGTAATTTAGATCCTGGTTTATCGACAGAGATTATGCATTTGTTCGAGCAACTAAATCAGGTTGGTGTTGCATTATTGATCGCAAGCCATGATTTGGGTTTGATCGCCACCTTGCGTCATCGCATCTTGACCCTGAAGCAAGGAAAATTAATTAGTGATGGATTGTAAAGATCTAGAGACTGGTGTCTAGAGACTAATACTCCGTCAAGTAAGTTTTTAGGCATTGAGCATCTCATCTTGTGCTCATCTTTGAACGATAATTTCTAAAAAAATGCTCGAATTAGCTGGGCTAGTCCTGTGCTTTTTTCAGAAATTCTCGCCCAAATCTAAACACAATCTGAGCGCTCAATGTCTAAAAACTTACTTGACGGAGTATTAGAGACTAAATTTTTTTAGAACCCCCTGTCACTGGTGTTTACCTGGCTTTATGCGTAAAATAAGCCTTTGCGGGTAACAATTTCAACCCGCATATGGCATATAAACATTCATAGCATCAAAAATACTATGGCAAAGAGACAAAAACCACGCGCTAAACCGCGGCCGACAAGACAGGCAGATACCCATCGGATCAAAACCAAGTCCCGCTTGGCTCATTATCTTGCCCATCACTTGCATGCCTTAGTGGCAAGCCTTGGTCAAATTTGGCGCGCACCCATCGCTAGCATTATGACGATTGGTGTTATTGCTATCGCCCTAGCCTTACCGATGGGGCTTTATGTATTATTGCAAAACGCTAAATTTGTTAGTCAAGGTTGGGACGAAGGGGCTCAGATCTCATTATTTTTGAAAATGGATGTCAGTGATCAACAGGCGCAGGCATTATTAGCAGAAGTCAAAGACAATAAGGCTGTAGCCAACGCTAATTACATTTCCCCTGCCGATGGACTCAAGGAATTTGAGCAACAATCTGGCTTTGGAGATGTATTAAAACAATTACATGACAATCCATTGCCGGCAGTGATCGTCGTTCACCCAGCAGCAACCTTAGACACACCGGAGGCCATTGATAATCTGCTACAAGAATTAAGCCATTTACCAGAGGTTGAAAATGCGCAATTGGATATGCAGTGGATCAAACGGCTTTATGCCTTGATTAATCTAGCCCAACATGGAGTCTATGCCTTGGGTTGCTTGTTAGCACTGGCGGTATTATTAATTATTGGCAATACCATGCGCTTAGCGATGCAAAATTATCGTTCCCAGATTGAAGTTTATAAATTAGTGGGGGCGACTAACGCCTTTATTCGTCGTCCTTTTATTTATAATGGCATGTTATTTGGCTTATTTGGTGCGGTACTCGCCTTTGCCTTAGTATATGTACTGTTGATGTCGCTCAGCGGATCTGTAGCTCGATTGAGTGAACTTTATAATGTGAATTTTGCAATTCATGGAATCAATATACAAAGTCTCATTGGATTGTTAGCCAGTGGAATTGTATTGGGCTTTTTGGGTTCACGATTGTCTGTGGGACGGCAATTAAAGATGATCGAGCCAGAATAAGTCGCTGTAGCTTATTGATAGTTTTAGTTTAGGCTTTAGATATACGAAAATTTCTTATATAGTTGAATGATTAGTTCGCAATAAAATAATTTAACAGGAATCCACTATGAATCATAAATCAGCCCGTTGCCATACAAAATTATTATTGCTAATGAGTTTTATCTATTGCATATTGAGTCCATATGCATTTGCGCAAACGGACACGACCGGCGCAATTCCTTTACAGCAACCAAGCAGTCAAGCCGATTTAGTCTATGCAGTTACCCATCTTGTTGGCGGTTACGGAGTTAAGGAATTGAAAAAATCGCCACTTGCTTTATTCCACGTAAGCAAGGATTCGGCTTACAATTTGTTAGTCGGTGACGTCATCAATGCCATTGTAAATCCAAAGCTCGCTGGACAAGTAGCATATGTCGAGAAGAAAAATGACGAACAAGCAAAAAAGAAACAAAAGCAAACGTTAACTAGCCAAGCCTTGTTAAATTACATGACTAACACGACACCCAAAGATACCATCGCCCAGAGTATGCAAATCCCTGGCCCATTACCGCTAGGAAAAAGGTCACAAGGAGTCGGATTTTTAGGCCCAACAGGTATTAAACAGACAAAAAATACCTGCAACTTTGATCAAGACAGTTTACTCAGCCCATTACAATATAGCAAAAAACAAAAGCAATGCGCCTTAAATTTTGTTAAGTTTGCGGCAGGGCTCGTTGCTCCTCCCGGTGTGGTTGACCTAAGCCAACTAAGTGCCAAAGACCTTAAAACAGCTTTACAGGATAACGCCGATTTACAAAAATATTTGGTTGCCTTTAGAGTTATGACCGCCACGCAATCGGTCGCCATTAGTAATCTCTATTATTTATATGCCGAACGTCTACCGCGAGATACAAAAGATTTGGCAAAAAACTTACCTGAAATGAAGGACACGGCACTCTATCCCAAGGCAAGTATTTTACAAATAGAACATTATTTGGGAACCCGACGGATGACCGACGATAGCTGGCATAAAAACATCCAAAAATTAGCAACGCCGGCTGAATTATTGCGCCAAATTAATTATGAATTGCGTGATCTGTTATATATCAGCGTGCAACGACAATATATTGAAGAGCGAATCCTGATCGCGCAAACCGCCTTGGTATCACAATTGACGATGAATAACCAAGTGATGATGGAACAACTTAAGAGTAAAGCACAACAAGCTATTACCGGAAAGAAAGGCAGTAACACGCAAGAAGATAAAAATCTGCAACAAAAGTTACAACAAATTAAAGAACAGCGATAACAATAAATATATACTAATAATAGTATTACTACCTCGTTAATGTCGGTAACAAATGCCGGCATTAACTTTAAGGATTAAACGATGCAACAGGATGTCTATCAGCAAACCCAAGATCGATTAACCCAGTGGCAAATCGCTATCACCAATAATATTTATGATGAGCATGATGATCTTGGCCACACGATGCAATATTATCTTGCTAAAGAATACAAAAATCTGGCGCCAGAATTAGCTGAATTTGGGGAGATTGTTGCCTCACAGCTAGAATGCCTCGTCAATGACAATCATGAAGCAGAGAATTTACCGAAATTAGACGCATTCAATAAAATAGGTCAAGCGATCGATTTGATCGTGCATCATCCTAGTTATATAAAGGCAGGCGATCTGATCTACGGCAGCAAACTCATGCACTATTTTGTTAAGCCCGGCAATATGTTGCCAGGTCTTTGTCTATTTTTATTATCGTCACATGCGGGTGAAGCCGGACATAATTGCCCAATCGCATGTTCTGCCGGAATTTTACGCGTATTTTCTCAAGTTCCTGAGTTTAAACATAAACAACACTATATTGAAAAACTAATTGCCCCAAGTTTTACAGACAATTTTACGGGGGCACAATTTGTTACTGAGATTCAAGGTGGCTCTGACGTCGGCCAAAATGTCACACAAGCCTATCAAGACCAAGCTGGTCATTGGCGACTTAAAGGTGAAAAATGGTTTTGTTCTAATGCTAATGCCGAACTGATGTTGGTGACAGCCCGTTATAAAAATGATATGGCAAATTCAACCGGCACCAAAGGTTTGGCGTTATTTTTAGTTCCTGCAAAACTTACGAATGGCGAACGCAATCAATATCACATTAAACGTTTAAAGCAAAAACTCGGTACCCGGTCGATGGCCACTGCGGAAATCAATTTTAACGATGCCGTTGCCATACCCATGGGTGAACTTGGCCAAGGATTTAAATTGTTGATGGAAAATGTATTGCATATTTCCCGTATCTTTAACTGCTTCACAGTGTTAGGGATGGCGCGGCGCGCCTATCAAATTGCCAAATCATATGCACAACATCGTCCGGCCTTCAAGCACGACATTATTAATTATCCATTAGTGCAAGAAAAACTGGCCTTGATCAAGGCAGAAAACAGCGCCATGCTTGCAGGCAGTTTTGCTATGGTGCAACTACAAGATGCCATAGATACCAATTCAGCTAAAACTAAGGAAGCTAAATTATTACTGCGATTGCTAGCAAATCTTTGCAAATCATTCACCGCCATGCATTCAGTGAAACATATTCATCATGCGATCGATATCTTGGCAGGCAACGGCACTATTGAGACCTTTTCCAATCTTCCGCGATTATTAAAAGACGCTATTGTCTGTGAAAATTGGGAAGGTACACATTACACTTTATGGATGCAAATTTTACGTGATATTCACAAAAATAATCTCGACCAACTGTTTGTTGATTTCGTAAGTAAACAGATTGAAGCGCTTGAGCCATCGGAATATAAAACCAAATTGAAAGCAGCATTAGCATTATTGTTAAAGGACTTGGCAGCACTCAAGGCAAGTGATTCACAACTGCAAACATTATTAATCAAAGATATCGTCAATACTATGGCAATTATCTGGTGTAGTTTGGCTTTATTGAATGAAGCAATCGATCAAACGCAGAATCATAACCAAAAAACTAAACTTGACTGTCTTGTATTATTTAATCAGCATTATTTAACTGTTACCAAGACCGTCGAGAAACAGCAATTGGATCAAGATTATTTAGACTTATTGCAAAGAATACTGGCTTAAGTATTTTAGCTACTCATCAAATATCTGGGTTGGTGAAAAAAGTCCCTTTCAATCTTCGTTCTCAGCCAACCAATCCAGATACGCCTTAACCCCTTGTTGTACGGTCATGAAATCATGATCATAGCCAACTGCACGCAAGGCACTGATATCTGCTTCAGTAAAACTTTGATAACGGCCAACTAAATGTTCTGGAAAAGGAATATATTTGATTTCACCTTTTTGATGCCAATCAATCACCGATTTGCTGATGTCATTAAATGGTTGGCTACGACCCGTCCCGATATTAAAGATGCCATTGATATCTTTATGATCATAAAACCATAGATTCACATTCACAACATCGGCAACGTAAATAAAATCTCGGCTTTGTTCACCATTACCATAGCCATCACAACCTTCAAATAGCTTTACTTCACCAACGGATTTAATTTGATTATGATTATGATAGGCAACACTAGCCATAGAACCTTTGTGCGATTCTCTTGGGCCATAGACATTAAAATAACGCATCCCGACAATTTGACAGCTCGGGTTAGGTAATAATCGTCGTACATATTGGTCAAATAGGAACTTGGAATAACCATACATATTTAATGGTCGTTCATACTGCAGTTCTTCTTTAAATATGTTGCCACCGCCGTAAGTTGCAGCACTTGAGGCATAAATAAAAGAGATACTTTTTTCCAGACAATAATTTAAGACACTCACGGAATAATCATAATTATTTTTCATCATGAATTTACCGTCCCATTCCGTAGTATCAGAACAAGCACCTTCATGAAAAATGCATTCTATGTCTTCTGGAAATTCGAGGTCAGCTTCCAACATCGCCAGAAAATCATCTTTATCCAAATAATCCAGGATTTGACAATCAACAATATTTTTAAATTTACGACCATCGGTTAAATCATCAACCACTAAAATATTTTTTATTCCACGGTCATTTAAACCTTTAACAATATTGCTGCCGATAAAGCCGGCGCCACCTGTTACCACTATCATGCGATCTCCTTATTTAAAATCTTATCGACAATGGCCGAAGTTGAACACCCCGGTTTGAAATTCAAGATTTCAACCTTCCCACCATTTGCCAATACAGTATCATGGCCAGCGATTTCATGGACTTGATAATCGCCACCTTTCACCAAGACATCAGGCATTACTTCAGCGATGAGCCGCGCTGGGGTATCTTCACTAAACGGGACCACCCAATCAACACTGCTTAAACCAGCCAAAACCGCCATCCGCTGTTCCAAGGAATTGATAGGTCGATCAGGGCCTTTTAATTTGGCGACCGAGGCATCATCATTGACTGCCACGATTAATCGATCACCTTGGCGTTTGGCTTGTTCCAGATAAGCCACATGACCGGCATGCAAAATATCAAAGCAACCATTGGTAAAGACAATTTTTTCCTGGTGCGCCTTGGCATCGGCAACGTTAATCAATAATTGTTGCTCAGTCAAAATACCTGTGCCCGAGGCATTTTCTTGTTGTAAAGCCCGACGTAATTCCGGCGTGCTCACGGTTGCCGCCCCTAATTTGCCAACGGCAAGGCCTGCGGCACAATTGGCTAGTACCGTAGCGATATCATAACTGCCGCTGCTTGCTAACGCACAAGCAAACACGGAGATAACCGTATCACCGGCGCCGGTGACATCAAAGACTTCTCGAGCCTTGGCTGGCAAATGTAATTCGGGAAGTCCTGGGCGTAGCAAGGTCATACCTTGGGCCCCCCGGGTCACAAGTAAGGCGGACAAAGATAATTGTTCGATCAAGGCTAAGCCTTTTTCAATAAACATATGCTCATCGCGACAAGGGCCAACCACCATTTCAAATTCTTTACGATTAGGGGTCAATAAACTTGCGCCTCGATATTTAGTGAAATCTGACTCCTTTGGGATCAATAAGCATTGGGATATTGTGAGTTTTGGCAAGCGCAATCAATTGGTCACAAGCCTTTAGCGTACCCTTGCCATAATCTGATAGAAGCAAGACATTAAAATCTGGCAGCAAACGTTTGGCCTCGGCGACGAGTGTCGCTGAATCAACATCAAAGAAATCTTCCTCGAAATCCAGACGAATTAATTGTTGGTGCAGGCTTAAGATACGTAATTTTGTAATTGTTGGCTTGTGCGTTAGCTTTTGTAGATGGCAACGGATATCTGCAGAACTCAGTTTCGACTCCAGGATATGACCATCGTTATCGGCACCACAGATGCCAAGCATCGCAACTTCAGCACCCAAGGCCTTGATATTTAAGGCCACATTGCCCGCACCACCGGGCCGCTCCTGATTTTGCTTGACCTTGACCACCGGCACTGGCGCCTCGGGTGAGATGCGTTCTGTGCCGCCATGCCAATAGCGATCAAGCATGAGATCGCCTATCACAAGAACCTTAGCCGCGGCCAAATCTGGGAATTCGAAATTCATGATATCCTTGTTATGGTTAATTAATGAATACAGTTCAGTTGCGTTTGTTTAGCTATTCATTTACTTCTGGTTACGAATAATACCATATTGTTGGCAATGGTACAGTCTCTTTCGGTAATCGGAGGGCGGAGTAATTTTAGAGACCCCCTCACCCCTA
>CAVVHY010000032.1:0-78112 GCA_963748135.1 uncultured Gammaproteobacteria bacterium | reverse complement strand
ATGCATAGATCACTTAGGGGTGAGGGGGAGCTAAACAATTCTTTAAATCAATTTTACTCTATATCCCCCGCCAATAATCCTTTCCCAAACCTTGCTTAAGTAACTTTAAATAAGTTGTGCGTGGGATCTCGGTTACACCTAGTGAAGCTAAATGTGGATTTTGGATTTGGCAATCGAGTAATTGATAATGCAGTGCTTGCAAATGCCTGACTAAATGTACTATGACAACTTTTGAAGCGTCGCGTAGGCGACTAAACATGGATTCGCCACAAAAGACACTACCCACACTGACACCATATAAACCACCGACCAGTTTGTCATCTTGCCAAGCCTCGATAGAGTGGGCGTGGCCTAAGGCATGTAAGTTATTATAAGCAATTATCATTTCATCAGTGATCCAAGTTCCCGGGGCATTTTTTCTGGTTGCGGCACAAGCACTAATCACTTGATCGAAGGCTTGATCAGTTGTGATAGTAAAACGGTTTTGACGGATTGTTTTCGCCAGACTTTGAGAAATTTTTAAGTCATCAAAAAATAGTACCGCACGCGGATCAGGTGACCACCAGCAGATTGGATTCCCCGGATTGAACCAAGGAAAGATGCCATGTTGATAGGCATTGATTAATCTTTCGGGTGAGAGATCACCGCCGAAGGCAAGTAGCCCATTTGGATCCGATAATGCCAACTCTGGATTAGGGAATTCAATGTCATTGATGGCTAATAAAATGGGTGTTGCCATGTCGTCCTGTGCTATAGACTATCCAAGTATTTTTCGGCATCAAGTGCCGCCATACAACCTGCGCCTGCAGAAGTTACTGCTTGACGGTAGACATGATCCATCACATCACCGGCGGCAAAGACGCCTGGAACACTGGTCGCAGTGGCGTTACCATCACGGCCACCGGCAACGATGATATAGCCATTGTCCATGGCTAATTGATCGACAAAAATGTCGGTATTTGGTTTGTGACCAATGGCAATAAAGACACCTTGTAGGTCAAACTCTTGTGTGTTATCGGTTTTTACATTACGGATCCGCATGCCAGTAACCCCCATATCATTACCCAAGACTTCATCCAACACATGGTCCCACATAATTTTGACATTGCCAGACTTGGCTTTTTCGATTAATTGGTTAGATAAAATCTTTTCTGAACGGAATTGATCACGGCGATGGACAACCATAACTTCTGCGGCAATATTTGATAAGTACAATGCTTCTTCAACTGCAGTGTTACCACCACCGATCACGGCGACTTTCTGATTGCGATAAAAAAATCCATCGCACGTTGCACACGCTGAAACGCCTTTCCCCATAAACTTTTCTTCTGAGGGGAGACCTAAATATTTTGCTGTCGCGCCGGTCGCAATAATCAAGGCATCACAGGTATATTCATTATTTTCACCTGTCAAACGGAAAGGACGTTGTTTTAAATCTGTCTTAATAATATGGTCTGAAATCATTTGGGTATCAAAACGTTCCGCATGATTTAACATGCGTTGCATTAATTCAGGCCCTTGCAAACCAGTGACATCCCCAGGCCAATTATCGACATCGGTGGTCGTCATTAATTGACCGCCTTGTTCTAAGCCAGTAATAATAACAGGGTTTAAATTAGCGCGAGCGGCATAGATTGCAGCGGTATATCCGGCAGGGCCAGAACCAAGAATAATTAAGCTGTGTTGATTGTTTGAACTCATAATATATAACCTGTTAATGAATGTTACAACTAATGGCTAACTCTTGTCTAAAACTTTGCAGGAAAGCCTTTGGCTTCGCTCAGGATGACAAGAGTGATATAATACGCAACTTATCAATAAAATTATAGTGCTTTTCAACCTAGAATCGGCAGTTGAAATTGTAGTGAGAGCGCTTAAGCTAATGAAGGTACAGGCGATATTTGCAAAAATTTTTGAGGCAGTACTCAGCCGTACGGTGAACAAAATTTTGCAAAAATCACCCGTAGATTCAGACGATTAAGCGCTCGTCATAGGTTTCAACTGCCGATTCTAGGTTCAATTGGGGTAGGAATATTGAACGCAAAAACCAATAAATCTAAGGCCATACAGAGCAATCCAAAACAGCCTTTGAGCATGCATTTGAGCCAACGCTTACGGGAAGCGATTTTAATCATTACCGGCGCAATTGCCTTGTTTTTGCTGTTAGCGTTAATGACTTACCATCGCACGGATCCTAGTTGGTCTAATATCTATGATACCCATTCCGTCGCCAATGCTGGCGGTAGAGTAGGGGCTTGGTTTGCCGATGTATTTTTAATGCTTTTTGGTTACTTAGCATATTTATTTCCATTTATGCTGGCCTATAGTGCATGGTTATTTCTACATGCACTACCCGAACGTCCAAGTTTTGATTGGCGCGTGTTTGTATTACGGGGTACAGGGTTTTTGTTAATTATGTTTGGCGGATGTGCCTTAGCGAGTTTGCAATTCCTTGGTCTCCATAGTCATATCCCTTACACCGCGGGGGGGATTTTAGGGAGTATCATCGGCCCAGATTTGGCGAGCCAATTTAATTTAACCGGTGCGACCTTATTATTGCTAGCCCTGCTATTAACGGGAATAACCTTATTTACCGGTTTGTCTTGGTTGAAGTTAATGGATTCAATTGGCCGTCTTGTGTTTGTTATTGTCGGTGGCCTTGCAAGTTTTAGCCGAACCTTTAGCAAAATGGTTCTGGTCATCGGGTCGGGCAGTTTGCGTGGTTGGCGTAGCTATCGCGAACGTCGGCAGCTACGCCATGAACGTAAACTCGAGGCTAAACGTGCGGCGAAGGAAGCAGCTAAACAAAAGGCCTTTGAACGTAAAGCAAAAAGCACTAAGTCCAAGCTTGTCATTCATCATAAAGACCAAGATAAAGCCCCGCAAAACAATTCAACCCAAGAAATCCAAAAGAGCAAGTTGACTATCACGGAACAGACAAATCCCATCAAGACTAGTCTGCGTGCTCAAAAGGAACGGCAGGTACCATTATTTAAGAGTATGCCAGTTGGGGATTTACCCCCAATTTCATTGCTTGACCCGGCCGAGCCTGCCAGTAAGAAAGGTTTTTCAAAACAAACCCTGGAACAAATGTCGCGTGATGTGGAGGCCAAATTAAAGGATTTTGGTGTCGAAGTGCAGGTTGTTGCAGTACATCCAGGTCCTGTGATCACTCGGTTTGAAATGGAATTGGCGCCAGGTATTAAAGTCAGCCGTATTTCAGGTTTGGCGAAGGATTTGGCGCGTTCCCTGTCAGTGATCAGTGTGCGGATAGTGGAAGTGATCCCTGGTAAATCTGTTGTCGGCCTAGAGTTACCCAATGAAGAACGCGAAGTTGTACGCTTAAGCGAAATCTTAGCCTCTGTACAATATGAACAAATGCGTTCACCTTTGTCCCTTGCCCTAGGGAAAGATATCTCAGGTCATCCGGTCATTGTTGATTTAGCAAAAATGCCACACCTTTTAGTAGCAGGTACGACGGGCTCTGGTAAATCAGTGGGTGTTAATGCAATGCTAATGGGTTTACTTTATAAATCCGTACCTGAACAGGTTCGCTTAATTCTCGTTGATCCAAAGATGTTAGAATTATCCATATATGAAGGCATTCCGCATTTATTAACACCGGTCGTGACCGATATGAAAGAGGCGGCCAACGCCTTGCGTTGGTGTGTCGGTGAAATGGAACGACGCTATCGGTTAATGGCGGCACTCGGGGTACGTAATCTTTCTGGCTTTAATCATAAGGTCAGCGAGGCGGCAAAGAAAGGGACACCCATTCCCGATCCACTTTGGAATGGTCCTGAAGATGAAGAATGCCCCAAGTTAAATTCATTACCATTTATTATCGTTGTGATTGATGAGTTTGCGGATATGATGATGGTGGTTGGTAAAAAGGTCGAACAACTCATTGCGCGTATCGCACAAAAAGCACGTGCAGCGGGAATCCACTTAATATTAGCGACCCAAAGACCATCTGTAGATGTCATTACTGGTTTAATCAAAGCAAATATCCCAACCCGGATCGCCTTCCAAGTCTCATCTAAAATCGACTCCCGAACAGTCTTGGATCAAGGTGGTGCCGAACAATTACTCGGTAATGGTGATATGCTATACTTACCGCCTGGTACAAGTGTCCCTGTTCGCGTGCACGGCGCTTTTGTGGCCGATCATGAAGTACATAAGGTCGTTGAGGATTGGAAGCAAAGGGCACAACCAGAGTACCTGGATGAAATCTTGCAAGGCGGTGCCGGTGCTGCAGGGGACCTTGCTTCAGGCGAGTCAGGTGACGGTGATGCAGAGTCAGATCCTCTGTATGATGAGGCGGTGCAAATTGTTACCTCGACCCGTAAGTCATCTATCTCGGGTTTGCAACGTCGTTTAAAAGTAGGTTATAACCGTGCTGCACGCTTGGTAGAAGATATGGAGGCGGCAGGCGTGGTAGGACCAATGGAAAGCAATGGTAGTCGTGAAGTGTTGGCGCCACCGCCTCCGGAAGAATAGTTGTAACTATTCAGTAAATATATGAACGCTCGGATTTTGGCGCTTTTTGGTGCATAGATACGAATAGTTTTTAATTGATAGGAATTGTTATGAGAACTCGAATTTGCAAATTAATTAGCTTGAGTTTGGCGGTATTTTTATTGGGTGCAATAAACTTAGCGGTTGCCGCAAGTCCTAGCCATGAATTGCGTACTATTTTACAAAATATCAGAACCCTGAAAGCTAATTTTAACCAACAATTATATGCCAGTAATGGCAAGTTATTGCAGCAAAGCAGTGGTAGCTTAGCGGTGATTCGTCCAGGTAAATTTCGCTGGCAAATCAAATCCCCGAACCAACAATTGATTATTGCCGATGGCAATCATATCTGGGTTTATGATCCTGATCTAAAACAAGCGACTTATAATAACGAAAAAGATGCCATTGGACATACGCCAGCTGCGGTTTTGAGTGATGCAAGTCCCAATGTGGTCCATAACTTTTATACTCATAAATACAAGAATGCTTATGTGCTGACCCCTAAGATTCAGCAATGAGTTTAAACAAATCCAATTGAGTTTTAATGGCTTGAAGATTACCAAGATCCAAGTTTGGGACAAGCTAGGGCAACGCAGTGTGATTCGTTTTTCAAATGTGGCGGTAAACAATAGATTACCAACCTCAATGTTCCGCTTCAACCCACCGCGTGGTGTTGATGTCATTGGACAATAATCAAATGTCTGCCGATGCCGAACAATTTGCGCCATTGGCGGCGAGGATGCGACCTAAGACTATCGCTGATTTTTATGGCCAAACACATATCTTAGCTGTTAATAAACCCTTGCGTCAGGCAATAGCACAAGGCAAATTGCATTCCATGGTGTTATGGGGCCCACCTGGTACTGGAAAAACTACCTTGGCACGAATCATGGCAGAGAATGCCAAGGCAAACTTTGAAGCTTTATCTGCAGTTTTTTCAGGGGTTAAAGAAGTACGCGCTGCAGTTGCACGTGCACAAGAGGCGAAGTTGCAAAACCAGGCAACAATATTATTTATCGATGAAGTCCATCGCTTTAATAAGGCGCAACAAGATGCCTTTTTGCCTTATGTTGAAGATGGCACCATCACCTTTATTGGTGCTACAACAGAAAATCCATCATTTGAATTAAATAATGCATTATTATCACGGGCGCGAGTTTATGTTTTAAAGCGTTTGACAACAGATGATATTAAAGCTGTTTTACAACGAGCAATTAATGATAAGCAAGATGGTTTGGGTCAATTTGATATTGTGATTACGGATGATTTATTAACCTTAATTGCAGAAAGTGCCGATGGCGATGCGAGAAGGGCACTAGGCTTTTTAGAAGTGATATGCGAATTGGCAGACGTCAATGATAAACAGATTGTAATTACCAATGAAATTGTCCAGGAAACTATTTCCGGTGGTGTGCGTCGATTTGATAAACATGGCGAAGAATTTTATGATCAAATATCAGCACTACATAAATCAGTACGTGGTTCGGATCCAGATGCAGCCTTATATTGGTTATCACGCATGCTAGATGGCGGTTGTGATCCAGTCTATGTTGCCAGAAGAGTTGTACGCATGGCCAGTGAAGATATTGGTAATGCTGATCCAAGAGGTTTAGCTTTAGCACTTGATGCTTGGTCAGTGCAAGAACGTTTGGGTAGTCCAGAAGGTGAATTGGCGTTGGCGCAAGCCGTGGTTTATTTAGCCTGCACGGCAAAGAGCAATGCGGTCTATGTGGCATTTAATCATGCCTGGAAAGATGCAGAGGCGAATGGTTCACTGCCGGTACCATTGCATCTACGCAATGCGCCAACAAAGTTGATGAAGAATCTGGGTTATGGTAAAGATTATCGATATGCCCATGATGAACCTCAAGCTTATGCCACCGGTGAAAACTATTTTCCTGAAGCAATGACCCCTCAAAGATATTATGAACCGACAGATCGAGGGTTGGAAATTAAGATCAAGGAAAAATTGGCACGGCTACGAGATAAAACCAAATAATAATAAACTTATAAATTAGAAGCTAATACACTAATGAATTTATTAATCTTTATTTATATCGCAATTGGCGGCGCAATTGGAGCCATCGCCAGATATTTGGTGAGTAACATGATGGCCAGTCTCTTAGGGCGTGATTTTCCTTATGGGACACTCACTGTCAATGTGATCGGCAGTTTTTTAATGGGTTTTCTCTACATTATTTTAATCCAACGTGTGCTTGAGAGTGCTAATATGCGAGCATTATTATTGACTGGATTTTTAGGTGCGCTTACCACATTTTCTACCTTTTCGATCGAGACATTAAATCTATTTGAGCTCGACTCAATGATGCTTGGTTTTGTAAATATTATCTTAAGCCTGCTTTTATCACTCATTGCTGTTTGGTTTGGCGTAATGCTTGCCAGAAGTATTTAATAAGGAAATTATAATGACTGAATTAACATGCGACCTCTGTATTGTAGGTGCAGGTTCTGGTGGTTTAAGTGTTGCTGCAGCAGCTTCACAAATGGGCGCAAAGGTTATTTTGATTGAGCAAGGAAAGATGGGTGGTGATTGTTTGAATTATGGTTGCGTGCCATCAAAGTCGTTAATTGCAGCGGCAAGGCAAGTTCAAGCGTGTCGGCATGCTAAGAGCTTGGGGATTAATGCCCATACCGAAGTAGATTATCCAGCAGTGCAGCAACATATCAAAAATGTGATCGGGCGAATTGCGCCGCATGATTCGATCGAACGGTTTGAAGGATTAGGTGTAACAGTCATTCAAGCAACGGCTAAATTTATATCACCTAAGTTATTACAAGCCGGCGATACAACGATCAAGGCTAAACGCTTTATTATCGCAACTGGTTCTAGTCCATCTGTACCCCCAATCCCTGGACTAGAAAAAGTTAATTATTATACCAATGAAACTATTTTTTATTTGACTGAATTGCCACGGCAATTGGCGATTATTGGCGGTGGGCCCATCGGTTGTGAATTGGCTCACGCCTTTGCCTTATTAGGAAGTAAGGTTGAGTTATTTGAGCAGGCAACTATTTTACCTAAAGATGATCCTGAGTGTGTGGCAATTATTCGCAAACAATTAAAGCAAGATGGTGTACAGTTAAACGAAGGCATAAAAATTATAGCAGTAAAAACTAGCAATAATGCAATCCAAATTAATTATGAATGTAATAATAAACAGTTAACTTCAACAGTCAGTCATTTACTAATTGCCACCGGTCGTAAACCTAATGTTGAGACACTAGATTTAGCTAAGGCAAATGTTAATTATGATGCGCATGGTATAAAAGTAAATAGAAAGCTTAGAAGCAGTAATAAAAACATTTATGCCATTGGTGATGTCATCGGTGAATTACAATTTACTCATACTGCTAACTATCATGCCGGAATAGTTATTAAAAATATTTTATTTAAATTACCCAGTAAGGTGAGTTACCAAGCAATGCCTTGGGTAACTTATACCTCGCCTGAATTAGCCCAGGTTGGGCTCAATGAAACCATGGCGCAAAAGCAAGCGATAAACTATAAAGTCTTGCGCTTTATGGTTGCCGAAAACGATAGGGCACAAACTGAAAACATAGACTCTGGTGTTATTAAAGTTCTCTGTGATAACAAAGGACGTATCTTAGGCGTCAGTATTGTAGCTAAAGAAGCAGGTGATTTATTAACACCATGGATATTAGCAATTAACAATAATTTAAAGATTAAAGCCATGGCAGAGATGGTAGTGCCATATCCTACCTTATCAGAGATTAATAAGCGTGTTGCTGCTGAATTTTACAAATCTTTTTTGACGTCCAAGGTAGTTAAGATGATTGTAAGAGTGTTATTGCGATTTGGTTTTTGAACACGCTGGTTATGAAGTAAGTCTAGGGCCCCCAGATCCCGGACTTGATCCGAGATCTGGGGTATCTAAGCTTGTTTTCAGTTAATCCCTACTTTTCCTCAATCGAAATGCCCTGTCCGAAAATAACAATAAAAATGACCCGCATTGGTTAACAGTGAGCACCTCTAGGTCGGTATAATTATTAATCAATATTGAGCGAGTATTGATTAATACTGATTTAGGATGCAATACCATGCACACAATGGCTGAGCCAAAGACAATCATATTCCAAGGGATTGAGCTACCTCCCGAATTCTTCATTCTGAAACGCCAAAGGACTGGCGTATCACCTGCAGCCCGCTTTAATCCGGTTGCGGCGTTAAACCAGAAGCAACCCTGGGAAAATACTACTTCACCCGCTGCCAAACCCAAGCCCAAGACCCTGATTTTAACAAAAGCAGCAATGGCAGAATACAACTTGCTCGATTTTGAAATGTGCCTGTGTTGGCTTCACACCCTTGGTTTTAACACTTATGTCGCTTGTGATTCAAAGCTGGATAAACGACCCACATTTGAATTGCTAGATTTTTCCGATAATAAAGACTTAGGAAATATATTAGCGCGTGCCCGTGATTTTAATAAAGCGACTGATTATGAAATTTTGGCCTACAAAAACCATTTGTCAAGAGATGGTTGTTTATTGCTAGATAGTAAATTGACTTGCATCCTGATGCAATGTCGAAGCAAAAATGCGACCTGGCAGTTAGTAAAGCCTACGTATTCCCTTAATCAACTTATGACAACAATTAGCGATAATGAAATTATAGACAGGCAAAATTTGCCCGCATGTATAGCGGCTTGTCCGGATGATGATACAAAGCATAAAATACTCAGAATTTATGAAAATAAAATCAAAGATGGCAACACCTTAGCTTTAATTATGGCTGCTTTTTCAAATAAAAATAGTAGGCTTGAATTGCTAAAGGCATATCAAGGCAGAATTACCAATGTCTTCTATTTATTAAAATGTATCAAATCTTGCCCTGATAAAGACAGCAAACTGTGGTTATTCAAACAACATGAAATGAAAATACGTAAAAACTTGGTCACCTGCATACATGGTTGCGACGATAAAGACATCAAGCGTTGGTTATTAAAAGAATATGGAGCTGGGTTTCAAATTAGCAAAGGCGATGAGTTGCATATACTTTTGACAGCCTGTTCAGATAAGAAAAGCATTTTACAGTTACTTGAACAGCATCATAATAAGATCTGCGATGGACACATATTGGCCAAGTGTATGACTGCCTGCCCAGACAAAATCAGCAAACTTCAATTACTCAACAAACATCAACATAGAATTCGTGATGGCTACCACTTGGCTAAATGTATGATCGCTTGTCCTGATAACGACAGTAAGCTTCGTTTGCTAGACAGTCACCACCATAAAATATTGCGCAGTACTGATCTAGCTGAATGTATGGAGGCTTGTCCAGATAATAATCGTAAGCTTCAGTTGCTAGACAGTCACCACCATAAAATATTGCGCAGTACTGATCTAGCTGAATGTATGGAGGCTTGTCCAGATAATAATCGTAAGCTTCAGTTGCTAGACAGTCACCAAAATAAAATCAACACCATCGGGGGAATAGCTGAATGTATGGAGGCTTGCCCAGATGATGACAGTAGACTTCAATTATTTAATGAACAGATAACTAAATTTAATTATCTGACGGGTTTATCGTACTGTGTTGCTGCTTGTACAACTTCTATGAGCAAGCTTAAGCTTATCAACAGATACGAAAGTAAGATCCGTAATGGTCACGACTTGGCATCTCTTCTTGACGTTTGCCCGGATAGAGACAGAAAGACTCTGTTAGTTGCAAGATATCAAGATCTTATTTATACCCCCCATGAATTATTCATATGTATGAAACAGTTACCAGAAATAACGACTGTGGGCATTAACGCTGATCTATGGCGTAGGTTATTCTATAAATTTAGAGGCCAGCTAACCATCGATTTTATAGAATTGTTCATTTGTTATCTTGATCCTGCTTGTCTAAATTGGCTGATAAGTATGCTCGGATATCAATGCATTAGAACCGAACATAGTATTCCCAGCATTGGTTGCGTTATTATCCTTAGAATATCGCACCCAAAGAGTCTCACCACAGACAATTTCATTAAGCGTGGCCGTCAGTTCAGATGCACATGATCCTAAGCTTGAACAGCTTTGCAGCGATATTAACGATAATTGTTTTCCTAATCTTGCCTATGTTGATATTCATGGGAGCAACAAGGCTGCAATTCAAAAGCTTGTTGCATCGCTTGAACATTGTAAAAGCTTGCGTCTAGTACGCTTGCCAGCATCGATGCAAGATAAAATCTCGATTGGCGTGCCCTATCAACTGTTGCGCCAGGCATTGTGTCTTTCACAAAAACAGAAAGCTAGGCCTGAAACGGGCTCAAGATTTTTGCATATAGCGTTAAGTAATCATGGAACACCATTTCGCACCGATAACAGAAAGGAACATTATCTTAAAGTCCAAGCAGGGGAGTTGCTAAATGGTCACCACTTAGCAACACAACGGGTTAGAATTGGTGTTTATCTGCCAAGACAATTACACGAAGGTGATCTTTCACAAACTTACTTTACACCAAATCCATATAAGTTACAGGCTGAACCATTAACCGCATTAAAAAACACTGATCTTAATGAATTCAGGAATGCCCCGGTTGATAGTAACGGGCGCTATTTTCATTTCACACAAACTTTAAACCCTGGCTTAAACCGTTTATTATCTATCGATAGTGAGGAAAAATTTATTGGGCTTGTGGGTCATAAAGCAGATACGAAATTAACACTTTATCGCTGTGATGAAGATGGGTTTTTCTACATCAACTGTGAACATGAGCAAACGGTTTCTTACGTTATTCAGGCAAAAACAGCTACACAACAGCAACAGCAATGGGACAAGATAGCGAAAGACAATCCAATGCGACAAGTCATTGATGATTATCGCACTCACCCAAAGTATACACGTTCAACATCTTATGAAGAGGTCATTCCTAAGCTAAGCGAGTATGATAAATCTATGCAAGCTTGGTTAGAGGCTATGTACCAATTCCGCGGTGGTTCGTGTGCACACCGTGTTGCTGCTGTGGAATATAAGTTAAAGACAACGGAGGGCGTTAATCCCAAGCATGTACGGGTGGTCAATATTGATAATACCCACAACCGCTTGGAAATATTTGTAAATAATCAGTGGGTGCAAGTCGATGTTGGTGGGGGAAGGGGGAGTCAACAGACCTTTTTACCAAAAGGGCAGCATTATGGGATGTTGCCACCATCATCTGGCGCATCCCAAAAACGAAATTCTGTTGAACGCCAACGTAAAAAAAGTGCCCATAATGCATTGCCCCCCACTTTGCATTCAAATCACATAAGTGATTATGTCAATTCTGGCGCATCCCCAAAACGAAATTCTGTTGAACGCCAACGTAAAAAAAGTGCCCATAATGCATTACCCCCCACTTTGCATTCAAATCACATACGTGATTATATCAATAAGGTAACTGCACCTATGCAGATCGTTAGTGAAGGTAAATTATCCAGAATCTTATATGCTAATAAGTATCGCCACTTTGCCTTTACTGCTGTTAATCGTGAACAATTTAAATGTTTTTGTCTTAAAGTAGCTAGCAGACAACAACGATCTATCTATGTGGTTGATCATCTGGATGATTTATCCGTATTAGCCAAATCAGTAATGATTGATGCGCAAGGACGATGCCAAGTCTTGGAAGACAGTCCATTACAATTATTTTTTGAGCAAGCACGACAAAGTTTCCCACTAAGCCCTTGGTTAATTATTGATTGGACGGCATTTAACGCACGCGAGCAGGTACAGTTAAATACATTGCTCGAGGATATACGCTCTATTTACGGTCAATCGGTCCCAGATTGTCTGCAAATCATTAGCATATGTGAAACTTTGCCAGAGGAGATTTCATTTTTATCTAGACATGACTATTTAGGTAAGGTGACCTGTGACTTGAGTCAAATGACACAGGGGTTGATAAAACAAAATGAATTATCAACAGATTCTTTTGTCGTTGATATTATGGCTTATCCCGATTGGCAAACTCATCTATTTGGTCCAATTGTGTTAATCGATAATCAGATAGTCTGGCAAAAAAGCACATGGGTTAAATGGATTGTAGCCCAACCCAACGATATATCTTTGCATCTTATATTGGATAATGTGCCAATTGAAGCACGACAAGCTTGTTACGATTACTTTGCCCGCGCAAAGGCGCAGGGTTATTTTGATTATCATGATTACCGAATCACTTATCCAGAACAATTAAATCTTACTGTTAATGAGAATGACTTTGACTTTACACAATTTAAGACGCCAACGATTTTAACTGAGGCTCAACCTTCACAAATACCCCGCGAAGCTAAAATTATCAATAGTGAATTATTTGATTCTCTGCTGACAACCAAAAATATTATTAATGGCAGTTATCAACAACAAGCGGGGCTATTAGCACAGTTTGCTAATAGTTCACTGACACTTTGGATAACCAGTGAATTATCTGATTGCCAGTGGTATTGTTTATTTGCAGAGGCAAAACAGAACAATGTCTCATTAGATTTATATCTTGCTAAAGATGTAAAATTACCCGCTGACTTAGCAACAAACGCCATGGCTGAAAAAACGAGGCAAGTATCAGCTACTGAAGAGCTAGCTAACATTGTATTAACAAATAAGGCACAGGCTTTAGCAGTTGATACAAACGCATTGATCATTGAGCTTGATGATGAAAATTATGAAACACTGTTTGGTCCTATTCTATATCGACAAAATAATACCGGGTTTAGTGATTTCTCTTATGACCAAAGTGATTTTGTCAAACTGTTACAAGGCGATCGTCCGATCGTGCTGCGTGGCACTTGCTCCGAAGAATTACTACAAGCCCTACATCCATTATTGACCGGAAAGCCTTTACAATTACCCGATGGGGGATTATTAACTAGAGCGGCCCCGTTAACACTCTATCTCGAAGTAGAACCGTACCAATTATCAACTAAAAATAATCATTATGCCCCTTTGGCCTTTTTAGGCAAATATATGACAGTAGAAAATATTGCTGACGTTGATCGAGAAACGCCCGTTATTTATCGAGAAGAGGCAGTACCAGCATTAAATAATAACTCTTTTAATACCAATAAAATCGCTAATAAATTCATGGCGTCAAGAACAACAGCCTTATTAGAAGCCTTACAACAACATCGCATGGTACAGCTCGTTGGTCCAACCGGTGTTGGCAAAAGTCATTTGATGAAGCAGGTCGCTGAAGAGAGTTCAGGTATTACGGTATATCATGATCTGGAAAATCTTGCCAAATGGGCGCAAGATACAAGTGATAAAGACAAAGTTTTGTTTCTTGATGAAGCTAATATTATTAATAAACACCTTGCTTGTTTTATACCGCTAAAGAGAAACAATGGTGAATGCGAGATATTTTATCAAGGCAAATTTTATAAGTTATCGGCTAGGCATAAGATTGTTTTTGCTCGTAACCCTGAGGACTATGGCGGGGGCAGAGTGCTCCAGCAGCTATTTGTTGATAAGACAATCCCAGAGTTGCATTTTGCTGATTTCCCTGTGGCAGTCCTTTATGAAAAAATGTTGCTGCCGCTATATCAATCATTTTTTTATGATCCGTTGGGACTTGAGATTGATATTGATGAGGCTACGTTCAAGGCGAAAATGTTTGCCTTGCTGGATGACTATCAGCTCGCTCGCGAAGCAGCCAAACAAGATTATGATAGACCCACAGTCAGGATGTTGCAACAACAGGCTTACTATTATCTACTAAGACATCAATGTAAAAACATGCCGGCGCCCTTTTTTACAACAAAGGGTAAAGAGAAGGTCTCAACAAGGTACGTTGAGTTACCGTCAATGCGTGAGCAGCGACTGGCGATACATAACTATATCCAACTCCATAAGAGTGTGCACGATAATATACTCCAAGGCAATGGTCTGGGATTAAATGGTTGCTATCTTGAAGGACCGCCTGGCGTTGGAAAGAGTGTCATGATGCGATATATGTTAGAAAAAAATGGATACTGTCTCAAAGGTAATGTTTCATCTTGTAAGCGTTGGTACGATAAAATTGATGCCTCGACTCCTCTTGATGAAATGATCCTGCGGATCATTGAAGCCTTTGACGCGGGACAGGTTATCATCCTTGATGAATTAAATAGCCATGCCGATGATGGTTTGGAAAAAAGCTTAAATAGTGTATTAGCCGGCATACATCCGTTGACAGGAAAATCAGCGCAAACGCCAGGTTTTATGGCGTTTTTCAC
Source organism: uncultured Gammaproteobacteria bacterium (assembly GCA_963748135.1). Taxonomy (GTDB): domain Bacteria; phylum Pseudomonadota; class Gammaproteobacteria; order JBGSLN01; family JBGSLN01; genus CAVVHY01. The sequence continues at coordinate 63,379 of CAVVHY010000032.1, read as the reverse complement.
GGGTAATAGCATTGCCTTGTCGGGTCGAGCAGGACTCAGTCCTGCATTACTAAACCGTTGTGAAAAAATATCGTTTTCACCCTTAGAGGCAGGTGATATACATAAAATTTTAAAGGCGCAACATCCAAAGTTAATAGCGAAGGTAAACATGTCGGCATTGGCAAATGATTTGGCGGTCTTAATGCATGAGAATAAAAATATTAATCTTCGTTTTATCTTAAAGCACATTGCAATATTGGCAAAATTCTATGAATTAAAAGAAAAATCACTGCCAGCGTTTCAGCCAAACATTCCTATTGCAAATCATCAGCGTGTAGAAGAGTATCGTAGGGCAATGCCGAGATTGAGTGTTTGATTAGTTTTGGATTGATGTTTTAATTAAAGATACACGATAAAGACAGACCTAAAATGCTGTTATATTCGCTTCTAAGTGTGATAGTGCCTCTGCAAACCAGGCGGTATATCGCTCGGGATGGGCAGCAACATCTTGCTTCAAACTAGCAAGATCCTGCCATCGATAATCGGCGACCTCTTCGGGGTTAGGGTCAAATTGATCCTGTTCGCAATAACCCACAAGCACATGATCGTATTCATGCTCAATCAGATTATTATCTAATTGTGCCTTATAGATAAAACTACCGATCTCAACCAAATCGCATTCAAAGTTCATCTCTTCGCGAAGTCTGCGTTTGCCAGCGGCGATAATATCTTCGCCAGGTCGAGGATGACTGCAGCAGGTATTGGTCCAGAGGCCACCACTATGATATTTATTGAGTTGACGTTGTTGGATTAAGACTTGCCATTCGTTTTCGCGCTTGCGCAATACAAAGATTGAAAATGCACGATGTAATTGGCCAGTTTGATGGGCGCTTAATTTTTCAGCGGTTCCAATCGGTTGGTCTTCTTCATTAAGATGATCTCTACTTTACCTCAACCGATATTTCCCGTCCGAAAATAACAATGAAAAAGGCCCGTATGGGTTAACATTGTGCATCATCATGCCGGTATAATTATCAATCAATATTGAGCAAGTATTGATTGATACTGATTTAGGAAACAATACCATGCATAAGATGGCCGAGCCAAAGACAATCATATTCCAGGGGATCGAATTACCTGCCGAATTCTTTATTATGAAACGCCAAAGGACTGGCGTATCACCTGCAGCCCGCTTTAATCCGGTTGCGGCGTTAAACCAGAAGCAACCCTGGGAAAATACTACTTCACCCGCTGCCAAACCCAAGCCCAAGACCCTGATTTTAACAAAAGCAGCAATGGCAGAATACAACTTGCTCGATTTTGAAATGTGCCTGTGTTGGCTTCACACCCTTGGTTTTAACACTTATGTCGCTTGTGATTCAAAGCTGGATAAACGACCCACATTTGAATTGCTAGATTTTTCCGATAATAAAGACTTAGGAAATATATTAGCGCGTGCCCGTGATTTTAATAAAGCGACTGATTATGAAATTTTGGCCTACAAAAACCATTTGTCAAGAGATGGTTGTTTATTGCTAGATAGTAAATTGACTTGCATCCTGATGCAATGTCGAAACAAAAATGCGACCTGGCAGTTAGTAAAGCCTACGTATTCCCTTAATCAACTTATGACAACAATTAGCGATAATGAAATTATAGACAGGCAAAATTTGCCCGCATATATAGCGGCTTGTCCGGATGATGATACAAAGCATAAAATACTCAGAATTTATGAAAATAAAATCAAAGATGGCAACACCTTAGCTTTAATTATGGCTGCTTTTTCAAATAAAAATAGTAGGCTTGAATTGCTAAAGGCATATCAAGGCAGAATTACTAATGTCTTCGATTTATTAAAATGCATCAAATCTTGTCCTGATAAAGACAGCAAACTGTGGTTATTCAAACAACATGAAATGAAAATACGTAAACACTTGGTCACCTGCATACATGGTTGCGACGATAAAGACATCAAGCGTTGGTTATTAAAAGAATATGGAGCTGGATTTCAAATTAGCAAAGGCGATGAGTTGCATATACTTTTGACAGCCTGTTCAGATAAGAAAAGCATTTTACAGTTACTTGAACAGCATCATAATAAGATCTGCGATGGATACATATTGGCCAAGTGTATGACTGCCTGCCCAGACAAAATCAGCAAACTTCAATTACTCAACAAACATCAACATAGCATTTGTAATGGCTACCACTTGGCTAAGTGTATGACCGCTTGTCCTGATAACGACAGTAAACTTCGCTTGCTAGACAGACACCACCATAAAATATTGCACGGTACTGATCTAGCTGCTTGTATGAAGGCTTGTCCAGATAATAATCGTAAGCTTCAGTTGCTAGACAGTCACCAAAATAAAATCAACACCATCGGGGGAATAGCTGAATGTATGGAGGCTTGCCCAGATGATGACAGTAGACTTCAATTATTTAATGAACAGATAACTAAATTTAATTATCTGACGGGTTTACCGTACTGTGTTGCTGCTTGTACAACTTCTATGAGCAAGCTTAAGCTTATCAACAGATACGAAAGTAAGATCCGTGATGGTTACGACTTGGCATCTCTTCTTGAGGTTTGCCCGGATAGAGCCACAAAAACTCTGTTATTTTCAAGATATCAAGAACTTATTGTTACCCCCTTTGAATTAACACGCTGTATGCAATACTTGTCAGAAATAACGACTGTGGGCATTAACGCTGATCTATGGTTTAGGTTATTCTATAAATTTATGGGCCAGATAAGCCTTGAGGCTTATATAGGCGTGTTCATTTCTTATCTTGATCCTGCTTGTCTAAATTGGTTGATAAGCATGCGGCATTTCAATGCCCTAAAATCCAACAATATAATCCCATTGGTTGCGTTATTATCCTTAGACTATCGGACCCAAAGAGTTTCACCGCAGACAATCTCATTAAGTGTGGCCGTTAGTTCAGATGCACATGATCAGAAGCTGGAACAGCTCTGCAGCGATATTAAAGAAAATTGTTTTCCAAATCTTGCCTATGTTGATATTCATGGGAGCAACGAGGCTGCAATTCAACAGCTTGTTAAATCACTTGAATATTGTAAAAGTTTGCGTCTATTACGCTTGCCAGCAACGATGCAAGATAAAATCTCGACTTGCTTGCCCTATCAACTGTTGGACCAAGCACCAACCTTTTCTAAAATACAAAAACGCAAAGACGCATCAAATCCAAAAAACAACTACTCTACATCTAACCTAAATCATGCGGCTTCAAGATTTTTACATATAGCATTAAGAGAAAATCGATCATCGTTTAGTACCAATAACGATAAGAAACATTTTAAAAAGGTCCAAGCAGGGGAATTGCTAAATGGCCACCACTTGGCAGCGCAGCGGATTAGAGTTGGCGTTTATCAGCGAAGACATTTATCCGAAGGTGATTTTACACAATCCTTCTTTACACCAACAGCAAATGAATTACAAAAACAATCGTTAACCTTATTAAAGAATACTGATCTTGGTGCATTCAGGAATGCCCCAGTTGATAACAACGGCCGTTATTTTTATTTCACACAAACTTTAAACCCTGGTTTAAATCGTCTGTTATCTATCGATAGCGATGAAAAATTTATTGGGCTTATCAACCATAAACCAGATACCAAATTAACACTTTATCGATGTAATGAAGATGGTTTTTTCTACATCAACAGCGAGCATGTGCAGACGATTTCTTATGTTATTCAGTCTAAAACAGCCACGCAACAGCAACAGCTTTGGGACAAGATAGCAAAAGACAATCCAATGCGACAAGTCATTGACAATTATCGCACTCACCCTAAGTATACGCGTTCAACATCTTATGAAGAGGTCATTCCTAAGCTAAGCGAGTATGATAAATCTATGCAAGCTTGGTTAGAGGCTATGTACCAATTCCGCGGTGGTTCGTGTGCACACCGTGTTGCTGCTGTGGAATATAAGTTAAAGACAACGGAGGGCGTTAATCCCAAGCATGTACGGGTGGTCAATATTGATAATACCCACAACCGCTTGGAAATATTTGTAAATAATCAGTGGGTGCAAGTCGATGTTGGTGGGGGAAGGGGGAATCAACAGACCTTTTTACCAAAAGGGCAGCATTATGGGATGTTGCCACCATCATCTGGCGCATCCCAAAAACGAAATTCTGTTGAACGCCAACGTAAAAAAAGTGCCCATAATGCATTATCTGTTAATGCCAATAGTCCCTTCACCCCCCACTTTGCATTCAAATCACATACGTAATTATATCAATAAGGTAACTGCACCTATGCAGATCGTTAGTGAAGGTAAATTATCCAGAATCTTAAAGGCTAATAAGTATCGCCACTTTGCCTTTACTGCTGTTAATCGTGAACAATTTAAATGTTTTTGTCTTAATGTAGCTAGCAGACAACAACGATCTATCTATGTGGTTGATCATCTGGATGATTTATCCGTATTAGCCAAATCAGTAATGATTGATGCGCAAGGACGATGCCAAGTCTTGGAAGACAGTCCATTACAATTATTTTTTGAGCAAGCACGACAAAGTTCCCCACTAAGCCCTTGGTTAATTATTGATTGGACGGCATTTAACGCACGCGAGCAGGTACAGTTAAATACATTGCTCGAGGATATACGCTCTATTTACGGTCAATCGGTCCCAGATTGTCTGCAAATCATTAGCATATGTGAAACTTTGCCAGAGGAGATTTCATTTTTATCTAGACATGACTATTTAGGTAAGGTGACCTGTGACTTGAGTCAAATGACACAGGGGTTGATAAAACAAAATGAATTATCAACAGATTCTTTTGTCGTTGATATTATGGCTTATCCCGATTGGCAAACTCATCTATTTGGTCCAATTGTGTTAATCGATAATCAGATAGTCTGGCAAAAAAGCACATGGGTTAAATGGATTGTAGCCCAACCCAACGATATATCTTTGCATCTTATATTGGATAATGTGCCAATTGAAGCACGACAAGCTTGTTACGATTACTTTGCCCGCGCAAAGGCGCAGGGTTATTTTGATTATCATGATTACCGAATCACTTATCCAGAACAATTAAATCTTACTGTTACTGAGGATGACTTTGACTTTACACAATTTAAGACGCCAACGATTTTAACTGAGGCTCAACCTTCACAAATACCCCGCAAAGCTAAAATTATCAATAGTGAATTATTTGATTCTCTGCTGACAACCAAAAATATTATTAATGGCAGTTATCAACAACAAGCGGGGCTATTAGCACAGTTTGCTAATAGTTCACTGACACTTTGGATAACCAGTGAATTATCTGATTGCCAGTGGTATTGTTTATTTGCAGAGGCAAAACAGAACAATGTCTCATTAGATTTATATCTTGCTAAAGATGTAAAATTACCCGCTGACTTAGCAACAAACGCCATGGCTGAAAAAACGAGGCAAGTATCAGCTACTGAAGGGCTAGCTAACATTGTATTAACAAATAAGGCACAGGATTTAGCGGTTGATACAAACGCATTGATCATTGAGCTTGATGATGAAAATTATGAAACACTGTTTGGTCCTATTCTATATCGACATAATAATACCGGGTTTAGTGATTTCTCTTATGACCAGAGTGATTTTGTCAAACTGTTACAAGGCGATCGTCCGATCGTGCTGCGTGGCACTTGCTCCGAAGAATTACTACAAGCCCTACATCCATTATTGACCGGAAAGCCTTTACAATTACCCGATGGGCGATTATTAACTAGAGCGGCCCCGTTAACACTCTATCTCGAAGTAGAACCGTACCAATTATCAACTAAAAATAATCATTATGCCCCTTTGGCCTTTTTAGGCAACTATACGACAGTAGAAAACATTGCTGACATTGATCGAGAAACGCCCGTTATTTATCGAGAAGAGGCAGTACCAGCATTAAATAATGACTCTTTTAATACCAATAAAATCGCTAATAAATTCATGGCGTCAAGAACAACAGCCTTATTAGAAGCCTTACAACAACATCGCATGGTACAGCTCGTTGGTCCAACCGGTGTTGGCAAAAGTCATTTGATGAAGCAGGTCGCTGAAGAGAGTTCAGGTATTACGGTATATCATGATCTGGAAAATCTTGCCAAATGGGCGCAAGATACAAGTGATAAAGACAAAGTTTTGTTTCTTGATGAAGCTAATATTATTAATAAACACCTTGCTTGTTTTATACCGCTAAAGAGAAACAATGGTGAATGCGAGATATTTTATCAAGGCAAATTTTATAAGTTATCGGCTAGGCATAAGATTGTTTTTGCTCGTAACCCTGAGGACTATGGCGGGGGCAGAGTGCTCCAGCAGCTATTTGTTGATAAGACAATCCCAGAGTTGCATTTTGCTGATTTCCCTGTGGCAGTCCTTTATGAAAAAATGTTGCTGCCGCTATATCAATCATTTTTTTATGATCCGTTGGGACTTGAGATTGATATTGATGAGGCTACGTTCAAGGCGAAAATGTTTGCCTTGCTGGATGACTATCAGCTCGCTCGCGAAGCAGCCAAACAAGATTATGATAGACCCACAGTCAGGATGTTGCAACAACAGGCTTACTATTATCTACTAAGACATCAATGTAAAAACATGCCGGCGCCCTTTTTTACAACAAAGGGTAAAGAGAAGGTCTCAACAAGGTACGTTGAGTTACCGTCAATGCGTGAGCAGCGACTGGCGATACATAACTATATCCAACTCCATAAGAGTGTGCACGATAATATACTCCAAGGCAATGGTCTGGGATTAAATGGTTGCTATCTTGAAGGACCGCCTGGCGTTGGAAAGAGTGTCATGATGCGATATATGTTAGAAAAAAATGGATACTGTCTCAAAGGTAATGTTTCATCTTGTAAGCGTTGGTACGATAAAATTGATGCCTCGACTCCTCTTGATGAAATGATCCTGCGGATCATTGAAGCCTTTGACGCGGGACAGGTTATCATCCTTGATGAATTAAATAGCCATGCCGATGATGGTTTGGAAAAAAGCTTAAATAGTGTATTAGCCGGCATACATCCGTTGACAGGAAAATCAGCGCAAACGCCAGGTTTTATGGCGTTTTTCACGGGTAATAGCATTGCCTTGTCGGGTCGAGCAGGACTCAGTCCTGCATTACTAAACCGTTGTGAAAAAATATCGTTTTCACCCTTAGAGGCAGGTGATATACATAAAATTTTAAAGGCGCAACATCCAAAGTTAATAGCGAAGGTAAACATGTCGGCATTGGCAAATGATTTGGCGGTCTTAATGCATGAGAATAAAAATATTAATCTTCGTTTTATCTTAAAGCACATTGCAATATTGGCAAAATTCTATGAATTAAAAGAAAAATCACTGCCAGCGTTTCAGCCAAACATTCCTATTGCAAATCATCAGCGTGTAGAAGAGTATCGTAGGGCAATGCCGAGATTGAGTGTTTGATTAGTTTTGGATTGATGTTTTAATTAAAGATACACGATAAAGACAGACCTAAAATGCTGTTATATTCGCTTCTAAGTGTGATAGTGCCTCTGCAAACCAGGCGGTATATCGCTCGGGATGGGCAGCAACATCTTGCTTCAAACTAGCAAGATCCTGCCATCGATAATCGGCGACCTCTTCGGGGTTAGGGTCAAATTGATCCTGTTCGCAATAACCCACAAGCACATGATCGTATTCATGCTCAATCAGATTATTATCTAATTGTGCCTTATAGATAAAACTACCGATCTCAACCAAATCGCATTCAAAGTTCATCTCTTCGCGAAGTCTGCGTTTGCCAGCGGCGATAATATCTTCGCCAGGTCGAGGATGACTGCAGCAGGTATTGGTCCAGAGGCCACCACTATGATATTTATTGAGTTGACGTTGTTGGATTAAGACTTGCCATTCGTTTTCGCGCTTGCGCAATACAAAGATTGAAAATGCACGATGTAATTGGCCAGTTTGATGGGCGCTTAATTTTTCAGCGGTTCCAATCGGTTGGTCTTCTTCATTAACAAGTATTACTTCTGCTATAGATTCCATCTCTGGTATTCACCTTATAATTATTTAATTATGAATTATTGCGTTTATGGTCATACGTCGTACCGGTATTAGACTCTCGATAGACTGTGATCTTTTTGCTTGGAAAAAATTTTGACTTGATATATGCAACTGCAAACAAGATAAGGCCAATGATGCAGCCTAAAACAATTAAATAAGAGAAAAATATAAATGCCACAATTGCGATCACCACCAGCACGCCCATCCCGAAGAAGGGGAGCAGACGTGCTAGGAAATTTGGTGTCTGTCTAGTTTGATTCATATACCTATGATAACAATAAATTAATTATCACTCACCTCTTTTTGTGACTTATCTATTGTAGATTTTGTCTCTACATTTGATTCATGCTGTTTTTTATCTTGGCGAGGCCTTTGCTCATGATGAGACTGAGGCCTTGACTCGCGCCTTTCTTGACTACGACTCTCGGTAGACTGGCCTCTATCAGAGCCAGATTTATGTGATTGCTGGCCTTGTCGTTGGTCATCTTGTCGTCTAGCTTGTTGTTCATCACCTTGTTGTGGATGCCGACGTGGACGGCCGCGACCACCCGTTTGGCGTCTACGGCCACTGCCTTGACCTGATGGTCGACGGCGACCACCGCCACCACCACTGCGTCGTTGTCGGCTACCGCCACCATCTTCGCGTCTTTGATCACGGCCACCTCTACTCGATGACGGCCGCTTTCTACCTTTACCATGGCCCGCTTTACCGCGATGCTGTCTGCTTGGGGCTTGTTTCTTGGCCTCTGCTGAGCTAGTAAATAGACTTGACCAAAGTCTTTTGATTAATCCAGGCCCCGTTTTTGCTGATTGCATGGGTATATCTTCCATGATATTTTTTACGGCTGGTTCTTCTATTTCAAGCTCAGGACGTTCATGCGGCTTGATTTCCATATCTGGCTGTTCAGTTAATTCATAGCTTCGTTTTGGTTGTGGTGGTAAATCATCCTTTTTAAAGCGTGCAATTTTATAGTCAGGGGATTCAAGGTTCTTGTTTGGCATAATGAATATTTGCACCCGATGTCTGCGTTCGATATCAACAATCATCTGCCGTTTTTCATTGATCATGTAAGTTGCTACAGATATTGGCAATTGTAGATGGACTTGTATCGTATGTGGTCGCATAGCATGTTCTTCCAGAACCCGCAGCAATGATAAAGTAAGTGATTCAATACTACGAATAGTGCCATGACCTTTACAGCGGGGACAAGACAGTTGATTCGATTCACCTAAAGCCGATCGTAATCGTTGCCGCGACATTTCCAATAAGCCAAAACGTGAAATTCGGCCGATCTGTACCCGTGCCCGATCTTGACTTAAGGCTTGTCGTAAACGGTTTTCAACCTCGCGTTGGTTGCGGGTAGGGGTCATATCGATAAAATCTATGACAATTAAGCCACCAAGGTCACGTAAACGCAATTGCCGGGCAATTTCTTCAGCGGCTTCAAGATTAGTATTCAATGCCGTTTCTTCGATCCCCATGCCTTTAGTATCTTTGCCAGAGTTAATATCAACCGATACTAATGCCTCAGTCCGGTCGATCACAATGACGCCACCTGAAGGTAGCCGTACTTCTCGTTGAAATGCTGTTTCTATTTGAGATTCGATTTGAAACCGGGTAAATAATGGAATGGTGTCTTGATAAAGCTTTACACGGTTGATGAAGTCAGGTCGAACCTGCTGGATATAATTTCTTGCCTTGGAAAAGATTTCATGGCTATCAACTAGGATTTCACTGACATCTTTGCGTAAATAATCACGGATTGCTCTGATTACCACGTCACCTTCTTGATGGATAAGAAAGGGTGCTGTTCGTTCCGTATAGGCCTTTTTGATTGCATCCCAGTGGTGTAACAAGATGCTCAAGTCCCATTGTAACTCTTCAAAATTTTTACCCAAGCCAGCAGTACGTACAATTATTCCCATGTCATCAGGCAGGTTTAAGCGATTGAGAATATCACGCAATTCCTGACGCTCGTCACCCTCGATACGACGAGAGATACCGCCGGCACGGGGATTATTAGGCATTAACACGAGGTAACATCCGGCCAGACTGATTAGTGTGGTCAATGCCGCACCTTTGCTACCACGTTCTTCTTTAACCACTTGGACCATTAATTCTTGGCCCTCTTTAATCACATCTTTAATACTTATGCGTTCGTCTTCAGACTTAGGTTCACTACTATAATATTGACGGGCAATCTCTTTGAGTGGCAAAAATCCATGTCGATCCGCACCATAATCGACAAACGCGGCTTCGAGACTTGGCTCAACCCGAGTTACCTTGCCTTTATAAATATTTGCCTTCTTTTGTTCATAACCGGTACGTTCTATATCAAGATCAAATAGCACTTGACCATCAATCAGTGCTACGCGCAATTCTTCCTTTTGTGTTGCGTTTATTAACATTCTTTTCATGTGCTTCCACCTGTAGTTTAAGTCTGAAATCACGGGTGGATTGACTAGACAAATCTATACCCCTTCAGTGTAAAGGGGTAGATTTAAAGGAGAGGGTTGTAAAATACTGACCTGTGTATTGTTTTTTCTGTTTACTCATTGATGACTTTGACCTTTAGTTTAAGCCTCTTAAACAATATACATCGTCCATTTGTTAGATCTTGGCTTATTACCTGCTCTCTAACGGTTGAGCCAATTTTTAATTCAGGTTTTGGCTGCAAATGAATCAACTCAACTTTACTATTTCACCTTAAATCTGTTTTGCTAGTACAATCCAATTGTGATCACAAGACCAGTAATTAATTGGATAAATAAAAAATAAATCTTATTCGTCTATTATGTTAACTATTTAATCATGCTCGGCGGGACAATTTTGTACTCTCACCCAGCGAATTCAGCGCTTAACAATATTTTATTGCTCTTAAAGCGTTTTCCTTACCTTGTTTAGGCAGGACTATTCATGCTGCACAATAATTGGTATAACGTGCGCGATTACAGTCTAACATTTTTAAAATTAAAATCAAGAAATTATAGCTACTTGACCGCTATTTTTTATAGCTGCATTCTGGAGTAGAATGGGTATAGAATACACGCTATGACAGATACGAAATCAGACATCCAATATATCCTTATTGATTCTAACAATCATGGCCAGAGAATAGATAATTTTCTATTCAATAAACTCAAAGGTGTGCCCAAGACACGCATCTATCGTATCATCCGTAAAGGCGAAGTGCGTGTTAATGCTAAACGTGTTGCTGCAAATTATCGTCTGTGTGATGGTGATAAAGTAAGGATTCCGCCGTTAAGATTGCCTGCCACCAAGGCTGACATGCCACTGCTAGATAAACATCATGCCTTGCTAAAACAAACAATTTTTGAAGATGAAAACATATTGGCGATAAATAAACCCCCTTATATTCCTGTCCATGGTGGTTCCGGCCTAGAAGGTGGCGTCATTGAAGCCTTACGGGCATTACGACCAGAGTTAACTTTTTTGGAATTGGCCCATCGCTTGGATTGAGAGACCTCAGGTTGCCTGGTTTTAGCCAAGAATAGAAAAAGCTTACAGGCATTACATCAATGTTTTCGCAGTAAAGCTGCGCAAAAGACATATCTAGCCTTAGTCATGGGACGATGGCCTAAGCATAATCGATTTATTAAGGCGCCATTGATTAAAAATCGCTTGCAATCAGGCGAACGGATGGTGAAGGTGGATGCTATAGAAGGGATGGCGGCAGAAACTGAATTTGAGCTAATACATCGATTTGCTAGTGCCAGCCTGGTTGAAGTCAAGCCTAAAACCGGGCGGACGCATCAAATCCGGGTCCATGCTAGGCATGCAGGACATCCAATTGCAGGCGATAGTAAATATGGTGATCCAGCGTTTAATCGTTTGCTGAAAAGCTATGGTTTGCGACGCTTGTTTTTGCATGCCCTTGAATTGACATTACCGCTATCTATTTACGATGAACCGTTAAAGCTCCATGCCCCGTTATCAAATGACTTAGAGCACGTTTTAGCCATGCTCGGGAAGCCAGGGGTTGGAAACTAGCTCCTAGCCCCTAGTCTCTAGCTCCTAGCCTATAACAGCTAATTTTGACAAAACTATCCTCATCAAGCTAACATCTTGCGCCTATGAACCAAAACCTATTACCAAAGACAATTGATCCAATTCGGATGGCTAAAGAGGGCAGGATCTTGCATGGAGCGCTAGCACTGCAGGACATGGCGCGACTTTGTGCCGTGCTCGCAAAAAATGTGGGCGAGGTTTCTGTCACCCTTGAGTTTGGTGTGGATACGCAAGGTTATAAATATATTCATGGATCATTTAGCACGGTCCTTTGTCTACAATGTCAACGTTGTATGCTACCCTTTGAGTATCCAATTCAGGCAGAATTTAATCTGAGCCCGGTTTCCACAGACCGCCAAGCAGAATTACTACCGGCACCTTATGAACCAGTTATGGTATCTGAACAGCCGCTTGATACCATAAGCATGCTAGAGGATGAAATCTTGCTCCAATTGCCTCTGGTTGCGATGCATGAGCCGCAACAGTGTAGCCAAACAATGCCACAAAAAGAAACCAATACTGAGCTCGAGGAAGATTCAAATAATCCTTTTAACATATTGAAAGAATTAAAGAAAAAGGACAGCTAGCTGATCTGGTAAGCGCTTGCAAGCCTAGCAATCTGAAGTAAGCTAGCAATCCCTTAACATAGTTAGAATTCGGTTAGACTTTTTTTAATTAAAAAGTTCTCACTGGTTCATCTTGTTGCATTGTTAAATATAGTTTATTATGCACACACGATTTACCATATCATTATATTGATTTTAGGAGTTATTAATCATGGCGGTTCAAAAGTCAAAGAAATCTCGTTCCAAACGTGGCTCGCGTCGTGCTCACGATAATTTAACTGGGCCGACCTTGGCTATCGATCCTACGACGGGTGAGACCCATCGTCGTCACCATCTTACAGCCGATGGCTATTATCGTGGCCGCGAAGTAGTGAACAAGGATCTTAACGAGGAATAATCCACATTGTCTTATATTACCATTGCAATTGATGCTATGGGTGGTGATTATGGCCCATCAGTTATAATTCCTGCGGTTGCTTCTATGGTACGCCAACGCGAAGACTTGAAGGTTATCTTAGTGGGCGATCAAGAGACAATCCATGAGCATCTGCATCACAATCGACTGCAGCCAAATGAGCGGATTCACATCCAACACACGACTGAAGTCGTTGGCATGGATGAACCGCCTGCACAAGCATTACGTTTCAAAAAAGACTCATCAATGCGGGTGGCCATCAATCTGGTCAAACAAGGCGAGGCGCAGGCATGCGTTAGTGCTGGCAACACGGGTGCCTTAATGGCTACGGCGCGTTTTGTACTAAAGACCTTACCAGGTATTGATCGACCGGCGATTAGTGCGCTATTACCGACCATGAATCAAAGCCGAAATGTAAGGGTCTTGGATTTAGGTGCAAACGTCGATTCAACTGCCGAGCACTTGTTCCAATTCGCGGTAATGGGTTCTGTACTTGCCTCAGCAGTTGGTCAAATCAGAAATCCAGCCGTTGGTTTGTTAAATATCGGTGAAGAAGATATTAAGGGTAATGAACAAGTGCAAGAAACGGCAAAGTTACTCTCGGAATGTGACCATATCAATTACATTGGCTTTATCGAAGGGGACGATATCTATAAAGGCACTGCCGATGTGGTAATCTGTGATGGATTCGTGGGTAATGTAGCGTTAAAAACTAGTGAAGGATTGGCTAAATTACTAACAAGTTATATCAAGGATGCATTTACCCATAATGTATGGTCAAAGTTAATGGCATTGCTCGCCATGCCTATCCTGCGACGGATTGCCAAGCGATTAGATCCGGCCCGGTATAATGGCGCTAGCTTAATTGGATTACGTGGTACAGTCATTAAAAGTCATGGTAGTGCCACCAGCCTGGCGTTTGCCAATGCAATTAATGAGGCAATTATCGAAGTGCAAAAAAACATCCCAGAACGCATTGGCGCTGAGCTTGGAGAGGTTCTTGAGCAAACCGTTGAGGAACCATCGGCATGACTTACGCTAAAATCCTCGGAACGGGCAGCTTTCTACCGAAAAAAGTTCTGCGCAACAGTGACCTAGAAAAACTTGTTGAGACTTCGGATGAATGGATTAAAACCAGAACTGGCATCGAAGAACGAAGGATCGCTGCCCCTGAGGATACCGCCTCCAGCATGGGCGTCGCCGCTGCGAAGCAGGCAATAACCGCCGCCGAAATCTCCGCCGAAACTATTGATTTGATTATTGTAGCCACTTCAACACCTGACAAAATCTTTCCCAGTACCGCATGTCTCATCCAACATGAATTAGCGACTGGGCAATGCATCGCCTTTGATATATCTGCAGCCTGTGCTGGGTTTAATTATGCCCTCGGTATCGCCGATCAATTTATCCGTAACGGCAGTGTCAAACGGGCCTTGATTATAGGTAGTGAAGTGATGTCACGGATAATTGACTGGTCAGATCGCGCAACCTGTATTTTGTTTGCTGATGGAGCTGGTGCAGCCGTGTTGGGCGCAAGCGAAGAACCTGGGATTCACTCTACGCATTTGTATGCCGATGGACAATATAAAGACTTGTTATACGTACCAAGCCCTATTGCCAACAATGGCGAAGAGGGCGTGCCTTATATGAAGATGCAAGGCAATGAAGTCTTTAAAGTTGCTGTGACCAACCTTGGCAAGGTTGTGACGGATACCCTGGCGGCCAATAATATTACCAGTCGCGATATCGATTGGTTGATCCCGCACCAGGCCAATTTGCGAATAATTCAAGCCGTTGCCAAGCGGCTTGGTTTGCCCATGGAACAGGTTGTTGTGACTGTCAATAAGCATGGAAATACGTCTGCGGCTTCGATCCCTCTTGCCTTGGATCAAGCAATACGCGATGGTCGTATAAAGCGGGGACAACGGATATTATTAGAGAGTTTCGGCGGTGGCTTTGCCTGGGGCTCGGCACTAATCACGTATTAGAGGATTTTTCCCTGATTTAACAATGAGGTAGACATGAATTTTGACTTCGGAATTAAAGATAAAGTCGCATTAGTCACTGGCGCCAGCCGTGGCATAGGTAAAGCCATTGCACAAACGCTGGGTGAACAAGGGGCAGTGATTATTGGGACTGCGACCACGCGAACAGGGGCCAAAAAGATTACTGAAGCCTTTAATGTGGCAGGAATTCAGGGTAAAGGCTATGAATTAGATGTCAGCCAGCCCGCGTCAATCGAGGATCTTATCGCCGCCGTGCAAACCGACTTTGGCGCACCAACAATCTTAGTGAATAATGCTGGGATTACCCGTGATAACCTGATGCTAAGGATGAAAGAGTCTGAGTGGTTAGAGGTTATTAATATCAATTTAAATTCAATTTATTATATGACTAAAACTTGTCTAAAAGGTATGTTAAAAGCACGCTGGGGCAGGGTCATTAGTTTAACCTCAGTCGTTGCTGGCTGCGGTAATCCAGGGCAAGCCAATTACGCAGCAGCCAAGGCAGGTATCATTGGCTTTAGTAAATCCTTGGCCCTTGAGCTTGCGACACGTAATATTACAGTCAACACCATAGCGCCAGGGTTTATCGAGACAGAGATGACTGAGGCAATCAACGAAGACCACAAACAAATGTTATTACAACGTATTCCTATGCAGCGTATGGGACAGGTAAATGAAATTGCAGATCTTGTACTGTTTTTAGCTTCAAACTCTGCGAGTTATATTACTGGCGAGACACTACAAGTCAATGGTGGCATGTATATGAATTAAATAGGCACTGAATCTAATTCGCATATGATTTATCAAAAACATGCTATAATTGCCTGTTTATACAATAAAAATTAATTATTGGCTGAAGGGCCATAAAAAAAATAGCAAATCTTGCTTGCAACTTGGCGTTATTTGAATAAACTAACGTCGAAAATGGGTACATAATAAGGTATTATGCCATTTTATTAACAGATTTCGTTCATCACTATTTGAGAGGAAATGAATATGAGCAGTATTGAAGAACGCGTGAAAAAGATTGTCGCTGAACAATTGGGCGTTAAAGAAGATGAGATTACACCTGAGGCATCTTTTGTTGATGATTTAGGTGCCGACTCTCTGGACACCGTTGAGTTAGTTATGGCGCTTGAAGAAGAATTTGAGACAGAGATTCCTGATGAGGATGCTGAAAAGATTGAAACCATTCAAGATGCTGTTAACTACATTAAAGAAAACCTGAGCGAAGAAACCGCTTAAGAGAGAGGATTTAGTTTTGGCTAAGCGACGTGTAGTCATCACCGGGATGGGGATGGTCTCACCATTAGGATTGACCGTTCCTCAGACATGGGACAACATACTAGCAGGCAAAAGTGGCGTGCAAACCGTTGAAGAGTTTGATTTAACTAACTTTCCAACCCGGATCGCCGCTTCAGTAAAGGCCTTTGATCCTAGTGCCGTTATCCCGATCAAAGACTTAAAAAAGATGGATCTATTCATCCAATATGCAATCTATGCTGCACGTGAAGCAATTACCGACGCGGGTTTAGTCGTGACTGAAGACAATGCCGAGCGCGTCGGTGTTGCCATCGGATCCGGTATCGGCGGTTTGCCCGTTATTGAAAGCAGTCATAAATTATTACTTAAAACTGGCCCACGACGTATTTCACCATTCTTTGTGCCAGCGGTTATTATTAATATGGCCTCTGGTAATGTTTCTATCCAAAACAATTTCAAAGGCCCTAATTTTGCGATTGTCTCAGCATGTACGACAGGGACACATAATATAGGTTTTGCCGCACGGACTATCGCCTATGGCGATGCCGACGTTATGATCGCTGGTGGGTCGGAAAATGCCACTTGCCCTATGGGGCTTGCCGGCTTTGCCGCCGCGCGTGCTTTATCCAAACGTAACGACGAACCTGAGGGTGCTAGCCGTCCGTGGGACGAGGATCGCGATGGTTTTGTCTTAGGTGACGGTGCTGGTGTGCTCATCCTTGAAGAATACGAGTATGCAAAACGGCGGGGTGCCAAGATTTATGCCGAGTTACTTGGCTTTGGTATGAGTAGTGATGCCTATCACATGACGTCTCCAGATACAGATGGCAATGGCGCTATGCGTTCAATGCAAAATGCCTTGAACGATGCAGCAATCGACCCAGCCACAATTGATTACATCAATGCCCATGCCACGTCGACGGTTGCGGGTGATGCGGTTGAAATCTTGGCAATCAAAAAGACTTTCCAAGACCATGCCCAAAAGCTCGCAGTTAGCTCCACCAAATCGATGATTGGCCACTTGTTAGGCGCCGCCGGTGCGGTTGAAGCCATCTTCAGTGTACTTGCGATTCGCGATCAAGTTGCACCACCTACAATCAATCTCGACAATCCAAGTGAAGGGTGTGATTTAAATCTAGTACCACACCAGGCGCAAGATATGTCAATTACCACCACGCTATCTAACTCTTTTGGTTTTGGTGGTACCAATGCCTCACTTATCTTCCGCGCTATCGAGTAATGACCTCGATATTAATCAATGGTAAAGATCAGACCGATATTCATGTCGCCGATCGTGGTCTAAGCTATGGCGATGGCTTATTTGAAACGCTGTTAGTCAAGCACCAAAAACCTCTTTATTGGCAACGACATATGCAACGTTTGCACCGCGGTTGTGAACAGTTACAAATCCCTAGGCCCGACTGGGAAGACTTATCTGCGCAAGCCCTGAGATTGTGTCAAACAGTCCCAGAGAGGGCCGTATTAAAGATCATTTACACCCGTGGTAGTGGTGGTCGTGGTTACCGCCTACCGACTCTAACGCAACCAACGTGCATAATGGCATTACATCCAGCCCCTAATTATCCTGAAAGCTATCGTCAAACCGGCGTTAAGGTAAAAATCTGTGCTACTCGACTGGCTAAACAACCATTATTAGCTGGTTTAAAACATTTAAATCGCTTAGAACAAGTATTGGCGCGGGCGGAATGGCAAGAAGATGAATTTAACGAGGGGCTCATGCTTGATTATGATGGCTATGTCATCGAAGGCATTATGACTAATGTATTTCTGATCAAAGATGGTCGATTAAACACGCCGACGATCGACAACTGTGGTGTCGCTGGCATTATGCGTGACCTTATTATCGAATGTGCGGGGCAAGCGAGCATCGAGATCAAAACCAAGGCTATTACCTTAAACGAATTATTTGCCGCCAATGAGCTTTTTGTATGTAATAGTATTATTGGCATTTGGCCTATCCACCAAATTGAAGATAAAATATTTGCCGTCGGCCCAATAACCCGACATTTGCAACAAGCAATAGCTGAATTAAATAGATAGACAACTAATGACCTCAAGCAAGATTAAAACCAGCGCCATCATATTGCTAAGTATTATTGTTATCTTGGCAATGGCTTGCTTTGCCTATAAAAGTTATCGTTATTTAACGAGACCGATTATCCCTGCCGATCAAAGTTATCACTACATCCTCAAGCCAGGAACAACCATTAGAGGCCTTGCTAAGGAATTAAAACAACAACACTTGATTAGCAATACTTGGCCATTGGTTTGGTATGCGAGATTAACAGGAGACAGTAAAAAGATTCAAGCTGGAGAATATTCGTTTCCCGCAAATGCCTCATTGGCCAACGTCCTCAAGCAAATCAGTACCGGTGATGTGGTGGTCCATCGCTTTACCATTATTGAAGGTTGGCGGTTTTCGCAAATGATGGCTGCGCTCGAGGCTGCACCGATGTTACAGCATACACTAATTGGTTTAAGCCCAAGTGACATCATGGCTAAGCTGCAATTACCCGAACAACATCCGGAAGGCTTATTTTTCCCGGCAACCTATCGCTATACCATGGCGACTAGCGATATAGAGATTTTGCGGCAAGCATATCAAATGATGCAGCAAAGACTCACGCGTCTGTGGCCGACTCGCGCTGTGGGCTTACCTTACCAAACACCTTATCAAGCCTTGATTGTCGCTTCAATGATAGAAAAAGAAACGGCATTAACTAAAGAAAAGCCATTGATTGCAGGCGTTATCATTAAGCGCTTGCGTAAAAACATGTATCTACAGATTGATCCAACGGTGATTTATGCCTTGGGAAATGATTATACTGGCAACCTAAACCGCAAGGACATGCGTAACCAATCGCCATATAACACCTACACGCATAAGGGGTTACCACCCACGCCCATTGCCATGCCCAGCGAGTCATCTATCGATGCCGCATTACATCCGCAATTCACGAATGCCTTATATTTTATGGCCACAGGTGATGGCAGCCACGTATTTTCCAAAAGCTTGCGCCAACACGACAAGGCGATAGGTGAATATTATGATTTTATCAAGCAAGAGCGCCAACTTGTAAATCAATTCGTCCCTGACTTGGCTGAGTTGAATTATGGCTGTAATTCTTCTGCGGTCATGATAGGCTTAGCAAGGCATCAACCAAGATTGGCTAGGGCATGCGTCTGCGAATACCTACCCTATAATTTGCAATTTTTATGTGACCATTATGATTGAAAAGACACAACTAGGACAGTTTATTACCGTTGAAGGCATCGAAGGGGTTGGCAAATCAACCAGTCTCAGATTTTTAACCCATTATTTGACTAAACATGAAGTCGATCATGTCGTAACCCGCGAACCAGGCGGTACCGAAATCGCCGAACAGATTCGTAATATCATTTTGGCCCATCATACTGAGTCGATGTCGCTGGATACTGAGTTATTACTTATCTTTGCCGGCCGCGCACAACATATCGCTAATGTGGTAAAGCCGGCATTAAATGCCGGGCGTTGGGTGTTGTGTGATCGTTTTACTGATGCCAGTTATGCCTATCAAGGCGGTGGCCGCGGTATCGCTGAGCAGCGTATCGCTGTCTTGGAGCAATGGGTCCAAGGGCCGTTACGCCCAGATTTGACGATTTTATTAAATGCACCGGTAACGATGGCACTTACACGGGCGCGTGATCGCAGCAAACCCGATCGCATTGAGGTAGAACAGGCAGAATTTTTTGAGCGGGTACAACAAACTTACTTAAATAGGGCAAAGCATTATCCTCAACAGTACCGTATTGTCGATGCAAGTTTGGCATTACCAGAGGTTGAGGCACAATTGGCAACGATAATAGATCAACATATGGCTGAATTGTAATTTGCGCATAGACACCTACGATTTAATGAGATAAGCGATGGTAAATTTTTTTCCTTGGCAACAGCAGCACTGGAACAAACTCATGCAGGCATTTGCTAATAGACATTTGCACCATGCCTTATTATTTACGGGTATACCTGGGATTGGCAAATTCGTGTTTGCCAAGGCATTAGCCATGCGTATCTTATGCGAACAGGCAAATGGGGTAGAAGTTGCCTGTGGTCAATGCAAAGCCTGTAAATTGGTGGCCAGTGAAAATCATCCAGACTTATCGGTGATTACGCCGGCCGCCAATAGTCAAACTATTAAAGTTGAACAGATTCGCGATATGATTGCACTGAGTCAGCAAAGCGCGCATCGGCAAGGCTATAAAATTTGGCTATTACAGCCGGCACATGCGATGAATATCACCAGTGCCAATGCCTTATTGAAAACCTTAGAAGAACCAAGTTATCAACAAACATTGCTGATCCTGATTACCCATCTACCAACATCGTTGCCGGCAACCATCCGTAGTCGTTGTCTTAGGCTAAGATTTCAACCACCTACTAAAGAGGCAGCACTTGCTTGGTTACAGCAAAACACGCAAGCAATGAGTGAACATGATTTGGCAACGGCGCTCAACTTGGCCGATGGCGCCCCTTTACTCGCCTTGGATTATACTGCCAATGATTATATTTCACAGCTACAAGATTTAGGTGAGGGTTTGTTAGCTGTCATCTTTGAACAAGCCGACCCAGTCGCTCTTGCCAGTAAATGGCAACGGCAAGAATTACCAAGTCTATTGCATGGCATTTGGTATTGGTTAACAATGCTTATTTATTGGCATATGCACACAAATTTTGACAATTGCAACCAACTAAGTACCAGTCTGTTAACAAGGTATCAGCAACGATCGTTAAACATCTTTAAATTATTTGCCACTTTGGATCAAGTCAAGGCTGCAATGCAAGGAATAATAAGCAAAACCAATTTTAACCAACAATTATTACTGGAACGTATTTTGATCGCCTGCGCTAGGCTTTAAAAATTTAAAGAGAATATGTCATTTAACTCAAGGAGAGAGTCATGAAGACATCATTATCATTAACTGATATTAGTATCACTGTGACTAGCATGAGCGAATGGGAAAAATCTCTGCTACCCTTTATCAAAGGGGTTGGGGTTTTCATTACCACCGATGGTCATTTTAATCTCAACCAAATTGTAACTTTTAAGGTGAACTTAAAGGGTAGGGCAGAGGCTTTTGGTTTGACAGGTCGAATAGTTTTTGTCAATCCAGCCTTCACACAAGCTAATTTTAGCCAAGGAATAGGGGTACAGATAACCAACCCTGATTGGCAAATGATGAAATCTAAGATAAGCCTGATAGTTAACGAAATGGAAAAGGAAGTATGATGTTTGTAGATTCACACTGTCATTTAGATCGCTTGGATTTAACGCCTTACGATAATAAGCTTGATGTGGCATTAACCGCAGCAAAAGACAATGGTGTAGAATATTTTTTATGTGTCTGTATAGATTTGGAAAATTTTGCGGCAGTCCATGCTATAGCAAAAAACTATCCTAATATCAGCGCCAGCGTTGGGGTACATCCAAATGAACAAGATTGCCAAGAACCAAGTGTTGCAGAGCTCGTACGTTTAGCTGACGATCCACTCATTGTTGCTATTGGTGAAACAGGCTTGGATTATTACCGTAGTGAAGGTGATGTTGAATGGCAACGAGAACGATTTCGTACCCATATCCGTGCTGCCTGTGAATGCAATAAGCCTTTGATTATTCACACCCGGCAGGCACATGCTGACACCATTGAAATAATGCGCCAAGAGGGCGCACAGCAAGTCGGTGGAGTAATGCATTGTTTTACTGAAGATTATACAATGGCTCAACAAGCCATGGACTTGGGATTTTATATCTCATTTTCAGGGATAGTAACATTTAAGAATGCAGTCGAATTAAAAGAGGTCGCCCAAAAAATACCGATGGACAAAATGCTAATAGAAACAGATAGTCCTTATTTGGCACCCGTCCCTTATCGAGGCAAGCCTAATGAACCCGCGTATGTGAAATATGTTGCCGAACATATTGCAGAGTTAAGATCGATTACTGTTGAGGAAGTTGGAAGTAAAACAAGTCAAAATTTTTATAAATTATTTTTGAACAAGGAATAATATTATGCCATTTGTTAAACGTGACCAAAACAATCAAATTGTCGCGGTATATAAAGAGGCAACAGAAGGTGTAAGCGAAGAGATTGCGCTGGATGATAAAGAATTACAAGCATTTTTTAAAGATGAAGCTCATTCCATTACAGAGTTAAAAGATAAATTAACACAAAGTGATCTAATGATGGTGCGGGTCATTGAAGACTTGATCGATGTGTTAATTGAGAAAGATGTTATTAATATTACCGATTTACCAAACAGTGTGATCGAAAAGTTAAGTAATCGTAAACGGATCCGCAAAAAGATTCATACCATGGGTGATATTTTGTCAGATGATGAGGGCTTGTAAGGCAGGCAATGGTTGTGAGGAAGGCATCGGTATTTAATTAGAAACCCCCTCTCCCACTTGGGGGAGATGGGAGGGTGAGGGGGTTCTAAATTACCTAGCTATTACATCATTTACGATTTTTCCTTCACATCCCAAGCAGGAATCGCTTGACCATGGAATAATTTATCCGCAGCGTTTAATACTGCCTTAGAGTGTAGCGCGTCAACTAACTCTTTAAATTTTGGCTTATCCTTATCTGCGGTTCGTACCACAATGACGTTAGCATAAGGTGAATCCTTGCCTTCCATAAAAATACTATCTTTGGTTGGATATAACCCAGCAGGGATTGCATAATTGGTATTGATTGCGGCGAGGGTTACATCTGCCAAAACCCTTGGCAATTGCGCCGCATCCAATTGCTTAATGCGCAGGTTCAGAGGATTTTTTTCAATATCGAGCGTCGTTGCAAAGACACCACTACCACGTTTCAAGGTTATTAAACCCGCCTTTTGTAACAACAACAAAGCACGCGCCTCATTACTTGGATCATTGGGCACTGCAACGATTGCATCTTTGGGTGTATCTTTAATATTACTAATCTTTTTTGAATAAATTGCCATTGGATAGATAAATGTTTTGCCAATGATAGATAATTTATAATGTCTTTGCTTCATATCGGCATCAAAATAGGGGATGGTTTGAAACATATTGGCATCGATGCTGCCATCACTGAGCGCAGCGTTTGGCATGGTATAATCAGTAAATTCTACAATTTTAATATCAAGGCCATATTGCTTTTCAGCAACGTGTTTAGCGACTTCCATTAACTCTGTTTCTGGCCCTGAAATTGTGCCCACTTTAATTTCATTCGCTGCTTCTTTTTGTTTACAAGCAGATAATAGCGATAACGCCATAACGAAGGTAATTAATGTTAAAACTCGTAAACCATATTTCATATCACAAACCTCTTTTAAATCATTCTATTTATGAGAAACCCTTGCGGCCATTTTATCACCGACGTATTGAATAACTTGTACCAAGATAATCATAATGACAACAGTAATCAACATGACATTCACATCAAAGCGTTGATAGCCATAACGAATCGCCAAATCGCCTAAGCCACCACCACCGATGGCGCCGGCCATGGCTGAATAACCGATCAAGGCGATCAATACCACGGTTAAGCCATTAATTATGCCAGACATGGCCTCAGGGATTAAAATTTTATAAATAATTTGTAGCGGACTTGCGCCCATAGCTGTACCGGCTTCAATTAATCCTGGATTGACTTCACTAATGGCATTTTCAACAATCCGGGCGATGAAGGGAATAGCACCTACGGTTAGCGGCACCATCGCTGCGGTAGTGCCAATTGAACTACCGACAATAAAGCGAGTGAATGGTACGATGGCAACCAACAAAATAATAAATGGGATTGAACGGACCGCATTGACAATCCCGCCCAAAATACGATTGACCATTAAATTTGGCGTAATACCATCACCACGGCTTGCCCGTAAAATAACCCCCAGTGGTAGACCGATAATCGTAGCAATTAAACCAGACACGATCACCATGTAAATCGTTTCCCAGGTGGCGAGAATAATTTGTTCAGTCATAGTCGGCATAACCCATCACCTCAACTGTCATCCCATGTTTGCGTAAGTAATTGACCCCAGAATCAATATTGTTACTATCGCCCTTTATACCGACCAGCATAATACCAAACGTATCACCTTTGATAATTTCAATATTGGCTTGCAAGATATTAATTTCCAAGCCTAGCTCTTTAATCAAATGGGCAATCAATGGTTTTTTCGTTGCTGCCCCATGAAATAGAATGCGCGCGATGGGGTAGGTGTTTAGCTCTGGCTCTGGCTTTATCCGTTGCAATAATTCATCCGGTAAGTGTTCCGCCAAGGCAGAATGTACTAACTGCTGTGCCATTGCAGTCTTTGGTTGGCTAAAGAATTCAAAGGTATCGGCTTGCTCAATAATTTCACCTTGATCCAGTAAGGCAACCCGATCACAAATCTGTTTTATTACATCCATTTCATGGGTAATCAAGAGGATAGTCAAACCAAAGCGTTGGTTGATGTCTTTCAATAACCGCAAGATAGAACTGGTTGTTTGTGGATCCAAGGCCGAGGTAGCTTCATCGCAGAGGAGTACCTTAGGGTCATTGGCTAGGGCCCTAGCAATAGCAACGCGTTGCTTTTGGCCACCGCTTAATTGGGCTGGATATTGTTTAGCCTTATCACCTAACCCCACCAAATCCAATAATGATTGTACGCGTTTTTTAATGTGTGCTTTGTCTTTGCCGGCAATTTGCATGGGCAGAGCGACGTTTTGCCAAACCGTCTTGGAGACTAGGATATTAAAATGCTGAAAAATCATCCCGATTTGGCTACGCAATTTTCTCAATTTTGCAGCAGAAAACTGGGTAATGTCTTGGTCTTCAATCTTGATTTGACCATCATTGGGTCGTTCTAATAAATTAATACAGCGGATCAAGGTACTTTTGCCAGCACCGCTCTTACCGATAACGCCGTAAATTTCACCTTGATTAACATGGAGATTGATGGCCTTTAAGGCCTCAAGATTGCCTGATGCTGTAGGATAATGTTTATTAACATTAATGACTTCAATCATAAAAAACCACCTTCTCTTTAGCAGTATTTATCCAGCGCCCGCAAGCTGAACATCAAATCAGCGCATATTCAATCGTATACTACCTTTTTACAAAAATCTACAGTAGAATAGCTCGAAATTTGATAATAACGATAAATAACCAAGATTGCGTAAATTATGAAAGCATTTAAACAAGCCATAATTGCCATACTTATGCTGCTGTCGGCCTCAGCCTGTACTACGCCTCAGCCACAAAATATTGATAATATTTGTGCCATCTTCCGGCAATATCCAAGCTGGTACTGGGCGGCACAAGATGCCCAAAAGCGGTGGTATACCCCCATTAGTGTCCTGATGGCCATCATCCACCAAGAGTCTGGCTTTAACGCCAATGCCAAACCACCGCGCACCCATATTTTATGGATCATCCCCTGGTTTAGGCCATCATCCTCGTTCGGCTATGCCCAAGCACTGAATCAGACATGGCAACGCTATGAAAATGCAATTGGCAAACATGCCTCGCGCAATAATTTCAAAGATGCGATCAATTTTATTGGCTGGTTTACCACCCAAGCACACGCCAGGGCAGGAATCAGTCGTACCAATGCCTACGGCATGTATTTGGCATTTCATGAAGGCATTGGTGGCTTTCAGCGCAAGACATATTTACGCAAGCGTTGGTTAATCGCGGTGGCCCACAAGGTCTCTTTGCGTAGTTACATCTATCATAAGCAATTGCTACGCTGTCAACGCAGCCTGCCAAGGAAACCCTGGTATTATCGATTATTTGGTTGGTGAGGTGAGCGAATAAGGCTAACTACAATTTTTAATGGGCAAACCAACGGCAATTTTTGCGATCCACGCATAAAAAACCATCATCGTCATCTGAGGGAAACCAGAGACCACATTTGGTGACACCTTTCAAACCTTTATCACATTGTGCGCCTTGACTGAGGTTAATGGTAAATGCAGCAGAGGCAAAGGTGACCCCAAAATTATTATAAAGGCAATAGACGGCGACGGGATTACCTTCACCAAATAAGACCTTGGTAGCAACATAGCGATGACCTTCGCCATCAGTTGGCGGGCAAATCAGCATTTTGGCATTCGCGATATTAACTATTAGTAGGCTTAAGCAGATGGTTATTATTAATCGTTTCATTGCAAATCTCGATTAGATACTATTATTTTATTTTAGCATAAAGATAGAAAATGGATTTTAGATTTAATAACCTAACATACGGCTACAAATTTCTTGGCCCGTATTTTGCAGCCAATTAATCGTATCTAGCCAAGATTGATTATTGCTAGAGCCTGGGGTGTGGCTAGCTGTTTTTTGTAACTCTTTTATGTCATAATCTATATGTTCACGCCAACCTTCGCCAAAATTTAAGATATGTTGGGCACATTCCACCGCAACTTGACTACAATTTAGCGAAATTAGCTGTCCGAGAATATTTATCAATTGTAAAGGATCATTTAGGCTATGTTTATAAGCTAAGAGAAGATAGTCAATAGCCTCCTCATTACGATTTAACTTACTAAGCAGCTCAGCATAGATGCATAATAGTCTAGCATTTGTGGATGGTTCAACCACGCTTTCAATAAAGTTAAACTTGTCTATCGAATTCGGTACATTATCAAAATCTACTTCCTGCGAAAGCTCGCGCAAAAGTTCGAGGCAATAAAGATTTGCCAAAATATGATCATACTCATTCTGATAGCGCTGTATCTCTTGTTCATTAGAATTAAATATCTCATCAACAACTAATAAAGCCGCGTCTGGATGGGCATATTTTAGCATCAATATCATATATTCGAATTTGAATGCTGGACGAGCAGGATATTTGCGAAATAACGGTTGAAAGATAGCATCGAGTAAATGCATTTGCTTAGCTTTGAGCTCAAGCTCATCATTAGCCTTTAGAGCCAATAGCTGTGCTCGCGCATAATAACGCAGATACATAGGATTGCTTGGATATAATTCGTAAGCCTTAGCAAAATATTGCGCCGCTATCGAATGTTTACCTTCATACGCCAACCCAAGTTTAAAATTGCGAACCGCTTCATAATAACTATGACCTTGATAACCAGCAAAGGCAATACCGCTAGAGAAAAGGGTAGCCAACGGTCTATTTATCGTGTTCCTTAAACCTAGACCGACACCTAAAAAACCCAGCAAGGAATAAAATGTCGGTAATGTATAGCGTTGTAACATTGCTAATTGACTGGATGTTTTTACCGTGTCGTTAATAGGACGCTGTTGCAATCGCTTTAATATCGAGTGTTCAAGTTGTAAAAATCCCTGAATGTAATCGATTATGATGGCTAATTGCGGTAGTCCATTTGATTTTTCAGATAAGCTATTACCTAATACATCCTGCCATAACTTGGTTAACGCCACTGAAATAATTTCATTAACACTTTCATTATCATTGTCACTATCAGTTTTGTTCAAGGGTTGATGATCGCGGATGATGCTTGCTATTTGTTGTATAGCTTTGTTAAAGGTTTTTTCATAATCCAAATGAAATTCAAAACTTATCCCAGTCTCATGGGAAATCGTTATTTGTTTTAATAAAGTATTCAAGCCGCATAAAGCGAGAGTGATTACTTGTAATTTTTGATACGCTTGATAAATATCTACCTTTTTTGGATCGTTAAGCCATGTTGAAAATAATTCCTTTAGCCGATCATCCGTACCATCTACTTTATTGAACAGTTGACTTAGTTCACTAAAAAATGGTTTCAAGGCTTGAATCAAATTGTTTTGCTCATGATTTAATTTATTCAAGACAGCTGTTAATGTCTCAGGGCCCGTTAATTGCGCCACGAAATGTTGAGTTGCTTTAAGCGACTTTAATATATCAGTCAAATAGCGATAGAAGGCAAAATTAAAGGATTGAGAATTAATCTTTCTTAATGCGCGCAAACGTAGTTGTAAAATAAAAAAGACAGTTTGGTAGCTTGCCTCAGGGTTGGCGATCAAGACATCACTA
Source organism: uncultured Gammaproteobacteria bacterium (assembly GCA_963748135.1). Classification (GTDB taxonomy): domain Bacteria; phylum Pseudomonadota; class Gammaproteobacteria; order JBGSLN01; family JBGSLN01; genus CAVVHY01. The sequence continues at coordinate 35,055 of CAVVHY010000032.1, read as the reverse complement.
TCAACTTTTATTCCAAGCTCTCGCATAAGATAAAACATATTGGTTAAAATAGCCGTCACTGGTTTATCAATTGCATAATCAGCCATAATATTACTGCGATCAGACATATGGCAACCGATATAATTTCTTGCATTTATTAACTCCTGACTATAGGTATTTACTGATCCGTCACTGTCATCTAATTCAGCTGTCTTGATCATTAATTCTATAAGGGGTTCATACGCTGCCACATCATTGCACTGAGTTCTAGGGTTGATCATGGCAAACGCTTCTATGATTCGATTTCGCAATTCATTATCAGGTTGGGTGATATATTGTATCAATAATCGTATTAGATTTTCTGATTGTTGATATGTTACTGCTTGCGCTAAAGAATTAAGCTTCGTTAATAATGACATTAAACAAGGATTGACAATGGCATCATCGACGCTACTTAGTTGCTTAAACAACTTACCTATACCTAAGATTAGACTTAATTCAGAAACCCCATTTTCAGACCATAATTTAATAAGTAAATGAAATTGTAAAACTTGGTCTAGTGTATCTTTAAGTGCATGCGTAAATTTCGTTGAACGAGAGATATCCGTCAAAAACCCTATTGCGATAGGGAGTTGCGATGGTAATGCACACAAATAATCATAGCAAGCCCCATCTATATCCTGCGTACAAATTGTATTGAGTATATGTAAAGCTCGACTTGAAATTTGCGGTTGATCTTCAGATAGAGGATGATTATTAGTAATAGTTCTATTAGTTGGATTGTTTGTCTCATATTCCATTAACAACCGCAAAATTAATGATGAGTCTTGCCAGATATTTTTCAATTGCGATACATTGTATCGACTAACTAAAAGATTGCTAACAAATTTTGGCAAGTCTTGGCATAAGGTTGCAAATTGGGGCTGCTGAAAATATCAGATCGAGCGCTTGTTCTAAAATCGCATGAATAAGTGGTAATTGGCGTGGATTGAGTGTTGTGGCGCTGACTAAGTTAATTATTTCCAGTTGAGTGATGTTATCGGAGACAGTGCAGGCGAAGGAATAGCCATCATCAATCGGCGTTGTCGCCGCAATATCATTGGCAAGCTGGTACATTGGCCCCTGATAATTTTCAAGCTTTGTAGCCAATGCTAGGCAAGCCTCATAATTGGCTTTACTATCATTGGCTCTATACTTAGGTAATACTGGTGACTCTTCATGAGCATGGTAGTGTATTAGGGTATTGATTAGATAGCGCAGGCAACGCAATAATTGCTTTTCATCATTATGTTCTAGCAATAGGCGTACCTTAGTACGCACAGTTAATTTGCACTCAAAGCTGGTATAACTCATATGGTTGATTATCCTTAGATTATCTAAAGTATCTTTGTGCGCAGATTGTAGCATGAATAAATAACGAACAGAAGTGTTTCAGTGTAGCTTTTAACCTGAAATCTGTAGTTGAAATGATGTATTATGCCAGAGGGATAGCATAACTAACTGATATATTTAGATTTAACTTTAAATTATTTGTTGCCCATTCCCATCTTTCTACTTGCCCATTGGCCCCAGGACTCTTTTGATTGTGCTTCTTTGGCTTTTTCTTCTTTATATTCTTCACGTGCTTCTTTGACAGCTTCAACACGACTTTTTACTGCTTTTCCCGCAACAGAGCCCCATTTATTAGCTTGTTGCTCAGCCTTTGCAGAGTGTGAATCTTTCTCTCTCTGGGCCTGTCTATCAAGTAGACCACGTGTTTGTTCAAGAAATCCTCCGCTTTCAGCCTCCAACCCTCGACCTTTTTGTGTAGATTGTTTGCTGGAATAAGTTTCTTTACCAGTATATTTCTTAAGGATCTCACTTGTTCGTTCTTTCTCAGGTGTACGACCAGGGCCACGTTCCCTTGCTTTATATTTCTCTTTGATCTCTTTTGCACTACTGCCTTTTTTATCTCTTGGCATAACTATAACTCCTAATAATATCAACAGGTTAGAGATAGACAACCTAAATGGTATCTACTCTAATCCACTTTAAAAATAACCTTAATATTAAGTATAGTACATACCTTGGTTTATCAAGTTATGCGAGATAGAGTAAAGAAATTAAGTATTCTATAATTATAAATAGGTTTAGCTATGCTTATAGTCATAAAAAAGGATAAAAACAATGTCATATCAAGAGCTTATAAACAAATTATGGAGCCAGTATTATAATGAAAACCCTTGGGTGCAAAAACTATATGATGCCTTCCTCACCAAAGAGCAGGAAGTCATTAATGACCATATTGCGCTTAGGACCTTTGATGACCCGCGGGTTGATATTGAAGTCTTGGCGAAACCTTTTCTGGCTGATGGCTATGAACAATGTGGTGAATATGATTTTCCAGTTAAAAAACTCTATGCCAGACATTATGAACACTCTGACGCCAAGGCGCCCAAGGTCTTTATCAGTCAACTCTTAACGAGTGAATTTAGCCCGGAATTGCAAACCACTGTCGCGAATATCATTCAACAAATCCCTGAAGGCTTACTCAAGCATCCGGCAAAATTATTATTGAGTGGCGCTGTGTGGCAACCCTTAAAATATGAGGTTTATAAAAAGCTCTTGACTGAATCGGAATACGCCGCATGGATGTATGCCTTTGGCTATCGTGCCAACCACTTCACAGTTGCAGTCAATGAACTTGAGACCTTTGCCAGTCTGCAAGAGGTCAATGAATTTATCAAAAACCTTGGCTTTGAACTCAATGATGCCGGTGGTGAAATCAAAGGCACACCTGATGACTTGTTAGAACAATCTAGCATCCGCGCCGTCGAAGTACCGGTACAATTCGAAGAGGGCACCTATAACATCCCGCTTTGTTATTATGAATTCGCCAGACGATACCCTGATAAAAATGGTAAACTCTATTCAGGTTTTGTCGCCGCATCGGCCGATAAATTATTTCAAAGTACAGACGTTAATCGCTAACATTAATTAAACCTAAAATCCGTAGTTAAAATAAAAAAGACGATAGATGCGAACAGAAAAACATTCAGGAAATACGAACAGCAGTAAGCTAACCTTAAAATGGTTAGGCATAGATACGTATAAAGAAGCCGTGATTTATATGCACCGTGGCTGCCACGTCTGCAAATTAGAAGGCTTTGAAGTCCATACACGCATACGTGTTAGTTTAGGCGATAAAAGTATTCTTGCCACCTTAAACCATGTCGATGATGGCTTTTTAGGTAAGAATGAAGCTTCACTCTCCATATATGCTTGGCATTTATTAGGCGCCCAAGAAGGTGATGTGATTCACTTAGCCCATCCCAGACCATTACAATCCTTAAGTTTTGTACGTTCAAAAGTCTATGGTAATGAGTTTAAGCCATCACAAATACATCAAATCATACAAGATATTTCAGAAGGGCGGTATTCAGACATCCATGTCGCGACTTTTTTAACTGCGTGCGCAGCTGGTCATTTGAATCAGGCCGAAGTCATTGAGTTAACCAATGCGATGATCGATGTTGGTGAACGTCTCGCTTGGTCTGAAAAGATGATTGTTGATAAGCACTGTGTAGGTGGGTTGCCGGGTAATCGCACCACCTTAATTATTGTACCCATAGTAACGGCCTTTGGACTTACTATGCCAAAAACTTCATCACGGGCGATCACATCTCCCGCGGGTACAGCCGATACCATGGAAACTATGGCCCCGGTTGAGTTAGACTTAAAAACAATGCGTCGTGTAGTTGAACTAGAACATGGTTGTATTGTCTGGGGTGGGGCGGTGGACTTAAGTCCTGCCGATGACATTATTATCCGAGTTGAACGAGCCATGGATTTGGATAGTGAAGGTCAATTGATTGCGTCAGTACTTTCAAAAAAAATCTCTGCAGGCTCAACCCACATTGCCATTGATATACCCGTTGGACCAACTGCAAAGGTACGTTCATTTGAAATGGCGCAGGTATTAACAAAACTATTTACCATTGTTGCAAATTCGCTGAATGTTAATGTAAACATTGTTATGACCGATGGCTCACAACCGATTGGCCGCGGCATTGGACCTGCACTTGAAGCAAAAGATGTGTTGGCGGTTTTAACAAATGATGCAGATGCGCCGCAAGATTTGCGTGACCGGGCATTAACCCTAGCTGGGATGATTTTAGAATTTTCGCCACAAGTAACTGCGGGAAAGGGCAAGGAGCTAGCAACACAAATATTAATCGACGGTAAAGCTTGGGAAAAATTTCAAGCGATCTGTAATGCCCAAGGTGGTATGAGAGAACCCCCCACGGCCAGTTATACTCAGGTCATCAAGGCACCGCATCGCGGCCGAGTTATTGAAATAAATAATCGCCAAATTGCGCGCTTAGCTAAATTGGCCGGCGCCCCACATGATAAAGCCGCAGGGGTCGTATTGCATACTCCTCTGGATGCCGCGGTTGATCGCAATGATCCATTATTTACAATCCATGCCGAATCAAAAGGTGCATTACGCTATGCCTTATCGTTATTAGATCAGATACCCCCTATCGTCCAAGTGGAGGTATGTGAATGAAACCACTCATCTTAAGTTTGCATGATCAACATCCGATGCTTAAACCATTGGCGAAAAAACTTGCCTTTGAAATTGGCAATATTACATTACACAATTTTCCAGATGGTGAAACCTATATCAAATTTGAAAATCCACTTGAGAATAGGGAGTTGATTATTCTAAATAGCCTAAATAAAGTTAATCAAAAGATTTTGCCATTAATATTCGCGGTAGAGACCGCAAGACAACTAGGCGCCAAGAAGATTGGCTTATGTTCTCCGTATTTAGGCTATATGCGTCAAGATAAGCGCTTTCATCCAGGTGAGGGCATTACCTCAATCTATTTTGCTAAACTTTTATCTCGGTATTTTGATTGGTTAGTTACGGTAGACCCACATTTACATCGATTACATAATTTAAATGAAATATACGCTATCCCAACCAATGTATTACACGCAGCATCATATGTAGCCACATGGATTATCAATAATATCACAAAACCTGTTTTAATTGGTCCTGATCGTGAAAGTGAGCAATGGGTCAGTGAGATTGCAAATAAGGTTAATGCGCCATATTTGATATTAGAAAAGATCCGCCGAGGAGACAGACAGGTCGAGGTTACGATTCCTAATATCGCGGCTTATACAAATCATACACCCATCTTAGTCGATGACATCATTTCTACCGGGCAAACGATGATTAAAACAATCAGTCATCTAAAGCAATTTAAAATCATGCCCCCTGTTTGTATTGCTATCCATGCAGTCTTTGCAGGGGATGCTTATAATGATTTGCTGCATGCGGGTGCAAGTAAAATTGTCACCTGCAATACGATACCTCATCCCAGTAATCTGATTGATTTGCTTGATTTAATAGCGAATGGAATTCAGCAACAGCTTATTTCTTAACTAAACGAACTAATATAGAATATATTGGCTTTATTATACAAAACCAAGATATAACTTTGTCAATTTATACACTAGCTATTAAGGTTAAAATAATGAATAACATCATCGACTACACAGACTTCAGCAAGGTCCACATGTGCGTGGGTACAATTATTGCTGCTGAGCCGAACATCAAGGCGCATAAACCCGCTTATGTGTTAACTATTGACTTTGGTGAACAAGGGATAAAAACCAGTTCCGCACAAATCACCGATTATTATCAACTAGATGATTTAATTGACCAGCAAGTCATTGCAGTCATGAATTTTCCGAGTAAGCGTGTCGCAGGTATTAAATCTGAAGTACTCGTCTTGGGCGCCGTGAATGATGCTAACCAAACTATATTATTACAACCTGAGAGAATAATAAAAAATGGTATGCGCATAGCTTAATATAGTTTTGAGTTTGTTAGCAATAAGATCTGAACGCGTACTAAATGGTATGCTACATCGTTTTGGGATGACGTGCTTTTAACCTAAAACCGTAGTTGAAATTGCGAAGGTTTGTTACACCACAATTCCAAGAGTGGGATAACATAAACGTTCAGAATCCGTGCCCATTCAGATTATATTTGTTCATAGAGTCATTTACTCAGCGTGCCTTGACCATCCACAATTAGATGATGCGCTCCGTCATGCTCGCAATGAAAACTAGTGACGACTAGATGATTCGCATCCGGCATAAAGCCTGATAGAGAACTTTTAAAACCAAATAAATTATCCGCGCCAAGTTTAACGACAACCTTACCATCGCTTGTTTCATTACAGGATATAATTGCTGTAGGGCAGCCTAATAGTCCACTTGCTTGATCATTAAAGCTTACCCAAACATCGTAGGGTGTTGTAACTTCTAAGCCTACTTGGCTCATGGTCCCAGAACCCATAGACCCATTAAATTTACCGATAAGATCTTGGCAGCTAACAGCGGCATACGTGCTGGTGGTAAAAGCAATAATACTCATTAACAAAATAAAGCGACACTTGGTATTCATTAATAACCCCTGAATAATAGATTAAGGAAATAGTAGCTCCATTAAAATAATTTGTACATGCTTTATTTGCAATTAGTTAATGGAGGTATTGAACAAATGTGAATATAGTGTGTTTAATGCGCACATTTGGGTGTATGTCTCGCTACTTTGTAATAATTATTATGTTAGAAGACATTCAGCACCGATGAAGACCTTAAGAAGATCTATATCCGCAATGTTCATGAGGCTGTTTATTGCGGCCATTACCAAGAAAGTTGTTGGGCGCAAAATTTCCAGAGTATATAATGTGCTGCCAGTGTGTAGAATGGATTATTCTGCCTATTGACAATAATGAATTTTCTGGGAAATTTTTTTGATTATCACCAAGTATCTTAACCCCATGCTAAAAAAGGAGAATACGATAATAATACGTTCTTTGTAATAAACAAACAAATGATCTTGATCCGCTAAACCGGAGACGCGGATTCAACTCTGAAGTGCAATTCTCTGTAGCATAAAAGTACAATAATATAATATGCTATTGCACAAGGAGAATTACCTATGGCTTATCAACATTTAAGTTATGCGCAAAGATGTCAACTATTAGCCTTTCTTAAGATAGGTTATTTACAAAAAGAGATAGCGAAAGAGTTAGGTGTGAGCCCATCAACCATCGCGCGGGAAATAATGCGCAATCAGCGCTGGAATGGTCTTTATTGCCCAGACCAAGCGAATAGCGCCTATAAATTGCGGCGTAAGACGTCGCGTAAACCGAAAACTTTTACTCAACAACTTGAAAAACAAATTAAATCTAAGCTTGAGCAGGATTGGAGCCCAGAACAAATCAGTGGCTATGGTAAACGGCATGGACTCTATTCAATTAGTCATGAGCGTATCTATCAGTATATTTTGGCGGACAAGCAATCAGGTGGTAAACTGTATTTGCATTTACGCCAAGGGAGAAAAAAATACCGCAAGCGTTATGGCAGTAGCCCACGCAGACACAGTATTAAAAATAAGATCATGATTGACGAACGACCCACTATAGTTGAACAGAAGGAACGTCTAGGTGATTGGGAAATTGATACTCTTATAGGGAAAAATAACAAGTATGCGATAGTCACTTTGGTTGAACGGATAACTAAAAAGACACTACTAGGTCGAATAGGAACGAAACATGCAGAGTATGTTTGCGATCAGATTATAGAGCATTTTAAGCCGAGTAGTGCCTATGTTTTCACGTTAACGTCGGACAATGGAAATGAATTTGCTTATCATGAACGAATTGCGAAAGAGCTAGCAGCAGATTTTTATTTTGCACATCCATACTCATCATGGGAACGTGGTTTAAATGAAAATACAAATGGCCTCATACGGCAATATATACCGAAGGGAACAGACTTCAGCACACTAACAGAGGCAGAGCTTGTTAAGATTGAGGCATGTCTTAACACGAGGCCACGCAAAAGCTTAGGCTATATGACGCCCAATGAGATGTTTAATCAGATGGCGGCTAAAGTCGTCTAAGGAAGGGTAACTTATGAAACAGAAAATAGGACGCAATGATAGCTGTCTATGTGGTAGTGGTAAAAAATACAAGAAATGCTGCATGCGGCCAGAGGTTGATAACCAAATAGTTACAGATTTAATTTATAAAAGGCTAAGAAATGTTGAAGGGGCTATCATTGACAAGCATCTAATGCCTTATGTTTTAAATAAGTCTAAAGGCATTTTGGTATCTTATGCTTTAGATGATTTCGTATGGGAGCCAGAATTACCTGAAGAGATAGAGCCTGAAGTTATGTTCCACCAGATAATCATGCCCTGGATATTATTCAACTGGATTGGCGAGGACATTGAAGTTGAAGAGTTTAACCCCAAGCTGACGATTGCGCAAAATTACCTGCAAAGGAACCGCACGCGCTTAAATCAACATGAGATTGATTTTATTGAGGCGATAAGCCAGAGTTACTTCAGCTTTTACAGCGTTCTTGAAGTGAGCCCTGGTGAGGGCCTGCATGTGAAAGATTGCATTTTGAGTACTGAGCATCGAGTGACCGAGTACCAAGGTACCCACACTATAACACGCGGTTCAATTTTATTTGGTCGCTTGCTTAATTTAAAAGAACGTACGATGTTTGTTGGGATATTACCATTTGCTATTCCACCAGGATATCAAACTGAGTTGGTGCACTTTAAGCAATGGTTGGTTGAAGAAAATGAAGGTAAAACCCTGTCCCAAAAAGATGTACGAGATGTGTTTAGCGATGATTTATTTGATTATTGCTATGAAATCATGGTGCGGTTGTATAATCTAACGCTTCCTAAAATGTGTACGACAGATGGCGATTCCGTAGAATTTCATACATCCTATTTTAAATTATCAATATCCCCAGAGGCGGCATTGAAGTGTTTACTGCCAATGGCTTTAACCGACAATGCTGAAGAATTTTTGTCCGATGCAACCCGTGATGATTCAGGAAATGTGACCCACATCGAATTCCCATGGCTCAAGAAAGGAAACAGTAAGCATAAGTCGTGGCAGAGCACTATCATGGGATATATCACCATTAATAAAGGCAAGCTTAAACTAGATACTAACTCTCAGCAGCGTTGTCAGCAAGGCAGTGATTTACTTAAGGAGTTTTTAGGCAATCATATTCAATTCCAAAAAACATCTATTCAAACCTTTGAGCAAATGCTTGCCTCTGAACCAGCGACAAAAAATAAATCATCGTCATCCAACTTTGATAATGATGAAGAACTATTAAGCTCACCTGAAATTCAAGCTCAATTCAAAGCAATGTCGAAAGCCCATTGGGAGAATTGGTTTGATGAAGAAATCCCCGCATTAAATTATCAAACACCTCGGGAAGCTGTTAAGTCAAAATCAGGACGGGAATTGCTAGAAGCGCTATTGCTTCAGTATGAGGCGCAGGATGCTGCAAGTAAAAATAATATGTTGGCTATGGATATTAATTACATTAAAAGGGAATTAGGATTGGTAGGAAAGTAAACTTTTTTAAATGCTTAGACAATTGCACTTGCAAATTGAATTCTCAGACGCTTATAAGTCTTGGTACCAGTAATACATGTTAACAGCGTGTTATTTTTAGCCTATACAATGTATACTACGTATAACTTTTTCGCATAAAGATCATCTGACATACATAGCTTAATTTATAAACTGATAACCCACAAGCAATTTTCACCAAGATAGATCTCATACATCACTTTTAGTTTGCATATATAACTCACCATATACAATTTCCAGTTGCTTTCGCAGTTCTTTATTCTCATTTTCGAGGGTTTTGACTCTTGTTTTTAAATGACATAACAAAGCATTTTCAGCTTTCTTATGAGCGATCAGCGAGGGTAACGATTTGGCCCTTAACTGTTCGACCTGTTTTCGTATATTAGGCTGTCTATAAAGCCAGGCAACGGATATATTTGCATGTTTTGCAATGGCTGCAAACGTTACCACTTGATTAGTGGATTGTAATTCATATAATGCTTTTGTTGCTTTAGATAACGTGATCTCACGTTTAGATTTAGCAGCTTTTAGTAAAGCATCTACTTGTTTAGCTTTATTATTCATTGTTATCAGCCTCTAATGCATTAATAATTCGTCTTAAGTTAGTTTGTACATCAACATTCATTTGCACTTGTCGTTCCCAACCATTGACCTTAGCCCGCTCAATAATTTCCTCTGTTTGTGCTAACTGAGATTTATGCTGAGATAGATATTGCTTGCTTGTTTTAAAATTACTGCACGTAAGGCATGCATTTGCATGTGGGCAGCGTTGCTGTGCACAGGGGAGAGTACATAATCCATTCGGTAAAGCTTGTGACATCATGTTATGCTTCAACCATTGTGCATCATCCATGGCTACTTGGTCTAATGTAATACTCTCGCCTTGAATATTAACTAACTTTCCTTGTAGTTTCTTGAACTCTTGCTTTAATGTTTGATCATGGATATATGCATATCGACTTGTCATTTCAGGCGATTCATGTCCCAGATAACGTTGAACCACATGCTGGGGAACTCCTGCATTAATCATACGTGTCCCAACGGTGTGTCTGAACTGATGGGAACTAAAATGCCATACCGTACCATTATCATCTATAATGTTCTTTGCTAGCGCTAGCTTATTTAACATGCTATTAATATTACGCGACTTAGCATGGGGAACTTTACCACGATCACTGCCAGGAAATAAATAACCCTTATTCTGCTTGCCAATATTTTTTATGTATGCTTGTTGCTCTTTAATAATTTCGATGCATGTCTTTGAGATGGGAATATAGTATCGTTTATTTGTTTTAGTCTCTTTGACTATCAGGTAAGTGTCACTCGATTCATCTTGATATAAACAGTCGTAAGGCAGGGTGCAAACCTCACCAATACGACGACCTGTCTCAAGTAATACTTTGATTAACCGCTGAGTATGAGCGGGTAGTGATTTTAAATGAGTATTCAGTTGTTTGATTACCGTTTCTGGAATAAAGCGTGGCGCATGAATATTTGGTCTAGGGATATCTCTCTCAAAAATAATATTAGTATACTTAAATTTTAACCATTTTTCACACGAACTTATTTCAATGAATGTTCTTAGATGTATTAGACATATGCCTCGTGTTGTTGCACTTAACTGAGTATGGTGCAAATAATCGATGTACGCAATAATTACTTCACGAGTAATACCAATGGGTGACAAGGATTCATCATGTTGTATAATAAAATTTCCAAAATGCATAAGTCCTGTGATATAGCTACGACAAGTCTCCATAGACTTTGTAGCAGATTGTAGCTTTACGAACAATTTCACTGAGTTCTTGAGCCATTCCGGTTTTACTTTACTGAAATTTAGTCTATATAATGAATGTGTGGCGCTTGGCGTTATTCCTAACTCTTCTGCTAGCCATATATCTTTGCTAAGCAATGATGCTTGTTTATCACCATCTAATGCATACTGATTATTTAATTTGGTTTTTAATAATCTCATTTATTTTCCCTCTTGTTTTTTGTTGTTTGATATCTCTCAAAAGCAATTTTTAAATCTTTACTCTGTAGATGGGTATATATGTCAAGCGTGGTTTGTACATGGGCATGGCCTAAACGTTTTTGTACGTGAGCGCTGTCCCAGCCATTCAGAATAAGCTCTGTTGCATGGGTATGTCTTAGCATGTGGGCTGTCACAGCAAAACCTGCTTTTTTTGACAGCCGCTCGAATAATGATCTGACACTACGATAGGTGAGGGGAGTTCCTCTATTTTTGCCTCGTGTTTTTATAATCATTATTCCAACTATGAATGTCCTCATGATGTAGGCCAAGCGCTTGTCCAATGCGCATTCCTGTTTCATACAGTAGTGCGATCAGAAACTTGTCTTGCTTGGTAAAACATAGTGAAAATAATATATCAACTTGTTCATGGCTCAATGTTTTAGGTATTTGAACAACTGGTTTTAATTTGATTATTCGTCTAGCTGTCGGCTTAGACTTTGTAATATGATGCAATAGCGATTTATAACGCTTATGTTGAAAAGTTGATTGACTTATAAGTTGAATATTCGTTTTGCCAATTTGTGAATTATATCGATAAAACGTTGACAATGCTGCTAAAATTGAATTGATGGTTGTTTCCCGACGTGTTGAGACAGTTTCATCAAGCACGATAACATTATTATCACTTGTTCTTAACCAACAGACAAACTCTGCCAAGTCACTTAATGTAATATTATCCCATCCCTTATTAATTTTTTTTAGGAATTGCCAATATAATTTTAAATGATGTGCATAAGCTCGAATCGTATTAGGACTTTTTTCTATATTGGTTATATAACGAATGAAATTCTGAATGATCGGGATCGGTAAATAATTATCATCAAGAACCAGCCATGAGCATTTATTTGAGCCTAGGATTATTTTTTGTATTTTCATGAGAACCCCATATTAACTGCACTAAGTTGACTATAACTTTAACAATATAGTATACGTTGTACACGTTGTATAGGGTGATTATATATTGCCGATAATAACAATTACTGGCAGTAAGATGTCCTCCCAACTTTGAGAATTCAATTTGCAAGTGCAATTGTCTAAGCATTTAAAAAAGTTTACTTTCCTACCAATCCTAATTCCCTTTTAATGTAATTAATATCCATAAACAGCATATTAGTTTTACCTACAACATCTTGTATGATCAACATATAAGACTTAACTACGAGATATGATTATTTTATAGATTATATTTATTCTTGCAACATCACTGAAATCAAATAATATTGTATCTGGCTAAGTAATTACGACCCTTTTGATTCAAAGTATATTAAAAATTTTGTTAAGTTTATAACAACATCGAGAATCAGCTTCACAACAATATTATAAATACAATAAATGATAATTATGTCTATGCCAGTGTGTCTGTTTTAAATTTTAATACAGTCGTTCAACATCTGTATATGATATCGAGGATTTATAATGTTATCACTTAATACTCCAAAGAAATTTAATCGCGACGCAGCAATTCATTTTATTAAGCACCAACAACGGATCCGTGCATTTGTTGATGATTATGCTGGATTTGGTGATATTATTACAGTTTTTCATCTTATTGAACGCTTTAGAAATGAAGGTTTTTCAGGTTGGTTTGAGTTAGTTTATGCTAAGGGAGCCGCCATCAAGATTACAAAACTATTAGGTATAGGCTTTGATTTTCGTACGACCCAACGATACTATTTACATGATGAAAAGATTGAAGCGATATCGTTGAGTTTTTTTCTAAGTAATTTTGCATCCTTTGAAAAACTCCCACTCGCCTTTTCAGGTGGTCTTGGTAATGCATTCTCTATTAATCAAGCCAGACTATTTAAATGTCAAGTTTATTTTAATCTACCACCATCACCTGATGTGGACAAGTTGTACACTAAACTTTTTCATCATGATCAAATTAACCCGATAACTATTGATCAAGAACAGCAACCAAGTGCATTGATTTTTCCAATACCAAGTTTGCAGCAAGCCAGGAAATTTTTATTACGTACATCTCGAGGGAAGCGATTATTAAAACAAAAACCCCTACTGTTGCCAATAATTGATAGTCTGAAGCAAAGTAAAATAAATACACTATCGGTGTATGGCATGAATGTTATATTTGATCGAATTAATCCTAGCTACTCGATTGTTAATCAGCTTTTAGGAATATGTGAAATCCAGCATCGTTCACCAAGTAAATATTTGAAACCCACATTAATTATCTTACATAACGAACTTAGTCTACAAGATATGGAGCAATTAAGGATTTTTACAAGACAAATATTTACCAAGAAAAGATCACAACACAATCTTTTAAATAAGGCAGCTGGATTTCTGCGTCAGAAATTTTCGATAAATATATCAAATATTCTCGGGCTTGATGAATTACACAAAGCAGCAAAACAGTGCAACTTAGAGAATAGACTGCGTATTGTTGATGTTACCCATAATAGGACGACAGCTTTACCGGAATTATATCAGGATGATTTAATAGTTATTAATCTGGGGAACATACCGTATCAAGTCTTTGAACCGATCTTTACGCACAGTACTTTTCCGCCCGTTCGTGAGGGTGAAAGTAGCCGGGCATTATTATTAAACGCAAAAAAAAGTAATATCTATTGTAGAGGTCGTTTGCGTTCCAGTGATGCATTTTTAGACAATATCACTGATGCAATGATTATTGACATCACTCAAGCTGCAAGTAATCAAGTTTGCACTGATACCACAGCGCCGTGGCAAGATGGAATGCGACCAGATCACATGATTGCAGATTACATCAAGGCGTCGTTTGAACCTCAGAATCCAGTCTTCCAACAGAGCGCCAAACAGCATCAACACTATCACGATCCAAGCAACGATCGTATTCTATATATCGTAGATCAAGTGCGTCAACAATATCAAAAAGCACCATTGCTTCCAGTGCGGTTATATAAAGAATTATGTGATTCTATTAGAAATGGTAATTTGACACTTGTTAAGGACTATATTTCACAAAATTCAACATTAAATGCCCCAGATTTAATGCATCCGGCACCACTTGCAGTTGCATTAAAACACCGTGAGCCGCTTATCGTAATTGAGTTATTAGCACATGGCGCTAAGCAACCCTTTTATATGAATTCCACCGATGCGTTACCTTGGGAAGATTACTCGCATTCATGTCGCCAAAATGCATTGCCAGAAGGATTAGCACCATTTTGCTATGTTGAACTTTATTTGCTTTCTTATCTTATAGACGACTTAGAAGCTTTTACAAAAGGTAACTGTAATTACGTAACAAATCAGCTTTTACAATTTGTAATATCACTTAATCAAACAACTACAGCAATGAAAATGTTAACTATATTTGAACCTGCCCGATTGTTTTCACCGTTAGAGTTTATGCCTTCAATTGCCACGAAAGCTGTTGCTGTAAAAAACATGCCTTTATTACACAAACTAATTAGTATGGGCAGTCCAGTTGGAATGTTGGAAATAATCAATGCGATTTATGTAGGAGACTTAGAATTCGTGAAATTCTTATTAGACAATTGTGACAAACCATTAGAAAAGAACGAAAAATTTTTATTAGCCCAAACTATTATCTCTGCAGACACACCAGAGATATTAAGCTATCTTTTACAAGTGATACCTAAATTTAATGAGGTATTTGAACTTAGTTATGATTCGACAAGTCTTATTGGATACGGTGTTCCATTGATACACCGCGCTGCAAGCGCAGCAAAACCAGAAATATGCAGGATATTAGCTGATAAATTTACTAACGTATGTGATCCCTCAACTCTAATAATAGCTGTTACTAGCAATAACTTATATTTTTTACGTGCTGCTAAGGCGCATCAAAAATGTAATTTCAATATCCTAGTTAGCTATCACAGACATGGTGAAATACCGCTATTTTTATTTGCTAAAGACAGTGATTTGCTCTCTTTTTTATTGCACCATATATCAGCTAAGACTTGTCAAAGTGGTCTGCAAACTTCGTATTATCGTTATCAGTTTGTACCTGATCTATATTATAATAATAATGATACTACAGCAGTATTATGTGAGCTTGCATATGCATGTGGTGTTAATCAACTTGACTACCCCCAAATAGCTTGTCCTGAACGAGATAATACAAAAGCACGCTTAGAGATATCATCATCTACGTTAATAGTGAGTGAATTATATGCCACATGTAAAAATAGTTTCCTCGTTGGTTTATTAAATGGTAGTGTCGATGAATTATTTGTCAATACTCACTTAGACAAGTTTCAAGTTGATCTATTAAAATATCCAATGTTATTGTTATATGGCTATTATTATTCTAATATTCAAATACAAATGATCTATATCGGGTTAAATGCTATTAAGAATTTATTGGCTGATAGCTCCCATGCAAATTCTTTATTATTTGGTTGCGCTCAAATATTATTTGATATTATCTTAGACCCACCGAATACATTTACGAGGATGTCAAAATTATTACTGAATATGACTGGCTCAGTACTTGGAGGGACGCTCGGTAATATTGTTGGCAAACACATGACCAGAGGCTTAACAAACACATGTACGTGGATTAATAATTCAATAGGAAAAATTACTTCTTGGTGTGGATTTTACAGTACTTCAAGTGTTAACAAAGTAGCTGATGATAACCTCACCTTACAGGATCTAAAAACAAAAAAGGTTAAATTTTTATAAACTATTTATGATATACCATCGCAAAGGTCGTATAAATTTCAGCAAACATATATGACGCATATTTTCAAAGAATCCTTAGAGACCCAATGTAGATAATTATCAAGTCTGTATTTTATATAAAAACGGTAATACTTTACTCGTGTACTGTGGTTGTTGAACATTCCAAAATATAACCGTTGCACCTAAGTAATTGTTGGCAAAGTTATACAATTCTGAAACGGTAAAATGCTTGCCAGTCTTAGGATTGGTATAGGTATAATCAGGTTCTTGTACGGCAAATGTTACAGTAGCTAACTTATTTTTGTATTGATTAAAATAAGGATAGCTATTTTTCATTTGCCCACGTCGATATGGTACGACATCGGGACCACCTAAACCGATATTATTACGTTTAGCAAAGCTAAATAATTTGCTCATATAGTGGTGGTCATTATTCCATTCGCATGGGAAAAAGTTAACGTATTGCACGACGGTAGATTTTTTAAAGGCTGAACGTAGTACTTGGAGATTATCAATCACAGAATTGAAATAGCGATTACAAGTAAAACTAGGTGGCATTTTTTTCTTGTTAAGATCAATGGCTGTTTCAGGTAAATTAATTCCTGCTATTTTGCCATCAAAATGTTTAGCTAGCGCAAGTAATAACTTTTGATATCTATGCCGCACACTCGGAAGCCATTGTTTCGCTACCCAGCCAGCTGATAATGGTTTTCCTTCACCTGGAAAATCAATTTGGGCAGCAATGCCGCCATTATATTTTTTAGCTAATAAATAGTTTGGTACTGGAATATTCTTTGGTGTAAACGATCAATCCTGGATTTGAATAAATAATTTCTTATGTAGCGAATGGAGAAATCTTAAATCTGCATCGATAGCACTAAAATCATATCTGTCTTTCTTAGGTTCTAGTTTTTTCCAAGAATAAATGATTTGTGCACCACTGATATCTGGGTTTTCTAACAAAGATTTATATACCTTTGCGGGGCCATTTTCTAAGAATAGATATATTGCCGGAGCTGCATATGATGTTGATATTATCAACAGTAGCGATGAAAATAAAATAAACTTCTTTATTGTATTTAATATTTGCACGAGTCTATCCCCTATCTTCCTTATTTATCGCAGTGTATCACATATGCAAAATGATGACGCAGAGAAGTCCAAATGAGATACCTAATTTCAGTTCCCCTTTGGGTTGAGGAATCTACTCATTTTTGTCAAGGCCACATTGCTCAAACGCCGTCATTCCGTGGGTTACTGCAACTAAGTTCGCTGCGCTCACCAAGTTGCAGTAATCTCCGAGATGACTGCGGTAGGGAGAATATCAAGGCATTAGGAAATATCACAACATAGTTGATGACAGTGTCGAGGAAATAACGACGGTTTCAGGAAAATTTACTACATAGTTGATGACGGCGACGTGAAAATGACAGCGGTGGAGAATAACAAGGCTTTAGGGAAAATTACAACATAGTTGATGACAACGTTTTAATGTAGCAGAATAATATCAACACGGTACTATTTTTTTATTCTATGATTTCAATTATAATTTTTTTCAAAAATGACCCGATTCCTCAGCCCCTTGGGGGCATGGGAACCTAGAAGCTCTCGCCCTTGGGCGAGAGCAATTTACTTTAAAAGAATCTGCATTTTTTTAAGTCTTATATAAATTTCACAAAAAGCTCACCAAAATAGACGCGTTCTCGGTTCCTTGAGAATGAGAAATCTTTAGCGACACCGAATATTTTTTTCATTTTTTCATATAGATAGCAAAACTACGGTTGCGCCAGGCCATGAACGTCGTTAGAATGGGCAATCATCTTTAGCGTTACCAGCGTTATTTGTACAACATTTTTAATCTATTCAACTATTGGTATTTGTTATGAAAAACACCAGTCTACAATTTTGTAATGAAACGATTCATCCCGGTGAAAGTGTTTCTCTTGCCCTGCCCTTGCCCGAATTATTTAGTTGTGCCCCGTTATATATGCCAATCAAAGTGGCCCATGGACGTCAATCTGGGCCCTGTCTATTAGTCACTGCAGCAATGCACGGTAATGAACTTAATGGCACTGAGATCATCAATCGCCTCTTGAATATCAGTGCCATGAAAAAGCTACGCGGAACATTAATAGCGATTCCGGTACTGAATGTCTATGGGCTTATTAATCGCTCACGATATTTGCCCGGTGGCATTGATTTAGATCGTTGCTTTCCTGGTTCTAAATCAGGAACACATGCTGCCCGTATGGCGAATACCTTCATTAATGAAATATTTAACAAGGCAGATGTGGCCATTGATCTGCAAACAGGTTTTATCAATTACACAAACTTACCCCAACTCTATATCAACTTTGAGGATGATCAGAGTAAATCTTTGGCCGAAGTTTTCAATGCCCCTGTTATCACCAATGCACCGAATGAGAAAGGCATGTTGCGAACATTTGCTTTTAAACAAAAAAAACCTTTTTTGTTGTATGAGGCGGGTGAAGCCATGCGCTTCGATGAACATGCTATTAAAGTAGGTTTAAGTGGTATCCTCAATGTAATGCGCAAAATGAGCATGCTGCCTGATAAACAAGCTAAAAAAGAACGTACCTTACACAGTTTCTTTACTGAAAAAAGCATCTGGGTGCGGGCATCAACAAGTGGTGTTAGCCATAGTAAACATGTGTTAGGTCAGCACGTTAAAAAAGGTGAACCCCTTTGTATTATTCGCGATCCATTTGGTGCTACCCCAAGTGAAACAATTACCAGTCCTGAAGAAGCCATTATTGTTGGTAAAAATAATCTGCCTCTCGTACATGAAGGCGAAGCTTTATTTCAACTGGCGGTCTTTCCTAAGATGAAACATGCGGCAACACATCTCGAGAAATGGACCGAAACCAGTACCCATCATCTTAATGAGTCAAGTGAAGAGTAAGTAATGACTGATAAAGAAGCTAATTCACCGATAACTGCGCTTGGACTTATTATTTGGGGGCTTGCAGCAGTATTTTTCTTATATGAATTTTTCTTGCGGACCTTTGTTGGCAGCTTGGCACATCAAATTATTCCAGATTTAAAATTAAATGCCGAAACATTTTCAATGATCGGTTCAGCTTATTATATCGCATATGGCGTAATGCAAATTCCGGTGGGTATACTTGCCGACAAATTTGGCGTTAAACGTATTATGATCTTTGCTACCCTGGTTTGTGGTGGCGCGACTTTTTGGTTTGCACATGCCACAGGTTTTAATACAGCATTCGCTAGTCGTTTGCTCATGGGCTTTGGTTCATCGTTTGCCTTTGTTTGCTTATTAATAATTGCGGTCATCTGGTTTCCAAGAAAGGCATTTGGCTTTTTTGCGGGGGCTTCGCAGTTTATTGGTACCATGGGGCCATTATTGGCTGGCGGGCCATTGATAGCATTAATTACGGCAACCCATGAAAGTTGGCGTATGGCATTGAGTGAAATTGCAGGTTTTGGAATTGTATTAGCCATATTAATTTTATTCATCGTTAGAAATAAGCCTAGAGACGGTGAGCCAGCACTAATTTACTTGCAACACCAACAGCCTTTAAAACAGCGACTATTACGTCTGCTAAAGAACAAACAGGCTTGGTTTGTAGCACTATATTCTGGAACAATATATGTATCGATAGCCTTATTAGGCGCAATTTGGGGGACGGAGTATTTACAAGCTCGGGGATTGACACAAAATGCTGCTGCAGATATGGTTTCTTTAGCTTGGTTAGGTTATGCCATAGCCTGTCCATTCCTAGGTGCTTTATCTGATATAGCCAAGCGACGTCGACCAACGTTAATCTTTTGCGCTATTCTCGGGTTTATCGTAACCTCAGGGATTACATATCTACCCTCCTCATCTGCCCATTGGATTTACGGAATTTTATTTTTTGGTTTAGGTTTTGCCGCCTCAGGGCAAAACGTGGGCTTTGCTACCATTGCAGAACATGTTGATGTGAGTACACGGGCCACCGCGCTAGGTTTAAATAATGGTAGTATTACAATGTTTGGTGCATTTATTCCACCTTTAGCAAGCTATTTTATCTACACTGCCTCGGCCGGTAGAAGTGAATTGGTGCCGCATGATTTTATAATGGGTTTTACACTAATGCCAATCTTATACCTTATCGCGATAATTATAGCCTCCACCTTGATTAAAGAAACTTATTGTCGACCACAAAAAGAAGCTATAAAATTGAAAGTGATCCCGGTCTAGACCTGTTCATATGTTAAAGGAGCTTAACATGCCCAGCAAAAAAATTATTATATTGCTTTGTGTAATTATAAATTTAGTCGTAATAAAAACTACTTTTGCAAGTGAACAATTAATCTTTGCTGTTGACCTTGTTCGTCATGGCGATCGCACACCGACTAAATTATTGCCAAAACATCCACACCATTGGCAATTAGGTCTTGGTGAATTAACACCCTTAGGCGCAAGACAAGAATATAAACTGGGTACAGTATTAAATTCACTTTATATCAAGCAATACCACTTGCTACCAAAATCGTTCAAGCAACAATATATCTTTGTACGTTCAAGTGATAATAATCGCACCTTGATGAGTGCAGAGTCATTATTATTAGGTCTTTATCCTTTGGGCACAGGCCCATTATTAACAGATAAAGTTGCCGCGCTACCTGGTGCTTTTCAACCTGTACCTATTCACACCGAGGCCAGGAAAAACGATAGCTTACTCGAAGCGAATCATGTTTATCATAAACAATATCGACATTTGCTTGAGACAACAGTATACAACCAAAAAGATTGGTTAGAAATGGCGAAACAAAGGCATAAACAATTGCAACGGTGGTCAAAGTTATCAGGCCTTAATTTAACAGATTTAAAACAGGTCACGACCTTAGCAACCAATCTCAAAATTAGATCAAATGATGGTGTGGCACTGCCCACCGGTTTTACGGATCAAGACGTGACTCAGTTGAATGCCTTAAGTGATTGGATTAAGGCAAAAAAATATGGTTCACCAGCAACCGCACATTTGATTGCTAATAATTTATTACACACGATTAAAGAGCAAATAGATAATGCCATTAATAACAAATCGTCTTTGCACTATGTTTTATATATGGCCCACGATACGACAATACAAAGCGCCTTAAGTGTCTTAGGCATTTCATTGCTCCATTCCCCACCCAATGCTGCTGATTTACGGCTATTATTATTTAAAGCCGATGATAAATATATCATTCAAGTCTTTTATAATAATCATTTATTACAAATACCAGGGTGTAAAAAAGCATGCCCGTGGAAAAAATTTAAGCACAAATTAGGCTAATTATAATTGATGACTTTCTTTGTCAAACTTATTTGATACTTAAATTGTTTGCCCACACCACAAGCAACTCAGGGCATAATATTTTATGCTATCATTAATAATAACCTCGTGCTTTCTATAAGGAAATCTGGCATGACAAAACATATACTTACAACAATCAATAAGCTCTTCGCTGTTGTGTTTATCTGTATACTATCAATAGGTATTGCCAATGCCGTCGGGATCGTCTTGGAAAACCATGGCGATGCCAATGTGACATTTAATAATGCTGGTAGTAGCTGCGCCAAGCAATCACCGTATGGTGCGGTTCATCTAAATGCCAAGACCAGTAGACTAGTTGATATACGCTCTGATCCATTTTGTGGTTTGAAGGTATTTCGCTGTCCTGGTGACATAAGCCCCTACAATAATTATGCCTGTAATCAAATTCAAATTATCGATGACGAAGGCAACCAAGTTTGCCTACTAATGACTTATATTGATCATGAAAGTCGGCATATCGCTACCTTGAGTAGTTCTCACCAATGTGAAGTATCTGGCTCTGGCAATGGTACGATAATAAAGATATATTAACCTCAAAGATCATGGCTTTAAAACTATATTGCAAATAGACAGGCGATAACTAGGAATATAAGCCGAATTTTCAATATTAACTACCTTATTGCACGAAGCCATGCTTCGATACGAGCTCTACTCGCCATCATCCCTAACCATCCATGGTGCAGGCTTTCGCTCGATAAATGCCCGAATACCTTCCTGTGCTTCATATGACACACCAATTGCAGTAATCAACATGGCGTTTTCCATCGCCAAAGATTCGTTAATTGGTCGATATAGCATTGAATCTATATGCTGTTTAGCGCCGGCAATGGCTTGTGGGCCATTAACGAGGATTCGCTTCGCAATCTCTAAAGCCTTGGCTTTTAATTCACGTTTAGGTACCACATAATGTACTAATCCAATTTTCTGAGCATACTCGGCATTTAAGGTATCGCCAGTTAAGATAATGCGTTTGGTTTCCCTTGGCCCAATTGCGGCTATCAAATAGCTGGTCGCCAAGGCTGGGAAAATGCCAATGCGTGTTTCCATACTAGAAAATGTTGTTTTCGGATCAGCTATGACGATATCACAACAGGCGGCTAGGCCAAGCCCCACTGCAATGACGGTGCCATGTACCAAGGCAATCGTGGGTTTTTTAAGGCTGTATAAGATATAGTGCAATTGGCTATTTTGTTTTCCCTCTTTGACATTTTGATCTTGTGGTTTTTGCACCATTTCAGCCACCCATTCAAGATCATAGCCGGAACAAAATGATGGGCCTTTGGCGCTAATCACAACCACGCGACACTTGGGATCACGCTCGGCATCAAGCAAGGCCTGTGCAAATTCATTAATCATTTGGTTACTTAAGGCATTGGCGTGAGTTGGCCTATTTAGTACGATCATCCCTATGCCATTTTTATCTATCTCATAATCTATATATGTCATGTCCATGACAAGTTCCCTTTTTGATATAAATAGTTTAAAGCCGATATTGTTAACCTTATCATCTGCTAAGTTATATTTATTTAGTTATTACTCAAGCGGTAGATTGCGAATTTGCATGTTTACCTGCTCCTTTAGCCGCGGGGGCAACATCTTGCTCTAACTTGAGTTTTTGTTGTTGCACATTTGACTTTTGTTGTTTATGAAATTCATTTTCAACCAAGGTCGGTGCCTGATTCTCTTTTGCTGCCGGCGTATGGAGTGCGGTTGCGACAATTACTGATTCATTGGCTTCTGTGAGAAGTTCCTGGGGAAAATATTTCGTGAACGTTTCGTCATCCATGTCCAGCTTACCTTTTAATACCGCGCCATCTTCAACGGTAATTCTAGGGGCAATGACATTACCAATAACATAACCCGTTTTATGAATAATAATTTTATCTGCGGCGTATAAATCACCCTCAACTGTCCCTTCAACGATAATCGTTTTTGCATAGATTGTACTTGTTAATTGGCTATGGCGACCTGCATGTAAACAATTATTCTTAAGATAGATATTGCCTTTATAAGTACCATAGATAAAGACGTCTTCATTTCCAGATAATTCACCGCTGAAAGTTAAATTCTTACCAAATGCTGATTTATCTTTTGTAATGGAGGCTTGCGTTTGAATCGAGGCAAGAGCATTACGTTCAACGCTGTTAATAGATCTTTTATTTTGCTGCTTTTTTTTAAAAGAACCGGGCCTTTTCCACATAATGATGTCTCCAAATATTTTTAGAATAAATAGCCTTCCTGATTTTGGTTTGCTAATGTTGATATTTTATTATCTCTTCTCTTTAATAGCCATGATCGTGGAAAAGAATTCGGGTGTATTTAAGCCTAATTGCTCAAAGATCTGGGTTGCCCGATCCCATGCCTGCTCCAAGTCAATACTTTTGACAATCAATTTGAAGCCCTTATCTTTATCTTGCTCTACGCCCCAACCGTGGATGTAAGCCATGCCGTGTAAACGGACTGCCTCTGCGTAATTGCCCTGCTCAGCCTCTGCTAAATAAGTAAATGCCTCTTGGTAACACTGCTGCGCATAAGTTTGATGGATATCATCCCCATGAGGCCCTTCTCTCCATTGTTGCCAAAATTTGCCACGCTCAAGTTTAAGTTTACCAAATTGATATTGTGCCTGCAAAGAACCCAAAATGGCTGCATTACGATAGCTTTCTTGCATTAATTGCTCAGCATTGGGCAATCCTTTGTCAAATAAATGATTTCGATAAAAATCAGCTAAGGCTAATTGGGCATTCGCTTCATGTTTTACGTCGACATTGTCACCATGTTCACGTTGATGGAACAATTTATCTGCAGTCTTTTGCAATGATTTAAGCTTCATTCGGTTAAATATATTCATCTGTGCCATCCTCTATATGCAATATATTGTTTTTAAGCTATATTTAATATGTAGGCGCTCGCATTACGAGCTCATATATGGGTTCATAATTAAGCCTACATTTAAAATGTTATACTTATTTATTATATTAACGTTAGTATACTTTGTTTCATAGTATTTCATAGCATTCTCTAGGGAGTTATTTACAATGAATAGTAAACTTAAAAATAATAAGATCATATTTGGCTTATCGACTATCTTTGCTGCATTACTGATGTTAACTCAGCTCTCGTTTGCTGCAACAACCGATCAAAAGGCAAACCCGGAGACCGGGCCGAGTGCAAAACCTAATGCCGCAACCCCAGCACCAGCACCTACACCAAAAGCACCAGCGGCAACACCCGCTCCAACAGCAGGAGCCGCAGCTGAAAAACCACTCGTATCTGATAATTTGCCTTTGCATGTGCAATACTTTAAAAAAGGCGATTTAAGCATTCAACTTAGGTATGATGCTGACAATAAATTAGTAGGCATTAGCTTTAAAAATACTGGTAAAAAAGCAATGGATATTCGCGTCTTGAGTCGTAAATATGTATTAGGTGCAAATGACGAAGTAGTCATTGATCCGCCAAATATAGATTATGTACGAATCGTTCATCAACAACATATAAACACGGACTTAAATACAATTGCAGAAAGTATATTGAAACAGCGATTTGGTTCTTCCACACTATTAAAGATGCCACCAAAACATAATAATACGTCAGTGCAATAGTATCACTTAGATACAGCCAGTTTTGACGTCTTAATTCATAACAGCGCAATGCTGGACTCTAGGGCCTGTTTACAATTCAATCTCCCTTGTGAAAATTGAATTGTAAACAGGCCCTAATTTATGACGGCTATCATCCTAAAATCGGCAGTTGAAATCTATTACGAACGCTTAACCTAATAACAACCAACGCCCTTCAAATCCAGTCACCAGAAAATATTCAACCACAAGGAGAAACAATAAAATCAATAAGATATATAATAACACCCTAAGTAAGGTATGTCGTTTATGCTTGCGACGTGTCTTGGTTATTGCGATAGAAGGATTGGCCGTTTTCACATAGCTTTGAAGATCACCTATGCTTTCAGTGGGGCCTAATTCAATATTCGGTAATACTTCTGATTCTATTGCTGGTGTAGGTGGCGAGGGTTCACTAATATGTTCAAGATTGTCAGCGGTCAAGGAAAACTCTCGTGCTAAATAGAGAAACAGAAATCCAATGATCATTGGTGGTAGTAACAAAACAAGCATTTGCCAATAACCCGTAATGCCATGATTCTGCTCCAGCCAGGTTGTTAAATATACGATAAAATCAGGGATATCATAATTAAAACCAAATAGCACATATGGTAATATATAAATAATAAACCCCAAGATAGCAATCCCTATCACCAAACATATAATCCCTAGGCTAAAAGTAAGTGCACTTTTTTGGTTGTTCATGGCAGATTCCCTTTATATTCCACTAGAGTCAGGTTACCCTATCACTATATTGATATTGTAGACTAGGATGCGATGGTTAACCATTGCCTCTTGCTACAAGCTGTGCATTTAAACAACAAAATGTTATAGGTTGCGTTGTGATTGAGTTGATTACGAATATAAGCATTGTGTGTATTATCTTGATAGGTATGATTGCACTAACCGTCCTTCTTTTACGCAGCCGAGATTATTGGTTAAAACAAGATACAAAGTTTGACTATTTCCGTCAAACGCATGAAAAACATATCCAAGACCAGGAGCAAAAGTCACAACAGCAACAACAATTATTACAAGATGGGTTGAATGATATCAAATTTAAACTCAGCCAAACCTCGGCCGAGCTTAAGTCTGATATTATTAAGGAATTACAAACCCATCGCCAGCAAGTAGATACGCGTCAACTAGAAGGCATGAAGTTATTACAAGACAGTGTGCAAAAACATATGCACGATGTGCGTATTCAAATTGCCAATACCTTAAATACCAATGCTGAAAATATAAATAAGCAGCTGGATAAATTGACGCAGCTCACCCAGGAACGGTTGCGTGATATCAGTGGTCAAGTCGAGAAACGCTTGAGCGAGGGATTTGAAAAAACGACAGCGACATTTACCGACATCGTAAAACGTCTGGCCTTGATTGATGAGGCCCAAAAGCGGATTACTGAGTTGTCTAACAATGTGGTTAATTTGCAAGAAGTACTAGCCGATAGAAAGGCCCGTGGTGCCTTTGGTGAAGTACAATTGTCCGCTTTGATTCGTAACCTCTTGCCTGAGAGTAATTTTGCCTTTCAGTATACCTTGAGCAATGATAAGCGCGCCGATTGTATTTTATTTCTGCCAGAGCCCAGTGGCGATATTGTCATTGATGCCAAATTTCCATTAGAAACTTATCGAAAAATTATAGCATCAGGGATTAGTGACTATGAACGTCGAACTGCAGAGCAGCAATTCAAAATAGATATCCGCAAGCATATCCAAGATATTGCCAGTAAATATATCATTCCAGGAGAAACATCTGATGGCGCAGTGATGTTTATCCCGGCAGAGGCCATATTCGCAGAAATCCATGGCCACTACCCAGAGTTGGTCGATGAAGCCTATAAAGCTCGCGTCTGGCTAGCCTCTCCTACTACCATGATGGCGATCCTGACTACAGCCCGAGCTGTACTGAAGGACGCCGACACGCGCAAACAAGTACATGTCATCCAGGAACACCTAGGCTATTTGGCCAAAGACTTTGATCGATTCAAACACCGGATGAATAATTTGGCACGTCATATCCATCAAGCCAATGAAGATGTCAAAGACGTACATACCTCTGCGCGTAAGATTTCGAGCCGTTTTGAAAAGATTGAAAAGGTGGACTTGGATTAATTGGCCGTTGATGTTGATGATGATGAAAATGAACCCATGCAAAAATTGGTTGCATCTGAAGATGACTGAGATTGTTTAGCGGCCCCCTCACCCGACTAGAGACTAGGGGCTAGAAACTAGAGACTAGAGGCTAGGAATGATTTAGAGCCCCCCTCACCATCCCCTCTCCCCCAAGGGCTGAAGAATCTACGCATTTTTGAAAAAATTTATTATTAAAATCAATGTAGTTAAAAAAATAGTGGCGCGACGTGATTTTTCTGCTGCATAAAAACATTGTCATCAACTATGTTGTTACGTTATTTGACGCATGTGATTTTCCCACCGATGCGTGAGTAGGCCGGATCCTTTGACAACATAGGTCGATGTTTGTATTCCCCGTTCCCACCTGCTTTCGCATTATGGTGGTGTCACATTATTTCTACCCTATTATCATTGTGCCCCGGCCCCTCGTTAGAACCCATCGTGCGCGATTAACGCAATAGGCTCACGATAACAACCTTTACCTGGATATTGGCTCATAAAGGTTATGGCAAATCTTCACTGCAGGCAGCGGATTGCCGCTAGGTTTTCACCATACCCTTCTTTCGTGATACCATCCGCTCCCACCGCTTTCTTTCCATCAAGCTTGTGGTAGCAGTCGCGAAGTGACCCTTCGTTGATGTGGTGCATCAAGCTGAAGAACTTTCCTTCCGGTTCCTTCGCGGATATCCAGGCTATCCTGTCGAGCACTGTGGCCGCTGTTCTTGGTGGTTTTGTCATCTCCATTCGCGTTTCTCTCTTCAGGTTGTTGTTACCGATGGTGCTTCGCTCCGCAGTCGTTACTCTGTTTCATCACTACTACCACCAATCGGACTTCCTATGGTGCGTTTTGGCTTCCTCGCTGTTACCCTTGTTGGCCAATACTCCGTCCTTGAAGACACCATAGGATCTCCCACGTTTAGTTAGCTTCATTTGCTACATGCCACGCTCTTCGACCCGGGGACGTCGTAGTGTTCTGCCCATTGATGTTCACTATGATGTTGTTTTCCATTGGATGAACTATGTCAACCGTCCCAATAATTTCATTTCGGGGCTCAATCGCCTAACCGCTTGGTTATGGCCTATAGCATCCCTGTCTACGCTTAGCCTTTAACGTTACCGTTAAAAGCCCAAGACTCGGTTCTGTGTGTGTTGGGTCACACTTTCACAGGTGAGACTTTCACTCACGTGAATCTAACCACTTCGTGGCGCACTCATCCCGGCCATTACTGCAAGTTGGTGAGACGTAGTCGAACTTACTTGCAGTTATGAGCCGGGATCCAGGAATTGCAAAGCCATCATATCATGAAACGCTATCATTCCTGGATTCCGGGTTGCAACTGCAACTAAGCGAGCAAAGCTCACCAAGTTGCAGTAACCCCCGGAATGACATCGTTTGGGCAATGTTGCCTTCACAAAAATGAGCAGATTCCCCAGCCTCAAGGGGCTGACGGATCTGCTCATTTTTATCGTCGAAATGAAAAACTAAAAAAGGGGGGGCATCGCTGCGCGATACCGCCCTACAATGATTTATAACAACGGTTCATAGGGTGGATCTTTAAACTTATTGTTTTTAAAGAAAAAATTTTGTAGTGTTTCATTCGAAGACTTATAATTTGGTTTTCACCAAGTAAATTGGTGAGGGGGCTCTAAATCATTCCTAGTCTCTAGTTTCTAGCCCCTAGTCTCTAGTCTCTAATCTCTAATCGGGTGAGTGGCACTAAATAATCTCAGTCCCATCATGATTAAAAAACTTACCACTCTCGGCTGTCGTCAAACCATCTATAATATGCTTAAGCTTAGTCACGCTCTCAGCTGGTGTAAATGTGGCATTGGGACCACCTATCCCCGTCTTTACCCAGCCAGGATTGAGCGCCACACAGCTCACCCCCTTATCGGCCAAGTCGATGGCCATGCTTTTAATGCCCATCAAAAGGCCACATTTACTAGAGCGATAATAATAGCGCCCACCCTCTTCGATTTTTACTGACAACCCCCATCGAGCTACCTATAGCAACAATAAGCTTTTTATCACTATTAACAATTGGATTATACAAGGCTTGTGCCACCATGACTGGGGCAACCATATTAACTCGTACTACTTCAAGCCATGGTTCTGGCTCAAGATCACCGAAATACACACCAGATGACCCAAAGATCCCGGCATTTAGCAACAAGATATCGACTTTTTCATTATTCAAGCCTTGCCTAAGCTGGGTAATTTGTTGTTGATTGGTAACATCGAGACGCTCAATTTGCAAATTCGCCTGATATTGTCGCTGTAATTGTTGCAACTCATTTGCTTGCTTGGGTTGCCTACAGGTAGCTATGACTTTCCAGCCTGCTGCCAAATATTGTTGACAAAATTCCAAACCTAGACCACGATTGGCGCCGGTGATTAATATGGTGAATTTAGCAGTCATAATTGACGAGTCGTTTTAGATGTAACTAAATTTATTTTCGAATCTCTACTGTCGCAAGCATTCCTTTATTTAACCACTGTAGTATGTAGTCGACAACGGTCGGGGTTACTTGATCATCAGGCAGTAACTCACATAGCGCTTCACAAATATCCAAAAAACTCTTGCCATTGGCAATGAGTTGTAAACAACTCGCCTCTTGGTTAGGCGCCAAGTAATAATAAGGCGTATATTCATAACGCCAAATCACACAATGCAATGGTTGTTCATAATGTTGGGCTTCAGGCAGCTTTTGATCCTGCATGATCGCATCGTAAATATCGGTTGTATTCCAATGAAACTGTAATAAATTTACATTGGGCGCCAAGCCAAGATGCATCTTAGGCCAATCGTTTTGTGCAATAGCGCCAATATCAGCAGATGTGAGTAATGATACATCTTCAGCGTCATAACACATTGTCATGGTTCGCTCAAACACGGCCATTTCAGCATAAATGGGCTCTTTAGCATAGTTTTGGTGTTGCGTTAAAAATTCAGCCAAGTGGATGCCGATATTATCGACTGAAAAATAACGTGATGGATTAGCCTTGATATATTCATAGGCCATGTCAGCAAAGGCCTCTTTACCCATGAGTGCACGCAAACCGCGGAAACTTTGTTCAAGAACACCAATTAATCGCTTGTAATAGGTATGACCATAAATACCTAATCGCTCTGCCCTATCACCTTGTGGTGGCAGAGCAATGGCGGCTTCAATGCCGCTCTCTTTACCTAGCAAATAATCTTGCAATTGCGATTGTATTTCAGCTAATTTCGTCATGCGTCCACCTTGGCCAAGGTTTGTTGCGCCAATTGTTTGGCGACTTGTAGCTCAGCATATAATTCATCAAACTCTGGAATATTTTCATCTCGTTCAATCATAGTTGAAACTGGTCCCAAATGTTCCAGGGCTTGGCAATAGAGTTGCCATACCTCATCAATCACAATGTTATCATGGGTATCAACGATATAACGGCCTCGATTATCATGGCCTGCGATATGAAATTGTTGTACCCATCTTTAACAACACCCAGGATAAAATCCATAGGATTGAAACCATGATTGTAACTACTGACATAGATATTATTAATGTCTAACAAGATTAGACAATCAGCCCGCTTTGCAATCGCGCTTAAAAATTCCCATTCGGTAATCTGTGAATCCGCATAGGTGAGATAGCTACTTACATTTTCTAATAAGATTTGTCGCCCCAGAAAGTCTTGCACTTGCTTAACGCGGTCAGACACATGCTTGATCGCTTCTTCAGTATATGGCAATGGTAATAAATCATGCATATTAAGCTTATTGATGCCGGTCCAGCATAGATGATCAGAAATCCATTTTGGCTGTATTCTATCAGCAAGTTGCTTTAATTTGGTAAGATAATCTTGATTAAGTGGGTCAGTGCTACCAATTGATAAAGAGACACCATGCATCACTAGCGGGTAATCTTGTCGTATTTGCTCCAGTGTAGATAAGGCTTGACCACCAGGAATCATATAATTTTCAGAAACGATTTCGAACCAATCGAGTTTAGGTTTATTTGCCAAGATATATTCATAATGTTCAGCACGCAAACCTAAACCAAATCCTAAATATGGCGGTTTTTGATATTGCTTGTATTGTTTATTAGTCATGATTTGAAAAGATTGATAGCTTTATAAGCCGTATATTTGTGATAAGCATTAACAACCTAGGGTTACTAATATTACTAAAAACTAAACGCGCTGGATAAACTATTTGAGAATAGATATCCAGCGCATTTCAGTCGTTGGCTATGATCAGCCAGCACCGCAACTATTTTTCTTAGGATGATGCCAAGAATGACCTACTGGCTTACCAAATTTATCTACTGGTTGTGGCCCGTGATGAAAACAAGAACAACCTGCAGTAAAGATTGCTGCGGCAGATGCTGCGAGAATTAAAGCTTTTGTATTAATCATGTCGCTTTCCCCTATTATTGTTATAATTATATTCACAATGCGGTTCACTAATTATTTTAATAATATTTAATGAATCACACCTATAAATGTAAACTAAATCAGCATTATGTCAAGTAGGTGTTGCCGACAAATTTTATAATTTTTCAATTATGAGTATAATTTGATCTGGTGCGGTTTTGACGAATTGAATGACCGTATGTAATGAATAGCAATTATGCAATCATTATTCTTTTTCAACCATCGCCTCTTTACTATCTTTTTTTGCCTCCTGTTCAAGTTCAATATACCACTTACGCAATTCTGTCCTAAATTCTATAGGCTTGCCTTCGGGGGCATAATGCAAGGCATCTCCAATATCAATCAAGGTTAGGTTAGGCAAATGTTTTTTGGCCCATTGGACAGTATCAATCGTTGTGATAAAACCAGGCACACCAAACATCATTAATTTTGGAACCTTGGATAAGATTAATTTTTTCGAATACTCAGAAATAAGATCAACAACATCTTGTGGGCCATCGCCAAGAGGTAAATCTTGTAAATATTGCCATAATGGTAGACAAGTACCTGGTTCTTTAAATGGTTCACGGTAATATTCCATTTCTTCAGACGTCAAATCACGCATAACGCCACTAGGCAAAACCTTGTTAACAAAATAGTTACTATTCATAATGACATCATAACCGCCATCTGGCGAATTCAGCACCACCGATAATTCTTGAATAGGTAAAGAAACCATACTCCAGTCTGTCACAGGCCGAATGTGCGATTCAAAAAACGCCAAGCCTTTGATATTTTCTTCTGACGCATCGCATAATCAAAGCCAATGACAGACCCCCAGCCGTGCACGACGATAGTGATATTTTTCAAGCCAAGCTGATTAATAAACTCTTCAATATAACGAATATGATCAAATACTCGGTATTGGATCTGCGGTTTATCCGACTTACCCATCCCGATCAAATCAACTGCAATACAGCGGGCCTTATCTGTTAAGGCTGGAATAACGTTGCGCCACAAATAAGATGAGGTGGGTATGCCATGGATAAAAAGCATGGGTCACCTTCACCTTCATCGATGTAATGCATTTTTGAGCCAAAGACTTCAACATACTTTGATTGGTATGGAAACGTTGAACCATTGGATTCGAATTGTTCATCCATGTGGGTCTCCTTTAACTAATAATGGCGTTATGCATCAGATGCCGCCTTGCTATCTGGTTTGCTAGTTCGTTCAGTTTTTACATCCGCCTTCTTACGTTTATGTGCCTTTGTTGTGGCCTCAGCCTTGGCCTTGGCCTTAGTCTCTGCTTGAGCTGCCGATTTATTATTTGCCTTAAGCAGGTGCACGTTTACTTGTGCTAAATCCATCAATTCTCGCACGGCCACTGAAACACGATAAAACTCACCGTACTTGAACCACGTAAATTGGCTAACATATTTTGCCACCTACTATACATTTCCTTATGTTGTTCTAGCCAATGCTCTATGCGCTCGCCAATATCTGCCTTTTTAACGTCTTGTAATACCGCTATCGTCAAGCTACGCTGTTGCCAATCAAGGTCATCACGACACGCCTCTTTGGCCAAGGCATCCCATTGATTATCAACCGGTAACGCGTTGATCTGTTGGCGTAACCAACTAAGCTCCAAACGCTCACTTAAAGCGAAATAAGTTTGTGCGACTTCATTGAGGTCAAATTGGTATAATTCAGCCGCTTCACTGATGTCCATGGCTATAATATGGCTTGTTCACTGGCAACAATTTGCGCCAAGCCCTCAGATACATTCGCCTCAATATATTTCGCAAATAATTCATCATAGCGCTGTTTGTCATTTCCTACGAGCATCTTATCAATATTGCGAGCCAAAAACTTGATATTATCGGCAAAATATTCATAACACGGTAATATTTAGTGCCATTTTGCGATTGCGCAGAAACCAACGCGTAGCTCGTCGTACTAATAAAGATGTGCGATGCATCATTTCCAACTGTACTTCGGCCTTTACTTTATAATCAAGCTTTTCAACATCTCCCCAGAATTTTGCTAACCCAAAGATATTACGGGTAATGGTATAAGCATGATAAATATCGCAAATTGAGGCCCCCGTCTCACTATTTAATTCATAGACGAAGGTAAAACCCATCTCGTTTACGAGTGCATTGCTTAATATAGTACAATAATTTCTCGACGTAGCCGGTGATGCGACATTGCCTTGCGATATTTTTCGCGAATGGGCTGAGGGAAGGCATAGGATAAGGTCTCACTCAAATACTCATCTTCGGGCACGTCAGAATCAAGGATGTTGTTATTAATGATTTGCTTACAATAAGCAAACAATATCGCAAGCTCAGGTGGCGTAAGACCTTTACCATTGCTCTTACGTTCTAATAATGTTTGTTCATTGGGTAAAAACTCAAGCTCAGAATCGATATTACCACTGCGCTCTAATTCCTGGATATATCGACCATGTAGGTCAACGTTAGAAAAGGCGCGATAGGAAGCTAAACTTAAGGCTTGTGTCTGGTGATAGTTATTATGTAATACCAAATCGGCAACCTCATTACTCATCCCAGCAAGCAATTGATTACGCTGTTTAAATGTCATGTCGCCATTAACAACGACCTCGTTCAACAAGATTTTGACGTTGACTTCATGGTCGGAACAGTCAACCCCGGCGGAATTATCAATGAAATCAGTGAAGATGCGACCACCTTTTAATGCAAATTCTACCCGACCAAGTTGGGTGAAGCCAAGGTTACCACCCTCACCGACTACTCGACAACGTAATTCGTTACCATTGACTCGAAGCCCATCATTGGTTCGATCACCAGAGTCTGCATGTGACTCCATGGAGCTTTTGACGAAAGTCCCAATCCCGCCATTCCAGAGCAAATCAATCTTGGCCTTAAGCATCGCCTTAATCAACTCGTTGGGCACAACAAAGTCTTTTTTAATATTAAGTAATTGCTTAACTTCATTCGAGAGCTTAATCGCCTTAGCTGTTCGACGATACACACCACCGCCTTGAGAAATCAAGGTACGATTGTAATCTTCCCACGAAGAACGAGGCAATTGAAATAAGCGCAAGCGCTCATTAAAACTGATTTCAGGGTCTGGGTTTGGGTCTAAAAAGATATGCTGATGGTTAAAGGCGCCTACCATTTTTATATGCTTGGATAACAACATACCATTACCAAAGACGTCGCCGGCCATATCACCAATGCCAACAACTGTGAAATCTTCACGTTGCACATCTAAACCAAGCTCACGAAAGTGTCGTTTCACAGACTCCCATGCGCCACGAGCAGTAATACCCATTTTTTTATGGTCATAGCCGGTTGAACCGCCTGAGGCAAAGGCATCACCAAGCCAAAAACCATATTCCTGGGCGATAC